>CAYRZX010000383.1:0-2097 GCA_964428665.1 uncultured Gemmatimonas sp.
GGCCTATTATACACCATCACCCCGAATAAACCAACAGTATCATTCATTCCCGCGCTACGAGGATATACGCAGCAGGCGCTTATCTTTTGCCCGCCACCTCCCCCAGCAGCCAGGCCAACTGGTCCTTCAGGGACGCCTTGAAGTCCGCGCTCAGGCCGGTCTGCTCGTAGCGGATGTTCCCCTCCGGGTCGATGAGGCAGGTATAGGGCAATGTTTTGACGCCGAACTGTTTCAGTACATCTTCGTTTCCCAGCAGGTAGGTCAAACCCGACCCCAGTTGCGCTTTCCTGGCCCCTATGGAGTCCTTGCGTTTCGCATCGTCCTCGTTGTCCACGTTGATCGACAGGAATTCCACGGGTTCCCGCGCCAGTGAGCGCTTCAGGTCATTGAGTTGTGGCATTTCTTGCAAACACGGCCCACACCAGCCGGCCCAGAAGTTCACGACGACTACCTTCCCCTTCAAGGTCTCCAGGCTGATCGGCTCATCCTGGATAGTCTTCAAGCTGAACATCGACACGGGACGCCTGATCCGCGCCTTTGCCAGCCGGGTTTGACGCTGCCTGTCCCGGTCTGACTTCAGGCTGGCGTAAGCAGCGCTGATTCCCTCCGCCGAACCGAACTTGCCCACATAGGCGGTGCGCCAGAGTTCGACAACCTTGTCGCGGATCACTGACGAGATCATGAGCTGGCCGGTCAGGTCGTATGCCGGGTCCCACTGCTTTTGCACAACGTAGAGCCTTACCAGTTCCAGCTTCACGAGGTCCACTTCGTACTGTTTGCGATAAGACGACTCCAATGGCTGCGAGGAGGCCGGAGGCATAAAAGCCGTGACGGGCATGTCCTCCACCTCCCGGAGGGCCTGCTTCATCGCCTCCAGCGCCTGCGCTGGCTGCCCGGCCAACTGATATGCCTTGCCCAAAAGGATGCGCCTTGTGGGGACTCGCGTTCGATAAAGGTTGTTGTCAGGATGGGCGATTTGAAGCTGTTCAGCGACCTCCAGGGACTTCCTGGCGTACATCAGGGCCTGCTCCGGCAGGATGCGCTTGTCCGTAAAGGCCCGGACGATGTCCTCGTACAGCCCGCCGTCGTGGGGATTCAAGGCGATGTTTTTTTCGGCCAGGTCGCCCAGCACCCGGGGGTCGTCGATCACTCTGGCGTAGCCGTCGAAGAGGAGGCGGGCGATGTCCGCCTGGAGATAGGTTTTGGGAAACTCCTTGAGGAGATTTTCAAGGGCCAGAACACCATCCAGGCATTCCTCTGGACTTGTCGGCCCCATGATGAGATTTCGCGCCTGAAAATAGCGGCTTGTCTCCTCCTGGTGGGACGCCGGGGTTTCGGCGAAGGCAACGGAGGCCGCGAGGAGCGCCGTTATCAGCAGGGCCTTGAGCGTTTTCATGCCGTCCTCCTTTGAGGGTGCCCGGATTCATCTCTGCAGCCACAAAAATTCCAATCTCTGCGCCATGCCGCTTCTTCTGAAAATGCAGATATACATGCCATTGGGAACGTCATTTCCAAAATGGTCCTTCCCATCCCAGGTCACCTTGTGAGTTCCTGCCTCCAGCCTACCCTGGATCAGGGTACGAACCCGATCTCCTTTCGGAGTGAAAATGCTCAGGGCGATCTCTCCGGCCTCCGAAAGTTGAAAGGTCCTTTCCGTCGTCGTGCGAAAGGTGTCGGGCCGGATAATGACTTTGGGGGGAGCAGCCGAGGCGCGAGACCCCCGGGGCGCGGCGCTGTCGGGTCTGGGCGAGGCGGGCGCAGGCGAACGGCTGGGGCCGGGAGCCGCGGTGTCGCGGGCAGCGGCCTTTGCGGGGGCTGGACTTTCAGCGGGGGACGGGCTGCCGGTCGCAAGCCTCAGGGTCCCTCTTTTTTGCATACCTTTGCTTTTGAACACGTAGAAGAAGATGCCGCCGGGAACCGGATTTCCCAGGTCGTCCTTCCCGTCCCAGGTCACCTGATGCGTCCCGGTCTTCTGCCCGCCATGGACAAGAACTCGGACCTGACTCCCCATACTGCTGTAGACGATCAAGGCGACCTCCCCGGCCTCCGGGATCTGATACACGAACTCTTTGGGCACGCCCGAAGGAGGGGCGGATT
>CAYRZX010000383.1:2197-6386 GCA_964428665.1 uncultured Gemmatimonas sp.
AGCGAAGGTTCCTGAACTCTGATTCAAATAAAGAATCTGCTTCGAGTTCCCAGGGTGCCTTCTTATGAGGCAGCTCTACATTCTTCCATGTCCATTCTATTTTCACCGTTTTTGAGGGTGGCGCGGTCATCTTGTTCAGGGCTTTGGGGTTTCTGGATTCCCACAAGACTTCGAGGTTGGAAGTGGAATCGGCAACCTCTTTGGACACGGTTGGTTGGAACGACAACGTCCTGGTTTTGTAATCTACGATGTAATGTTCTCCCCGCCTGAGCAACCTGCCGTTCAGAAACACCCGCTCGCTGTTCTCAGCGATATCGTATTTAGCGCCGAGAGGAAACTGTGTCGGACGCTGTTCTGGTCGTGCCGTTGTTCTGCGCGGGACAGGGGATTCAACTTTTATAAGGCTGTCGAGTCTGGATATAGCGAATAAGGGCAAATGACTTGTGACGCCAGCGGACGACTCCTTTTTAGCGAATGTCTCCTGCACGGCTGACCGGGCGCGGATAGGATGCATACAGCCGAGAAGGATCGCAACGGACAAAAGGCCAGTGACGGTGACAGTGGCAGCGAGGCGGGCGATGCGGGGTCTAACGCGATTGCCGAGTGCCGCGATCCGATCAATGCGGTCGAGGATGCGGGCGGTGCGGGCCATGTCCAGGCCCATGGCCACGGCCAGGCGGCGGTCCAGGCGGGCGGTCACCTCCAGCAGGGTGGAGGCGTAGGCGTCCGCATCGTTCAGGACGGAGACGGCCCAGTCGTCGCAGGCGTACTCGCGGGCACCGGCCAGCCAGCGCCGGGTCAGGTGGACCAGGGGATGGTACCAGTAGAGCGCCGTCGCGAGGAGGCCCAGCAGGTTATAGAGGGCGTCCCTTCGCCTGACGTGGGCGAGTTCGTGGACGAGGACGCCGTCGAGGGTCTGCGGAGGGTCCTCCTCCATCAGCCGGGAAGGGATCACGATCAGGGGGCGCCAGATGCCGACGACGGTGGGGACGCTGACGCGGTCGGAGAGGCCCAGGTCCACCGGGGCCTTCACGCCAAGGCGGTCGCGCCAGTGGTTCAGGCGCGCCATCTGCGCCGGGCCGGCGAAGGCCGAGACGCTTCTGCGCAGGCGGTTTGTGCGCCACAGGCCGACCCCGACCCGCAGGAGAGAGAAGAGCAGGCCTGCCAGGTAGACGGCGGCCGCCATCTCGAACCACGTCGGGAGAGGGGAGTTGACCTCCGCAGGCCCTGAAGGCGGGGGAGACAGGGGCGACGCAGGGGGCGAAGGCGGGACGGCCCTGACAGGAGGGGCGATGGGGGGGAGCGCTGGCAGGGCATCTGGCGCAGGGGAGGCGTCCGGGGCAGGGGATGAGAGCGCCGGAGGCTCAGGGATGACCGGCTCAGGCGGGAGGATGGGGACCCGAAGCGTTGGAAGCAGGGCCGAGGCGACGGGGAGGAGGAGCAGGGCGACCAGGGCGGAGGACCAGAGCAGGCCCTGCCAGGCCGGGCGACGCCGGGCCGGGAGCCACGCCGCGAGGGCGACCAGGGTGAGGAGGAGGGTCGCCTTGACGGCGGAGTCGATCAGGAGGGCCGTCAGCTTGAGACAGACCAGGTCGAGGGTCATGGCAGGGTTCTCCTCAGGGCGCGATGATGACGTTTTAGAATCTGTTTCGGTAATGGCAGCCCCCGCCGTAGCAGGGCAGGGAACGCGACCTCATGGGAGCGTTTGGTGGGGTGGGGATGAAGTCCCCGCGCTACCTGGTATGCGCCCGATAAATCGGGCTTTAGCCCGGCGTAGCCGGGCGCATTTGGGGTAGCCCGGAGATTCATCTCCGGGCGAGGGGGCGGATTACCGGCTTAGTTTTGCAAAGGTCATAATCGCGCCCTCTTACAACTTCGCCTCTCCGCCCCGGAGGCGGGTCTGAAGACGCCGGAGCTGGTTCAGGTCCACCTCCCCCTCGTCCATTAGGCGCAGCACCAGGGCCTCGGCAGAGCCGGCGAACAGGGTGTCTATCATTCGGCGCAACGCGGGGCCCTGGGCCTCGGCCCGGCCGATCCGGGCGTGGTAGCGTCTGGCGTAGCCCTTTCCGTCGTCGGCCACGAGGCCCCGGTCGGCCATGATGGCAAGGAGGGTGCGGACGGTGCTGGCGGAGGGGGGGCCGGTCAGGCGTTCGCGGATCTCCTCGACGCTGGCGCTGCCGCGCTCCCAGAGGATGGACATGATTTCGGCCTCGCGCTCGGTGAAACCCTTTGTCTTTTTTCTGGGCATGCCGGTCTCCTGTCTGCGTTATGGGATATGTTGATATTCAAGACAGCGAAAATATACGCGATCCGGTTCGGGATGTCAAGAGAAAAAACTAAAAAATTCGCGAATCATAAAAAGAGGCCCTGCCGCATTCGCAGCAGGGCCTCGGTCTTTTATCCCGTGTTAAGAATCGCTAATGCCCGCAGGCCGGCTTCCAGGCGGCCCGCTCCTCCGGGGACATCTGATCCATCAGGAGTTCGAAGGCCTTCGTGTAGCTCCGCTTCTCCAGGAAGTGGCGAAGCATGTCCGGGGCGTCGTCCGGGAGTTCGGAGGTCAACCTCTCGACGAGCTGGAGCTGCTCCCCAAGGTGTCTGGACTGCCCCTCTCTGTCCCTCTCAAAGGCCGCGCGGTCCTGCATCAGGCCGAACAGGACGTCGAGGGCGTCGCGGATCTGGGTCTCATAGGTCGTGGTCATGGCGTTCCTCTATCTCAAGCGTTGGGTTTCGGGAACCGGATGAGGACTGGAGAGTCGGAGAAACGCCCGTTGCCCTCCTGGCGATCCCAGCGGCCGGGGATCGGCGTCCCGCATTTGTGACACGCCCCGTCCTGGACCCGATTCTGAAGGATGCGGTAGCCGTAGCGCTCGATCAGGAGGGCGTCGCAGGAGGGGCAGCGGGTGTTCTCGAGGTCGCCGACCAGGCCGGGGAGGTTGCCGGCGTAGACGTAGCGGAGGCCTTCCCGCCGGCCGATTTCAGCGGCGCGGAGGAGGGTCTCCACCGGCGTGTTGTCCGGGTCCTGCATTTTATAGTCCTTGTGGAACGCGGTCACGTGCCAGGGGATGTCCGGGGAGACGGAGACGAGGAACCGGGCGAGGTCGCGCAGCTCGGCGTCGGCGTCGTTGAAGCCGGGGATGGTGAGGGTGACGATCTCCACCCAGAAGCCCTGCTCGTGGAGCATCCGGATCGTGTCCAGGACGGCCTGGAGAGTGCCCCCCAGCTTGCGGTAGTGCCTGTCGTCGAAGGATTTCAGATCGACCTTGTAGAGGTCCACATAGGGCCGGATGTAGTCGAGGGCCTCCGGGGTGCCGTTGCCGTTGGAGACGTAGGAACAGACGAGGCCGGCCTCTCTGGCCAGTGTGAAAATGGCGACGGCCCACTCACTGGTGATCAGGGGCTCGTTGTAGGTGCTGGTGATGACCTTCGCGCCGTAGCGCCTCGCCAGGTCCACGAACTGCTCCGGCGAGATGTCGCGGGGCGGGGAAATAGCCTCGGGATCGCGGAGGGCCTGGGAGGTGATGTAGTTCTGGCAATTCTTGACCAGGAACAGCCCGGCCAGATAGTCGTGCTCGCCCTCGACTTCGAGGTTGTAGACCTCCCCGTCGTAAGGCTCCCGGTGGATGGAGGTGATCGGGATGAGGTAATATCCTTCGGTTTCCGTGATCCGCCGTCTCGTGGCGTTGTCGTCATACCAGACGACCGAATGCTGGCGCGGCTGCGTGCGAACAGTGCGGCCTTCTATCGTTCGCTCTGCTTCGACCTCGTTCGTGTAGAGGGCGGGGAAATGGCCGAGCTTCAGCGCCAGCCACGCAACGCCCCAGGCGAGGTCTTCGGACACGGTGGTGCAGGAGGTCTTGCCGGACTCAGTATGATGGCCGTCGCCAGACAGATAGCCCGCCAGGAAGGACTCAACGACGGGACGGGGCGCATCGAACATCTGCGGGGGCACGCGCTTCTCCGCCGAAGAGGCCCCGCAGAGCGACGCGAAGACCAGGGCCACCGATGCGGATGAGACCTGGAGTTGAACCGTCGTCCTCTGCTCCACCGTTCTCGGCCATCTCCCGAATGTGCGATGGAGATGATCGGCGGCCTTCCCGCGAAGCTCGGCCTCTGATTTTCCGAACGAGAGTATAAGGGTATGGCTGTTGGGACGCCGGGAGCTTTTGGTGACACATCCCTCTGCGCAATA
>CAYRZX010000384.1:0-6375 GCA_964428665.1 uncultured Gemmatimonas sp.
CCTCCCCCTTCCTCCTCGTGTCTCTCCTCCGCGACGATGTGCTCCTCCGCCTTCTTCTGAACAACCCCCTCCTCCTCCGCCTTCATTTTGGGCAGGAGGAGGCGGTAGACCGCCCAGTAGCCGACCCCGATCTGCCCGATCAGCACAATGAGGATCAGAAAGACGAACTGTTTGGACCGCCCGCCGGGAGGAGGAGGGGGCGGGGCCTGTTCCGGAGGAGCGGGCTGTTCTGCGGCCATAAGGTCTCTTTCTTGCCTTGATTTCCCTCAACCCGCGTGTTATCTTTGCGCGTAGCCGACTGTCGTGAGACTATAATACATCCGATCTGGATGCGAACGCAAGGAGATTTTCATGGCCATAGACAAGGTGGTCATCCCGGTGGCGGGGCTGGGCGCGCGCCTCCTCCCGGCCACGAAATCGCAGCCCAAGGAGATGCTCCCCATCGGACGAAAACCGATCGTGCAGTACGTGGTGGAGGAGATGATCGCCCAGGGCCTCCGAAAGTTCCTGTTCATCACCGGCCGCAACAAGCGATCCATCGAGGACCACTTCGACCGGGACCCGGACCTCGTCAACCGCCTGGCCGAGGCAGGCGACCAGGACGCCCTGGACGAGATCCCCTACGAGCAGGAGGGGGTGGAGTTTTTCTACACCCGCCAGCCCGTCCCGGCCGGCCGGAGCGCCCCGGCGGGGCTGGGGGCCGCCGTGGGCCTGGCCGAGGAGTTCGTGGGCCGGGAGCCGTTCGTGGTGGCCCTCGGCGACACCGTCATCCGGTCCGGCAACCACGCCGGCCTGGTCAGGCGGATGATCGCCGCCCACCTCAAGCACAGCGCCGCCTGCACCATAGCGGTGCTCGAGGTGGAGCCCGACCAGGTCAGCCGCTACGGCATCGTGGCCCCCAAGGGCCGCATCGGCAGCGAGTTCAACGCGCGGGACGTGGTGGAGAAACCCGCCGCGGCCGACGCGCCCAGCCGTTTTGCCATCGCCGCCCGCTACGTCCTCCACCCCGACATCTTCGACGCCATCCGCGTCACGCCGCCCGGCGTCCACGGCGAGATCTGGCTGACCGACGCCATCCGCATCCTGATCAAGCAGGGGCGCACGGTCCGCTGCGTCCGGCTGAAGCCCGACGAGGTCCGCTACGACATCGGCAACCCGGAGTCCTACTTCCAGGCGTTTTTCGACTTTGCCCTGACCGACCGGCGCTACGGCTATCTAATTCGACAGTACATCCAGAAACGCCTGAGAGAGATATGACGATGCCGCCCCCTCGGGCCTTCCTCTGCACCGCCCCCGGCCGGGCCGGGATCATCGGCAATCCCACGGACATGTACGGCGGGACCGTCATCTCCTGCTCCACGGCCGAGCGCGCGGCCGTGCTTATCGAGCCTGCGGACCGGATGACCTTCGAGGTGGCGGGCCGGCGCTTCGCGGTCCGCGCCCCCCGCGACCTCGCCCTGGACGGCAGCTACTTCGACGTGGCGAGGGCCGTCGTGGACTTTCTGGACATCCCCGACGTGGCCTGCCGCATCCGGTGGGCCTGCGACGTGCCGTTTGCCGCCGGGCTGTCCAGCTCCTCGGCCATGATCGTCGCCCTGATGAACGCCCTCCTCGCCTTCCTCGGCAGGTCCCACCACAGGTTCCGGCTCGCGGAGATGGCCCGCTGCATCGACCTCCACTACATGGGCATCCTGTGCGGGTATCAGGACTCCTACATGTGCACCTTCGGCGGCCTGAACTACATGGACTTCCGGGAGAAGGAGTTCTACCGGAGCATCGGCGAGGAGCCCTACGGCACGGTCGAGTCCCTGACCCCCTACGTGAAAGACCTCCCCTTCGTCCTGGCCCACACCGGCGTCCGGCGCATCTCCGGGACGGTCCACAAACCCATCCGGGAGCGGTGGCTGGAGGGCGACCCCGATGTCCGGCAGGGCTACCTCCGCATCTCCCACCTGGCGCGGGTGGGCAAGCGGGCGCTGATGGAGGAGGACTGGGAACTCCTGGCCGAGCTGATGACCGAGAACCACGAGATCCAGCGGGACTTCGGGGGGTCCGGCCCGGAGAATGAGCGCCTGATCGAGGCCGCCCTCGAAGGCGGGGCGATCGGGGCCAAGCTGGCCGGGGCCGGAGGGGGCGGCACGATCATCGCCCTCTGCCCCGACCCGGAGACGCGAAGGCGGACCGTCGCCGCCCTCAAAAGGGCCGGGGCGTCCCGCCTCCTCTTCCCGAAACCCTCTCCGGGGGTGACCGTCACGCCCATAGAGGACGCCGGGGCGCTCCGCGAGGCCGAGGCCGAATTGAAGCGGCGGGAGGCCGGGGCAGACATAGATAAAAGTCCTGAGTAACGAGTCCTGAGTCAAAAAACAGTCCTGAGTCCTGAGTCCTGAGTTGAGAGGCTTTTGAATTTCCTCAGCACTCAGCACTCAGCACTCAGCACTTTCTTCTGGCACTCAGCACTCAGCACTCGGCACTCTATTTTTGAGGTCGTCATGCGCATCCAACTCGACTACGGCAAAGACGGTCTACTAATAGACCTGCCCGACAGCCTTCACATCGACATCCTCAACCTGAACTGTCCCCCCCCACTCCCGGACGCGGCCGCCGCCGTGGAGCGCGCCCTGCGCGCCCCCATCGCCTCCCCGCCCCTCTCCGACCTCGCCAAAGGCCGCCGGAGCGCCTGCGTCGTCATCTCCGACATCACCCGCCCCGTCCCGAACCGCGTCATCCTCCCCCCCCTGCTCCGGACGCTGGAGACCTCCGGCATCCCACGCGACCGGATCACCATTCTCGTCGGCACCGGCCTGCACCGGCCCAACGAGGGGGACGAGCTGATCGAGATGGTCGGCCCGGAGGTCGCGGGCCGCTACCGGATCGTCAACCATAAGGCCCGCGAGCGGGAGACGCACGCCCACCTCGGCCAGACCTCCTCCGGCGCGCCGATCTGGGTCGATAAGACCTACCTGGAGGCCGACCTCCGGGTGGCCACGGCCCTGATCGAGCCCCACCTGATGGCCGGCTACTCCGGCGGACGGAAGGCCATCTGCCCCGGCATCTGCGGGGCGGACACCATCCGCGCCTTCCACGGCTTCTCCATCCTCTCCCACGAGCGGGCCACCGAGGGCGTTCTGGACGGCAACCCCGTCCACGCCTTCTCCCTGGAGGTCGCCCGGAAGGCCCGCGTGGACTTCATCCTGAACGTCACGATGGACGAGTCCCGCCGCGTCACCGGCGTCTTCGCAGGCGACCTGAAGGAGGCCCACCAGGCGGGCGTGGCCGCGGCGGAGCGCCAGGCCCTCGCCCTGGTCCCCGAGCCGGCGGACCTCGTCCTCACGACCAGCGCGGGCTACCCCCTGGACCTGACCTTCTACCAGGCCGTGAAGGGCCTGACCGCCGCCCTCCCGGTCGTGCGGGACGGGGGGACCCTCCTCATCGCCGCCCGCTGCGCCGAGGGCCTCGGGGGCCGGGAGTTTCAGGACCTCCTGTTCCGCACCGGGAGCGCGGACGCCTTCTTCGAGGCAGCGGCCTCCCCGGACTTCTTCACCATCGACCAGTGGCAGGTCCAGGAGCTCTGCAAGGTCCTCCGCCGGGCGAAAGTCCAGCTCTACAGCGAGGGCATCCCCCCCCACGCGCGCGGACGCATCCTCGTGGACCTCGTCCCCTCCGTCGAGGACGGTATCGCCCAGGCCCTGGCCGACTACGGCCCGGAGGCCCGCATCGCCGTGATCCCCAAAGGCCCCTACGTGCTGCCCCGCGTGGGGGAGGCGGCAGAGGTATGATCGAGGTTGCCATCCGCGCCGCGAAGGCCGGCGGGGAGACGCTCCTCCGGTACCACGCCAACCTGCGCCGCGACCAGGTCGCCCTCAAAGGCCCCAACGACTTCGTGACCGAGGCGGACCGGGAGTCGGAGCGCCGCGTCTCGGAGGTCCTCCGGAGCGCCTTCCCGGACCACGTCATTACGGGCGAAGAGGGAGGAACCCCTGCGGGATCGTCGGCCTATCGCTGGTTCATCGACCCCCTGGACGGTACCACGAACTTCGTCTACGGCATCCCCTTCTTCTGCGTCTCCGTGGGCCTGGCGCGGGGCCGCGACCCCCTGCTCGGCGCGGTCTACGACCCGCTCCGGGACGAACTCTTTGTGGGGGAGCGGGGCCGGGGCGCGACCCTCAACGGCATCCCCCTCCGCGTCTCCGCCTGCGCCCGGCTCGACGAGGCCCTCCTCATGACCGGCTTCCCCTTCAAGCAGGTCGGCCACGCGGACGCCTACGTGGCCAGCCTCTCCGCCCTCCTGCGCCAATCGCGCAGCATCCGCCGGTGCGGGGCCGCGGCCCTCGACCTCTGCTACGTGGCCGCTGGCCGGGCGGACGGCTTCTGGGAGTGGGGCCTGTCTCCGTGGGACATCGCCGCCGGGGCCGTCATCCTGTCCGAGGCCGGGGGGCGCATCACCGACTTTCGCGGAGGCGACGGTTACATGAAGGGCGACGTGGTGGCCACCAACGGGCGCATCCACGAGGCGATGGCCGGGATCGTGCAGGGCGCCTTCGCGCGCCTCCTTTAAAACCTGGAGTTCACCATGACATCGAACGACCGCTTCCGCACAGCGCGAGACCGGGGCTGCGCCTACCTGCTCAGGCAACTCCGGCCCGACGGGGGCTTCGGTCCCGAAGAGAGGGGCCTCGCGGACTACTACAAGGTCCCGTCAGCCCTCCAGGCGTGCGGGGAGACCCGCGCCGCGCACCGCCTCTGTCAGTGGATTCGCCGCTACGGGATGACCCCGGAGGGGGACTTCGGCCCGCGACCCGAGGAGACCCACGGATATTACTACGCCTACTACAACACCTGGGTCATCCTGGGCGCAGACCGCCTCGGGCACTACGACCTGGCCCGGCGGGGGATGGACTTCCTGATGCGGTTTTACGACCCCCTCAGCGGCGGGTTCTACTCCAGCCCCACCGGGCGGACCGCCGCGACCCTCCAGGACATGTGGGTCGTGTGCGGCTGCGGGCAGGCCGCCCTCTGCGCGGGCCGGATGGAGGCCGCGCAGGGCGTGGGCCGATGGCTGAGGGAGGTCATGCGCCAGCAGCCCAGCTACCCGAAACAGCTCTACAGCGTGTTCAGTCGGGAGAGGGGCCTCCACACGGTCCCGGACCCTGCGGACGACATCCGCTACGTCTGTGCTCAGGACGCGACGCGCGACCAGTACTTCTTCCACCCCGGCATCTCCGGCGGGTTCCTCTGCCGGCTCCATCAGGCCACGGGCGAGGCGGAGTGGCTCAATCTGGCCAGGGAATACATGCGGTTCGCCGAGGGGGCCAACGACCACCTGTTCCGCCTCCTGCGCGCCGGGAAGGTGGGCTGGGCCGCCTCGCTCCTCTACACGCTCACTGGCGAGTCAAAATACCGGACGATGGCCCTCCGCGTGGGCGACCGGCTGATCGAGACACAGAGCGGGGACGGGAGCTGGGTTCCAGGCGAAAAGTATCAGAACGACTTCACCGCGGAGCTGGTGGTCTGGCTGGACGAGATCTACCAGGCCGTCGGTTCTGCCTGAGGAGAATTCATGGTTGACGACCTCGACATCTACCTCTTCGACCTGCGGGGATACCTGCATCTCAAGGAGGCGCTGACCCCCGAGGAGGTGGCGGACCTCAACGCCTGCCTCGACGCCATCCCCCCGCTGAAGCCCGGCGAGTGGTACGGCCACATCCAGGCGCACGCCTACGGCCAGACCGACGGCCTCAACCTGCAGCAGGTCTACGAGGCCGGAGAGCCGTTTGAAAAACTGATCGACCACCCCTCCTGGATCGACAGGGTAAAACGCTTCGTCGGGGGCGAGGGGACCTTCGACTACCACCACGGCCCCCTCTTCATCGACGAGAACTTCGCCAACTTCCGGGGGCCGGGCGAGGCCATCGGCATCCACTCCGGCGGCTACCCCCCGATCCACCGCAACCAGTTCCGGTACCACAACGGGCGGTT
Organism: uncultured Gemmatimonas sp.; assembly: GCA_964428665.1. Classification (GTDB taxonomy): domain Bacteria; phylum Latescibacterota; class UBA2968; order SICM01; family SICM01; genus SICM01. The sequence continues at coordinate 5,977 of CAYRZX010000384.1, forward strand.
CATGTGCGGGCAGATCAACGTCCTGCTCGCCCTGACGGACATCGGCCCCGGAGACGGAGGGACCGTGCTCATCCCCGGCAGCCACAAGTCCAACTTCAAACACCCCCACTACGACCAGCACCGGATGGCGAAGGGGTCCTCCGCCGAAGGCATCGAAGGTGCGATCGAGGTCCACATGAAGGCCGGGGACGCCCTCCTGTTCGTGGACGGCCTCTCCCACGGCTCGGCCAGGCGGGGGAACCCCGGCATCCGGCGCATCGCGGTCTATCGCTACGGCCCCTCCTGGGGCAACTTCCGCTTCGGCTACCAGCCCTCCCCGGAGCTGCTCTGTCGTCTCACCCCGGAGCGCCGGAAGATCGTCCAGCCCCTCCAGCTCCTGCCGCGGGAGCCTAATTTGAA
>CAYRZX010000385.1:0-6368 GCA_964428665.1 uncultured Gemmatimonas sp.
ATCAGATCGCTCCGGAGGCCGCGCCCCACCTGTCCGAACCCTCTCTCAGGAGGCTGGCGAAGGTCCGCGCCCGCCTGGGGGACATGCAGACCGGGCTGGAGCAGGTCAAAGACCTGGTGCTCAAGCTGCGCACCTTCTCCCGGCTGGACGAGGGGGAGTTCAAGGTCGCGGACGTTCACGAGGGCATAGACTCCGTGCTGCTGTTCCTGAAGCACAAGATAGACGGGCGCATTCAGGTGGAAAAACAGTACGGGCCGGTGGGCGCCCTGGCCTGCTTTGCGGGGCAGCTCAACCAGGTCCTGATGAACGTCATCTCCAACGCCGTGGACGCGATCGAGGGGGAGGGGAAGATCACCATCGCCACCGGTCAGGAGGACGGGATGTTCTTCATCTCCGTGAAGGACACGGGCGGGGGGATTCCGGAGGCGATCCGGGGCCGCATCTTCGAGCCGTTCTTCACGACCAAGCCGGTGGGGCAGGGGACGGGGCTGGGGCTGGCCATCTCCTACGGCATCGTGCAGGCGCACCGGGGGAGCATCGAGGTCCGCAGCAAGGAAGGGGAGGGGACAGAGTTCATCATCCAGATCCCGAACAATCTCGAAAACAGACCCAACCCCCCAGCCCCCTTCCCGGCACGGGAAGGGGGAGCAAGCAGTTCTCTCCCCTCTCCCTTTGGGGGAGGGGACGGGGGAGGGGTCTAAAGAACACCGTGAAGGGCAAGAGAATGAAGAGAATTCTGGTGGTGGACGACGAGCCCCGGGTCCTCGCCTCCATCGAGGACCTGCTGGAGGACGAGTTCGAGGTGCTGACCACCACGGACGCCAACGAGGCCCTGAGCCTGCTGGAACGGGAGGAGGTGGAGGTGATCCTGTCCGACCAGCGGATGCCGGGGCTGAACGGGGACCAGTTTTTGAGCCGGGCCAGGGAGGTCTGCGGGGCGACGCGGGTGCTGATCACGGGGTACGCGGACTTAGGCGCGGTGACGCGGGCGGTCAACCAGGGCCAGATCTACGCCTACTTAGAGAAGCCGTGGGACGCGATGGAGCTGAGGGCCACCGTCCAGAGGGCCGCCGAGTACTACGAGATGGCGCAGGCGCTCCGGGAGAGCGAAGAGCGCCTGCGGGGCTTAGTGGAGCGCCTGCCCGAGGGGGTCTGCCTGTTAGACGGGGAGCGGCGCGCGGTCCTGGTCAATCCGGCGGGGGAGGAGTATCTGCGCGTCCTGGCGGAGGCGAGTGCCGGGGACGTGGTCTCTCGCCTCGGGGGGCGCGAGGTGGAGGACCTCCTGTCGCCCCGCCCCGACGGGCTGGCCCACGAGGCGACGCCGGAGGGATCGCAGCGGGTCTTTGAGGTCGAGCTGCGTCCGATCCTGAAGGAGCGGGCGGGGGAGGGGTGGGTGCTGGTGATGCGGGAGGTGACGCGGGAGCGAGAGGCCCAGGAGCGGATGCAGCGGCAGGACCGGCTGGCCGCGGTGGGGCAGCTGGCCGCCGGCATCGCCCACGACTTCAACAACCTGCTGACGGTGGTGGGGGCGGTGGCCGAGATGCTGAAGATGCGCCCCGACCTCCCCGACCCGGTGAAGGAGGACCTGGAGTACATCGTCTCGCAGGGGGAGCAGGCGGCGCAGCTGGTCCAGCAGATCCTGGACTTCAGCCGGAAGAGCGTCGCGCAGCGGGAGCCGGTGGACCTGGTCGCCTTCCTGAGGGAGGCGGCAAGGCTGCTGGACCGGGCCCTGCCGGAGACCATCCGGCTGGTGGCCGCCTTCGGACGGGAGAGCCCTGTTGTGGAGGCGAGCCCGACGCAGCTGCAGCAGGTGATCACCAACCTGGCGGTCAACGCCCGAGACGCCATGCCGGAGGGGGGAGAGCTGCGCATCGGCCTCTCCAGCCTGAAGGTGGCGCCGGGCGAGCCCCCTCCCCTTCCCGAGATGGGGCCGGGGGACTGGGTGGTCTGGACGGTGTCGGACACGGGCACAGGGATGCCGCCGGAGGTGATAGCCCACATCTTTGAGCCCTTCTTCACGACCAAGAAGGTCGGGAAGGGCACGGGGCTGGGGCTGGCGCAGGTCTACGGGATCGTGAAGCAGCACGGGGGGGAGATCGGGGTGGAGAGCCGGGTGGGGGAGGGGACGACCTTCACGATCTACCTGCCGCGTCCGACAGAGGTGGAGGCGCCTCCCAGGCCGCCCAGGGCCGAGGTCCCGATGGGACAGGGAGAGATGATCCTGGTGGCCGAAGACCAGCCGGAGGTGCGCCAGGTGATCAGGGTCATGCTGGAGCGGCTGAACTACCGGGTGCTCACGGCGGCGGACGGACAGGAGGCGCTGGAGGTCTACGACCTGCACCGCGATGGGATCGCGCTGGTGCTGACGGACATGGTCATGCCGGAGATGGGGGGGGGAGAGCTGTTCGAGGCGTTGAAGGAGAGAGACCCCGCGGTCCGGGTGGTGACGATGACGGGGTATCCGCTGGGGAGGGGCGGGCAGATGCCCGGGGGGGTCGCGGGGCGTCTGGCGAAGCCCCTGAACCTGGCGCGCGTGGCTCAGGTGATCCGGGAGGCGCTGGGGTAGGCCGCTTGGCTGGGGGAGGGTGGGGGGAGGAATAAACCAACAGCATCATCCCTCGTTCATGAAGGAGAGGGCCGGTCATGGCAGTTGGCAACGGAACCAATGGCGATAAAAAGGTCCTGGTGGTGGACGACGAGCCCGAAATCCTCGCCTCCATCGAGGAGCTGCTGTCGGACGAGTTCAAGGTGTTGACGGCCACGGACGCCGACGCGGCCCTGCGCCTGCTCCAGCAGGAGGAGGTGGCCGTGATCCTGTCCGACCAGCGGATGCCGGGGCTGAGCGGGGACCAGTTTTTGAGCCGGGCTAAGGAGGTCTCCGGGGCGTCGCGGGTGCTGATCTCGGGGTACGCGGACCTGGACACGGTGACGCGGGCGGTCAACTACAGCCAGATCTACGCCTACGTGATCAAGCCGTGGGACGCGACGGAGCTGAGGGTCATCGTGCAGAAGGCCGCCGGGCGCTACGAATCGGGGAAGGCCCCTCGCGCGGTCCAGGAGGCGTCCCCACAGGGATTGCCGGGGCCGGCCGAGGGGCCGGATCGAGCCACGGAGACACACGGAGGCGCACAGAAAGTTTTCCCACAGGTGTCTCCAAGACCGGCCGAGGGGGCGGACCCGCCTCAGAGGGCGGCGCCGGGGGGCCTCCGCGCAGAGGCCCTGGAGAAGATGATCAAGCGGGTCCCGATCTTTCGGGACTTCTCCCACAGCCAGGTCCGGCAGCTCCTGCAGGCGGGGCAGCTGATCCGGCGGCAGAAGGGCCAGATGCTCTGCCGGGCCGGGGAGGAGAGCGCGGCGATGTTCCTCCTGCTGTCCGGCGAACTGGTCGTCAAGCACGGGGACGAGGAGGTCAGCCGGGTGAGCCCGATGGAGGTCGTGGGGGAGATGGGCGCGATCACCGGGACGCCGCGCTCCGCCGACGTCGAGGTGGCGGAGGACGCCACCCTGATCGCGATCCGGAGGGACTCGTTCCACCTCCTGGTCCATAAAGACGGCGAGGTGATGGCGAAGGTCTACAAGAACATGCTCGACTCGCTCTGCGGGCGGTTGAGGGAGAACAACACCCGGCTGATGAAGGTCCTCGCGCAGGGCAGGAACGGCATGAACGCGGAGACCTTAGAGAAGATGACCCAGAAGGTCCCGTTCCTTCAGGGCCTCTCCGCTTATCAGGTCCGGCAGTTCCTGCAGGCGGGGCAGGTGACCCGGTTCAAGAGGGGGCAGTTGCTCTGCCGGGCCGGGGACAAGAGCACGGCGATGTTCATCCTGGTCTCCGGCGAGCTGGCCGTCAAGAGCGGCGACGTGGAGCTGTCCAGGATCAGGCCGGTGGACGTGGTGGGGGAGATGGGGGTGATCACGGGGATGCCGCGCTCCGCCACCATCGAGGTGGCGGAGGACGCCACCCTGATCGCGATCCGGAAAATGGTGTTCGACCTGCTCATCAAGAAGGACCTCGACCTGGCGGGGAAGGTCTACAAGAATGTGTTCGAGTCGCTCTGCCGGAAGTTAGAGGAGAACAAGGATCAGCTCGCGAGGGGCTTCTCTGCGGACAACCGTCAGGCGGCCCCGGAGCCGGAGCCCGCCTATCCTCAAGAGCTCAAAGCGGCGCTTCAGGACGCCTCGGGAAAGGTCGGCGTGGACGGCCGAACAAAGGTTAAAGAACTGATCCAGCTCCGCAAGACGTTCAATCGCACCCCGGCGACGGGCGCGCAGGGCGGCAAGGGCGCTGCGCTCAACAAGACGGCGCCCTGTCCGGAAGGGTGTCAGACGCACGCCGGCCACGCCCACGGCGAGCAGAAGAGATAGCGGCAGGATACCTTATGAAAGAGAACCCTTTTGATCGCTCGATGTTCGAGTCTTACACGTCCGGGGGAGAGGCCGTGGCCCTGGTGTGCGCCCTGGTCGGGGTCTTTCTGCTCCTCGCCCTCCTCTACACCCTCCGCTCGCGCCTGCGAGGCCGGAGGGCCGGTTCGGGCTCCGACGACGTGGAGGATCAGGACCTCTCCGAAGGGCGCAGGGGTCTCTTCGGGCGTCTGATCAGGATGGTCTTCGGGAGGCGCGCCGCTTGCCAGACGGCGCTGAGCCATCTGGTGAAGTTCGACCCCCCCTCGGTCAACTGCACGATCCGGCGGACGGCGGATGGGCAGGAGGTGAACCGGGATGCGGGCCGGGCCGTCCTGCTCCACCTGAACGGGGAGATTTTCCTGCGGGAGAAGGCGTTCTTCATCGCCGCGCCGGACGGGATCAAGGCGGGGGACCAGGGGCTGTTCACCGGCCAGGGCGAGGTGGTGAACCTCTGGTTTCTCCACGAGCGCATCCCCTACACGTTCGACTGCGAGGTCGCGGAGCGGGTGCGGTTCCCCTCCGAGATAGCGCGGAACATGGACCCCCAGATCGGGGTCGGGTATCGCCTCGTCCCGCTGACCAACGTGGCGAAACGGGACGAGCGGCAGGCGATCCGCTTCTCCCACAAGGTCGGGCGGGGGGCCCTGCGGGTCTATCCCCAGATCTTGTTCGATGTCTACGTCCAGAAGACCGCCTTCCGCTACCCCACCGAGGGGAGCATCCCGCCCCGGATCAATGACCTCAAACTGATCCCCTACAAAAAACCGAGGGAGGAGGAGGAGGAGGATTTCTCCGTCGAGCGGGTCGTGGCCGCCTTCAAGGAGATGATCCGCCTGAACCCCCCGGAGAGCCGGGTCGTTCACGTGAGCAAGCCCCACATGGACGAGCGGACGAACAGGCGCACCCTCCTCGACCTGGGCCACGCCGAGGTGGTGGGCCTCAACGCCTCTGAGGCGGGCCGGGCGATTCACATCAAGAGGCCGATGAAGTCTGCGAGGCCCGCGAGGCAGAGGAGGGACCCGCACTTTCTCAGCGAGGGGGACATCGTGGTCCTGGACTATCTCTCCCGGTCTCAGGGCGACGACAGGAACGAGTACCACGAGATGGTCTGTCAGGTCATCAAGGGGGGGATCGAGAACGTCACCCTCCGGCCCCGGCGCGCCCCCCGCCGGGAGCTGAACCTCCCCGTGGAGATGCTCGACTTCAGCGTGAACGGCCTCCGGTTCGAGAACAGTGAGGAGTTTATGCGCTACGTCTTCGGCGAGGACTGGAAGACCCAGAAATCCGTCAGACAGCGGGACATTCTGGAGGGCACGGGGTTCATCTTCACCTTCTACCCCAGGCTCCGGTTCACCCGCGACACCGAGGCCTACAGGCCCGATCTCCCGCTCAAGTTCTCCATCCTGGGCAGGATCGTCCGGTGCGAGACGCAGAGGGAGGAGCGGGGGGCGGAGAGCGGCCCCTTGAAGGCGTTCGGCGTGCGCTACACCCACGACCCCGCTGAATACTCGACGGACGATTTCTGCTGGGACCGATGGGTCATGATCCGTCCTCCATTCAGGGAAAATCACCACTTCAAGGAGGTCCACAAGTCGCTGAACGGCCTGATCGCCCATCTCGAAAATCAACCCAGAGACCTCCGGGAATCCCCCGGGCACGCCCGCCGTGCGAGCAGGGAGGCGGAGCGTCAGACGCGATCTGTCCCGGGATCCCGCCTCCAGAGGAAGGGCTGAGAAGAGGCCTATGTTAGATGCCCCTGGACTACGAACAAGACCGCATCCTGGTACAGAGGGCGGCCCGGTCTGATCGGGACGCCCTGCGACAGATTGTGGAGAGACACCAGGACCGCGTCTATCGGCTGGCGTATCGGCTCGTGGGGGACGTGGAGGGCGCCAGGGACATCACTCAGGAGGTTTTTCTGAAGGCGTTTGAGAATCTGGGCTGCGTCCAGAAAGGTCGCGCGCTGA
>CAYRZX010000386.1:0-2353 GCA_964428665.1 uncultured Gemmatimonas sp.
TTCGGCTCCGGTTTATAATTCGTCATAGCCCGTCCGAATTCACGCGAAACCAGAGATTATATGCCTATCCTGTGACTTTTATCACGTAGAATGGCGTTTTTTTCAGCGATATTTACGGATGGCAGAGACTCTGTACATAAACGGCACGGGGCTATGAAGGAAGAAGCGTCGGGGGACCTGGAACGCCGGTCGGCCCCGTGGAATGTATTTTCCCTGTGCTTTATCTCCCTTTTAATCGTCAGCCTGGTCGCAAGGCTCTACGGGCTTGACGAAAGGCCACTCCACCACGACGAGAGCATGGTCGCCGCTTTTTCCTGGCAGCTTTTTGATGGAAGGGGTTATCAATACAATCCGCTGCTTCACGGGCCTTTCTCGTATTATCTGAATGCGGTCGTCTTCTTTCTATTCGGAGTGAGCGACTATACGACCCGGTTAGGACAGGTTTTCTGTGGAGCAGGTCTTGTCGCGCTCGTCTATTCGTTCCGGGAATATATCAGCAGGGCCGGGCTTCTGGCTGCGGCGGTTCTCATCGGTCTGGGCCCCACTTTTTTGTATTTCACGCGTTTTGGAAAACCGGACCCTTATCTCATTTTCTTTTTTATCCTTTTCATCTTTTTTTGCCTGAGATATGACGCTCAAAGGTCGAATTCGGACCTCTACGGCGCAGCCGCAAGCCTGTCCCTTCAGTTCTGCACAAAGGAAAATGCCTATCTGTATCTGGGCGTCTCCGTCAGTTTCCTGGGCATCTTGCTGGGTTACAGGACGCTGAAGTCGAGGGGTTCCGAAGCGACGATTCGTGTGAGATGGCAGGCGTTCGTCCGGCGCCTCCGGGAAAACAGATGGCCTTTCGCCCTCGGTTTTCTGATCTTCTGGGCCATTTATATTCTCCTCTACAGTTCCTTTTGGGCAAATCCGGGGGGGGTGCTGGATGGGTTATACCGTAGATCGGTCCTTTTCTGGTTCGGTCAGCACGTTCAGCCGGGAGGCTGGGAGGCCCCGTTTTCCTTCTATCTCCCTCTCCTGATCATTTATGAGATTCCGGTTGTCATTTTCATCTTTTATGGTCTTCACAGACATCTGGCGAGAGGGATTGCATCGAAGATCGTTTTTTGGGGCGCTTTCGGACTCACGTGCGTCTTTGCGTCCTATCTGAACCAGGACTTTCCTCAAGGCGTTTTGCCCGTCGTTCACATTGAGAAGACGGGGCATCTCGTGATCGCCCTCTACGCCCTCGGCGTCGGGCTCTGGGCCACCTTGGCCTATCTCAAAGAGGGGAGAACATTCAGGGCATTTGTCGTTTACTGGTCCGCGCTGTCGTTTGTGGGGTATTCCTCAATCTGGGTCAAAGCGCCGTGGTTTTTCGTGCATGTCCTTTTTCCCATGATCTTTCTGGCGGGTCTGTTTTTTGGAGATTTCTGGGAATCTGAGTTTAGGAGGCGGCACAAAACCCTTGCAGCGGTTTTTATTGTTCTTCTAACCGTTCTGACCGTTCACAACACCGTTCTTCTCAACTATCGCAACGCCTCAGATCCCAGAGAGCGCATGGTGACGGCGCAGACCAGCCCGGAGGTTTCGAGGCTCTTGAGGTTGATTGACGATGTCGTGTTCCGTCTCGGGACCGGCTACGACACGCCGATGGCCGTGAAGGAGGTCGCTGCCTGGCCTATGGGATGGTATTTGAGGAACTACCGAAACTGGTATCATCCCGGCGACATTACGGTTGCAGACAAGGGTAAGGCCATTATTATAGGAGACTGGAATGAGCGAGAGGCGTTGAGAAAGTTACTCATCCCAGATTATGTGGAGATGCAGTTCCCTCATAGAGGCTGGTGCATCCCTGACGCAAAGGACCTCACTTTTCAGAAAATCTGGCGATATTTCGTGTATCGCGAGCCGTTTAACTCCATCGTGCATGCTTATCTCGCAGTCTATGTCAGGCGGGACCTGATGCCGACACCTACCTTATAGCTGGGAGGGTTTGAAATGACTCGCAAGGCCTCTCTAATTCTGGCAGTGGTTGCGGTCATGATGGCCATGGCCTCCTCGGTGGCGCAAGGGCAGTCCCCTTCACCCGCTCCTGCGTACCTGCCGGGACCGCTTTCGGGCAAGGCGCTGGTGACGCAGCCGAAGCAGCAGCCTGTCTCGGCGGTGCAGCCGCAGCAGACACCCACGCCTACACCGACACCAAGCCCGACGCCGAGTCCGACACCGAGTCCGACGCCGAGTCCGACGCCGAGTCCGACACCAAGCCCGACACCGTCTCCGACGCCGAGTCCGACGCCGAGTCCGACACCAAGCCCGACGCCGAGTCCGACGCCGAGTCCGACACCAAGCCCGACACCGTCTCCGACGC
>CAYRZX010000386.1:2453-6348 GCA_964428665.1 uncultured Gemmatimonas sp.
GTCCGACGCCGAGTCCGACGCCGAGTCCGACGCCGAGTCCGACGCCGAGTCCGACACCGAGTCCGACGCCGAGTCCGACACCGAGTCCGACGCCGAGTCCGACACCGAGTCCGACACCGTCTCCGACACCGAGTCCGACGCCTGGGCCGTCTCCGACACCTGGGCCGTCTCCGACACCTGGGCCGTCTCCGACACCTGGGCCGTCTCCGACGCCTGGACCGAGTCCTACGCCTGGCGGTACGCCGGGTCCTGGACCGAGTCCTACGCCTGGTGGGACGCCCGGCCCTGGCCTGCAGTTGAGCCAGGCGCTTCGGGTGGTTCTTGAAGCTATCCAGAAGCAGATTGGGGCCAACGCGACTCTGGAGTTGGACATCGCAGATTTCCTGAGGCAGTTGAGGGACCCGAATGACCAGGAGCTTCTCAAGCAGATTGCGCCGACGGGCAAAATCAACCTGGCCCTTCTGACCCGTGCGCTTCAGGGTCAGCCGGGTCCCGGTCCGACGCCTGGACCTTCTCCCACGCCTGGCGGGACGCCTGGTCCTGGTCAGACACCCGGCCCTGGCGGAGAGACGCCGATGGCGATGGGCAGGGTGGCCAAGCTCGACATTGCGACCAGTTCTTTCACGGTTGAGACAGGGCCGAATCAGGTTGAGACCATTATCGTTCAGCCGACCACGCAGTTCTTCATCGCGACCGTAAACGTCACGGGGGGCCTGGCTACCCCAGGATTGAGCCGTCTTGTCGATCTGGCTCAGACGACGCAGCCTCAGCCGACGCCCACGCCTGGACCTACGCCCACGCCTGGACCGAGTCCTACGCCTGGACCTACGCCCACGCCTGGACCGAGTCCTACGCCGGGTGGACAGCAGCCCGGCGGCCCCGGCGGTCAGCAGCAGCCGGCGAAGGTCGGGGACTTGAAGGTTGGAGATGAGGTGTGGGTGTATGGGACGCGGGATGCGCAGCGGCGGATTCTGGCCACGCGGGTGATCATCGTCCGGGGTCAACCGGGTCCCGGCGTGACGCCGGGTCCTGGTGGCACGCCCGGCCCTGGCGCACAGGTCTCGTTCGAGGGGACGTTTATTAATGGCATCCTGAAATTTGACCTCCCCCTGCCGCAGGGGAAGGTCCCCGTTGAGGCAAAGATCTCGACGGATGGGACAATCCTGGAAGGGTCGGCGACCTCGCCTATCGGCTTGGTCAAGGCGATGTTCAAACGGATCGAGGGGAGAGGCGCGGACAACGTCAATGGAAAGTGGGCCGGAGAGGTCTTAGGCTCGGCGATCGAGGTGCATCTGACGCAGCAGGGGACCAGCGTGAAGGGCGTTGCCCTGACGGGGCAGCCCGGCCCTGGTCCGACGCCGGGTCCCAGCCCGACGCCTGGTGGGACGCCTCCTCCTGGCGGCGAGACGCCGATCGCGCGGGGCAAGGTGACCAAGCTCGACATTGCGACCAGCTCTTTCCAGATTGACGTGGGGGCGAACAAGATTGAGACAGTAATCGTACAGAACAGCACGCAGTTCTTCATCCAGTTCCAGGGCGGGACACCTGGCCCTGGTGGGACGCCCACGCCCGGCCCATCTCCGACACCTGGCATTGGCCGGCTGACGACAAGTTTCTTCGACCTGGCGCAGACGCAGCCCACGCCCACGCCTGGGCCTTCACCGACGCCTAGGCCTTCACCGACGCCTGGCGGGACACCCACGCCTGGTCCATCTCCGACACCTGGACCTACGCCGGGTGGACAGCAGCCCGGTGGACAACAGCCTGGCGGTCAGCAGCCTGGTGGACAGCCTGGTCAGCAGGCGAAGGTCGGGGATTTGCAGATTGGGGACCAGGTGGAGGTCTACGGGACGCGGGATGCGCAGCAGCGGATTCTGGCCTCTCGCGTGGTGATCGTGCGACAGGGCCAGCCCGGCGGTCAGCCTGGTCAGCCCGGCCCCGTCACCCAGCAGTTCCAGGGGCGGGTGCTCTCGGTGGACGCGGCCAAGAAGACCTTCCAGATGCAGCCCGACTTCGGCGGTCCGGCCATCGAAGTGGTCGTGTCGGACAAGACCAAGTTCGAGGGGGTGACGTTTGAGGGCATCAAGAAGGACGCGCAGGTGGCGGTGTCCGGGCAGCGCCAGGGCAACAGGGTCCAGGCGGACGGCGTCAGAGGCATCACCGTCCCGAAGACCAACGTGGCCGGGGAGGTGGCCTTTGTGGACCTGGCCCAGAGGAACATCATCCTGAAAGGGCCCTCGTATCAGGTGTCGCCGACGGACACGAAGCTCACGGGCTACAAATCCGCGGACGACATCCAGGCGGGGGACTTCGTGAGCGTGACGTTCGGGGCGCCCAAGAATCCGGGCGAACCGGCCTCTGCGCTGAGCATTCAGCTCCAGGGGCGGCAGTTCGCAGGTCCCGGCCAGCAGCCCGGCCCCGGCCCGACGCCTGGCCCTGGTCCGGCGCCGACGCCCGGTCCGACGCCCACACCGGGCGGTCGTCTGACAGATCCCTTTGAACTGGCCCAGACCTCACAGCCCCCCGGTCAGACGCCTCAGCAGTTCACGTTCCAGGGGCAGGTCCTGGCCTTCAACCGGCAGACGCGGGTCCTGCAAATGCAGGGGCTGTTCCTGCAGGCGCCCCCCGGCGCGGTCCTCGTGGATGAGACGGGGCGTCCGATGACGCTGGAGGACATCCAGCAGCGCATCCTGGCGGGGCAGGTGGTGGCCCTGCGGGTCGAGGCGGAGCAGCGCGGGGGAGGCCTGCTGCAGATCCTGAAGGCGGGGGCGGTGGACGTGAAGGAGCTGTATGCGGGCGGGGATATCCAGGGCCCGCAGGTGGGGCCGCTCACGCTGAAGGCGGCGACGTTCCAGGCGACGCCTCAGCCGATCCCGCTGGCGAACGCGGTCAACGTCCCGACGGACGCGAAGCTGACGATCGAGTTCAACCGGAAGGTCTCCGGGAACGTTTTGAATAACTCTCAAGTCCTCGTTGTGCCGCGCCCGGACAACCTCAAGGCGTCGGTTCAGGACGGGAACCTCATCCTCACGGCCACGCTGAAGGCGAGCACGGCCTACACCGCCGTCATCGACCTGCCGGAGCTGGACAAGGCGATCACCGGCGTGTTCACCACGGGGGCGGCCCTGCCCACCGGCGCGGTCCGCGGGAAGGTCCTGCTGCCTGCGCTGAAGGACATCCCGCTCCCGCCCAACGTGCCGGCGGACCTGCTGACGGGCCTGAAGTTCGTGGCGGGGGACATCTTTGTGCTCCTGCTCAACAAGGACCCGAACACGCTCAAGACTGCGCCGCAGGATCAGGTCGTCGCGGCGACGGTGGGGGCGAACATCCTGGACACGGCCGGTCAGGAGGAGTTCAACATCCGCGCGGTGCCGGCCGGCAAGTATTACCTGGCGGCTGTGGTTAATCTGAGACTCGTCAAGGCGGACGGGTCGCCGGCGCCGGCCAACGTGCAGGCGCTGCTGCAGGGGATCAACCTGAGGTTCTTCAGCCCCTACGGCAAGACGCCGGGGGCAACGGATCAGATCGACGTGGGCACGGCGGAGGTGAGCGGGCTGAACATTCAGCTCGGCTTCTCTGCGCCGATCAGCGTGACCGAGGTGACGCCGAAGGACGGCTCGGTCAACGTGCCGCTGGAGACGACGATCACTCTGGGGTTTGCGATTGACGACCCGCACTACTTTGCGGACATCAACATCCTCCCGGAGCCGCTCTCCGGGCAGCTCAATCCGGGGGTTTTGAAGCAGGACGGGAACAAGATTTCGGCGAATGTCCGGCTCCAGGCCAACACGGCCTATCAGATCGTCGTGCTGCGGGCCGAAGGAGGGGGACGGCCGGCGATGAAGGAACCGTTCAAGAGCGCCTTCACCACGGGGGCCGCGATCGGCAAGAACAG
>CAYRZX010000387.1:0-6325 GCA_964428665.1 uncultured Gemmatimonas sp.
GAAGGAGGAGAAGGGGGCCATGGGGTTCAACGTGGCCACGGAGGTCTACGAGGACATGGTGAAGGCGGGGGTGATCGACCCGACGAAGGTCGTGCGCTTTGCGCTCCAGAACGCGGCCTCCATCGCCGCCCTGTTGCTGACGACCGAAGCCCTGGTCACGGAGAAGCCGGAAGAGAAGGACGCGGCCCCGGCCGCGCCGCACAATCACGGGGACATGTATTAGAGGTTCATGATTTCACCCACTTTCACCCACGTGTTACGCATGTGGGTGAAAGTGGCACTGTTCAAGGAGGTTTACGGGCATGGGTTTAAAGCCGTTGGAGCGTCAGACGCTTCAGGAAAAGGCGGTGGGGGTGATCAAGGCGTTCATTGTGGAGAACGGTCTGAGGCCGGGAGATCGGCTGCCCACGGAGCACGAAATGGCGGAACAACTGGCGACAGGCCGGTCTTCCGTGCGCGAGGCGATCAAGGCGCTGGAGACGATTGGCGTGATCCAATCGCGGCCCAAGGTCGGCTGCGTGGTGAAGTCGGTGGACCTGAGCCTGCTGTCCAGGCACACCTCCTTCAGCGAGCAGGTGAGTGGGGTGTCGACGGCTGAACTTTTGGAGGCGCGGGAGTTTCTGGAGACCCATATCATCTCGCAGGTGATTCAGAAGGGCGATCCGGCGGCGCTGGGGGAGATGGCCGAGGGGTTGAGGATGGGAGAAGAGGCCGTCGCCGGGACGCGGGACTGGCGCGAGGCGGAAAAGCAGTTTCACGCGGCGCTGTTCAGGGGGGCGCACAACTCGGTCCTGCAGGGCTTCAGTGAGGTGATCGAGGGGTTTTTCTCCGGGTTGCAGACGCAGTACGACAGCCTGGCGTCGGGAAGTCTGAAGTGGCTGGATGATCACCGGGGCATCTATGAAGCGGTGAAGAACCGGAATACGGCGCTGGCCCAGGCGCTGATGCGGGTGCGCCTGGGCAGGTACTCTGAGCGGGCCCGTTACACCGGAGCGCCTCTGGGGGCGACGTCCAGGCAGATCGCGTGATGGGGGCACGGCGGCCCTTTCGATCATCGGTCTGCATGCCTGTGCAGGAAGGGAGTTCAAAGCATGTCTCATCGAGCCATCTTGGGGACGTTCCTGGGAGCGATCGCTGTTCTGGCCCTCATTTTTCTGGGCGTGGGCGCCGGTCTCTACACGGATTGGCTCTGGTTTCTCAGCCTGGGCTACGGATCGGTCTACTGGACGCTTCTGAAGGCCAAATTTTACATCTTCCTGGCGTTCTGGGCATTGTTCGCGCTCATTGCTGGCGTCAACGTGGGAATCGCCCGGCGCTATGGTCTGCGCACCCGCCAGACCGACCTGGGGTCCATCCTCATTGCCCTCTTTCCGGGCCTCCCCTGGAAGCCCCGGCATCCCTGGGTCGGATGGGGGGGAGTGATCCTCGCCCTCGGCGCGCTGATGGGGCTGGCCTCCGTGCAGATGTGGCCGGCCTGGCTACGGTATGACCATCCCATCCCCTTTGGGGTGGCCGATCCCCTGTTCGGGCAGGACGTGGGATACTATGTCTTCTCGTTACCCCTGCTCAATTTTCTGCAGGGGTGGCTGATCGCCGCTGCGCTCCTCTCCACCTTCCTGGCGCTCGTCTCCTATTATATGGACCGTTCTCTGGTGCGACAGGAGACGCGATGGGAGATGGATTCCTTCGTCAAATTGCATCTTTCGGCCGCTGCCGCGGGCATCGCCCTGCTGGTGGCGTGGGGGTATCACCTCAAGAAATATAGCCTGCTTTACGCCTCCGGCGGCCTGATCCCCGGCGCGGGCTACACCGGGGCCAACGTCCAGCTCTTTGCCTACCGGGCCCTGCTCGTGATGGCCGTGGTGGTCGCCATCCTGTGTGTTTATAATATTTACTTCAAGGGATGGCGGCTGCCCTTCTACGGCGCCGTGGGGTTCGGGGCCTGCTTCGTCAGCCTCAGTTGGGCCTTGCCGGTGGCCGTTCAACAGTTCATCGTCCGGCCGAACGAGCTGGTTAAGGAGACCCCCTACATCCGCCACGCCGTCGAGTCGACCCGGCGGGCCTACGGACTTGACCGCATCGAGGAGCGAAATTTCCCATCCAGCAAAGGCCTCACGCTCCAGGACGTGCAGGCGAACCCCCTCATCGTCAAGAACATCCGGCTGTGGGACGTGCGCCCCCTTCTGGAGACCTACCGGCAAATTCAGGAGATCCGCCCTTACTATCAATTCGCGGACGTGGACGTGGACCGTTATGCGATTCAGGGGGAGTACCGGCAGGTGATGATCTCCCCCCGCGAGCTTTCCACCGCGAAGCTCCCGGCGCGCGCCGACACCTGGCAGAACCGCCACCTGGTCTACACCCACGGCTACGGGGCCTGCATGAGCCCCGTCAACGAGGTCGCAGGCGAGGGTCTCCCCGACCTGTTCCTCAAGGACCTCCCTCCGGTCTCCAAGGTGGGTCTCGACGTCAAGCGGCCCGAGATCTACTTCGGGGAACTGACGGACGACTATATCATCATCGGGACCGGAACGCAGGAGTTCGACTACCCCCGCGGGGAGGCCAACGTCTACACCACTTACCGGGGCGAAGGCGGGGTCTCCATCAGTTCCTTCCTGCGACGCCTGGCCTTCGCGTGGCAGTTTGGGGACATCAAGATCCTGCTGTCGGGCGACATCACGCCTAAGAGTCAGATCCTGTTCAACCGCCAGATCGTCAACCGCGCCCGGCAGGTCGCCCCCTTTCTGGACTACGACGCAGACCCCTACATTGTCCTGGTGGACGGGCGGTTCTTCTGGATTCAGGACGCCTACACCTTCACGAATATGTACCCCTATTCCGAGCCTTTTGATCGCCGGATGCCGCAGGGGCCGAACTACATCCGAAATGCCGTGAAGCTCGTCACCGACGCCTACACCGGCGCGATGACCTTTTACGTGTCCGACCCGGAAGACCCTCTCATCCGCAGCTATCAGGAGATCTTCCCCGGCCTCTTCCAGCCTATGGGCCGGATGCCGGAGGGGATTCGGCCCATCTTCGATACCCGGAGGGCCTGTTCAAGATCCAGGTCTCCCTCAACAACACCTACCACATGACCGATCCCCAGGTGTTCTACAACCAGGAGGACGCCTGGGGCGTGTCGAAGGAGGTCTACGGGTCGGGCAACCAGCCTCAGTTCATGTCCCCCTATTACGTCATCATGAAATTCCCGGACAAGGCCAGCGAGGAGTTCGTGCTGATGCTTCCGGTGACCCCTGCCACCAAAGACAACATGATCGCCTGGATCTTCGCCCGCTGTGATGCCTCTGACTACGGTAAACTGGTCGTATACAGGCTTCCGAAAGAGAAGCTGGTCTACGGCCCCATGCAGATCTCCGCCCGCATCGACCAGGACCCGGCCATATCGAGCGCCTTGACCCTCTGGTCGCAGAAGGGGTCCAGCGTCATCCGGGGGAACATGATGGTCATCCCGATTCACGACTCCTTCCTCTACGTGACGCCGCTCTACCTGAAGGCCGAGCAGAGCGAACTCCCTGAGCTCAAGCGCGTCATCGTCTCCAACGGCGAGCGGGTCGCGATGGAGGAGTCCCTGGACCGGGCGCTCGCCTCCGTCTTCGGCGAGACCCCTTCTGAGACCCGTGCGGACGGCGCGGATGTCGCGGCGCAGGTCGTCTCACCTGTGCGGAATGGGGGCTATGCGACTGTGGGCGATCTGACATCGGAGGCCCTCGACCATCTCCGAAAGACGCAGGAGCGGTTGAAGGCCGGGGATTTCACGGGCTACGGGCAGGCGGTGAAGGAACTGGAGCAAGCGCTGGAGCGGCTGAGGGAGAAGACGGGCGGAAGGTGACCTCGCCGCCACCCCGGCCCTCTGTGGGAGTACGGGCATGAAAAAACTGAAACTCGATCTTCAAGTTTTTTCCAGTAACGAATGGCCCAAGGTTTGCTAACGGCCTCATTGGCAGCAAATCTCACCTGATTCTGCACCAAATTTGGGCCTTAAGGGACAGGATGGAGCCTCGATTGCTTTCATTTACAGCAGATTCTGACTCAAACCGAGGCGAAAAGATGCACAAACTTTCAGCGTTTTTGGCCTGAGCAAAATCCTGACCCGTGTTGTACACAAAAAACTTGATCATCGAGTGAAAGG
Organism: uncultured Gemmatimonas sp.; assembly: GCA_964428665.1. Lineage (GTDB taxonomy): Bacteria > Latescibacterota > UBA2968 > SICM01 > SICM01 > SICM01. The sequence goes on from CAYRZX010000387.1 coordinate 4,151, forward strand.
GATGGCAAAGGCCGCTGGGGCCGCTGCGGGGGGAGGAGCCGTTGGGGCCGGGGTCCATGGGATCGTGGGAGGGGGTGGAGGCGCTGCTGTCGGAACTGCCGAAAGTATTCCATTGGGGTCATGGATTGCCATTGGAGCAGGGGTCGGTTTGGCTGGCTTTGGGATTTATAAGCTTGCCGAATGGGGCTGGAGAAAAAGGGAAGTCGCAAGAATCAATTTCGCCTTATTCGGAGGCAAGTTTGTCAAACGACCGAAATAGTAACCGATAGCATCTCGGGTAGAAGAACGACAGAAAACCGACACGGGTTGATCCTTGAGCGGTTTACCCGCCGGGAGGGCCATGGACGCCCGCACCTCTCGCAGTTTATGGCATTGGTGGCCAAGCTAGGGTTGGGAATGCGACCTTAGGGGAGCGTTTGGTGAGGGGAAGCAGCGATAGCCGTACCTATCAAGGTGCGGCTTTCGTTTGTAAACAGAAAAATCTGAGAGGAGGTATCATGTTAGGTGGCCTTGGGTTTTCAGAACTTCTCGTCATCTTCCTGGTGGTTCTGCTATTCTTCGGGGCCAAGCGCCTCCCTGACCTGGCTGGAGGATTGAGCAAAAGCATCCGGGCGTTCAAGAAGGGGATGAAGGACGACCAGGACGAGGCGATGAAAGAGATACACCCAACCTCTCCAAACGAGACACCGAAGGAGGTGTAACATGGCACCCACAGCGCGGAAGAAAGGGTGACTCCCGTGGCCCATGAAACGGCTATCCTGCGGGAGAATAGATACAGGACTGGAAGACAGTGACCTACAAAGACTACTACAAAGAGTTAGGCGTCCCTTCGACAGCGTCCCCCGAAGAGATCAAGAAGGCGTACCGAACGCTTGCGTTCAAGTGCCATCCCGACAGGACCAAGGGAGATAAGGCCGCCGAGGAAAAGTTTAAGGTCATCAACGAGGCCAACGAAATCCTGAGCGACCCGGAGAAGCGGAAGAAGTATGACCAGGTCAGCGAGGATTGGAAGCGCTTTCAAGAATCTGGGGCGCAGGCCGGCGGGTTTGATTGGTCGAAATATGCAAGCCCAGGCGCCGGACAAACGCATCACATGAGTAGCGAAGAGTTTAATGCCATGTTCGGTGAAGAGGACATGGGAGACCTATTCGGACTGCTTTTTGGGCAACAGGGCAGGAAGGGTCGAGGCAGAAGGGGCGGGGCAATCAAAGGCGAGGACCTCCATGCTGAAACAACGCTCTCGCTTGAAGAAGCGTATCACGGCTCGACGCGACTCATCAGGCTCAACGGTCAGACCATCAAGGTGACGATCAGGCCGGGGATCGCGGACCAGCAAGCGCTGAGAATGGCAGGCAAGGGAGGCCCTGGGTTGAACGGCGGTCCCCATGGCGACCTTTATCTCACCGTCAAGGTTGGATCGCATGCAGAATTTCAACGTGAGGGAAACGATCTCTACTGTGACCTGCCAGTCGAATTGTACACCGCTGTGCTTGGCGGGAAGACCCCGGTCAAAACCCTGAAGGGCACGGTCAAGGTCAACATCCCAAAGGAAACGCCCAACGGTAGAGCGCTCAGGCTCCGGGGACTCGGAATGCCGATCTATGGTAAAAAGAATGAGTTTGGAGATCTGTTTGTGAAGGTTGTGATCCAGATGCCCGACCATCTCAGCGAACTAGAAATCGACCTGTTCAAGAAATTAAAGGCGCTACGGAAATGAACGCTATCCGCGAATGGGACGCCACAGGTGAAAAAATCAAGGGCTTGTCCGCTAAATTTATGCGAAACAAACCCTTGCGTTAAAACTGCGCCCCAGGGATTTGAACCCCGATAGCATGATCCAGAGTCATGAGTCCTGCCATTGGACGAGGGCGCAATAAATGCCGTGAGACGGCAGACGTGAGACGGTAGACGTGAAACCAAAAGCTCACAGAATGGTTCTTTTACGTTTGCCGTTTGCCGTTTGCCGTTTCAGTTTACATAGTTGGCTGCGCCCCAGGGATTCGAACCCCGATAGCATGATCCAGAGTCATGAGTCCTGCCGTTGGACGAGGGCGCAGCAGAGATTTCTTACACGGTCTGAAACTCCTTTTGGATCAGGTCGGCGGCCCTGCGCAGCCGGCGCACGACCGCGTCACGGCCCAGGACCTCCAGCATCTCGAACAGCCCCGGCCCGCC
>CAYRZX010000388.1:0-6263 GCA_964428665.1 uncultured Gemmatimonas sp.
TATCAGATCTGGTCGAAGATGTACAGCCCCCGGTTCGAGGTGAAAGACGGCGAGGTACAGATGACGGAGAAGCCGGGATTAGGGCTGGAGCTGGACGAGGCGTTCGTGAAGGAATATCGCGTGTAGAAACACGGCGCGCCCGTTGGTTACAGTCGAAAACTCTGCTTCAATTCCCATTCACTTCTGGGCCTTGAGTGCCCTCACACGCTCACGGTCTTTCCGAGCTCGGTGAGAATAGCTCTCCAGGGGAGTCACTTCCCATTTGATCAGGCCCCAGAAGGGGAGGTCCCGCAGGATCTCGCTCAGCTCTTCGTGCGTCTTGGCCTCTATGATCGCCACCCCGGCCCGGCGTCCGGCGCAGATGCCGCCGGCCAGTATCTTCCGCTTTTTCTCCAGGTCCGCCATGGCCTTCAGGCTGGGAACGACGAGGTTTTCCACGATCCCAATAAACTCCTTGGGAGGAAGGAGGGGGCCGGGGTCGATGAATTCCCCGGTGACGAGGTAACGCATCTTGTACGCTCCTTTCTGTGTCGTCCGGGCGCGCCGCCTTCGCTGAGTAGGGAATCTAAAGCTGAAAGTCGGTTTTGTCAATTCCCGTGCGACCTGCTTACCAAGCAGGGCGTCGCCGGCGCCTTGCGCTGATATGCCAGTAGATCCCCAGGTTCACGGCCAGCGCAATCGCTCCCAGGACGATCTGCGTGTCCCTGGTCAACCCGGCGGGGTAGAGCAGGGGCAGGAGATAGTACTCGATGAAGCTGACCTCGTAGCCCGCCTCTCCGCCTTTGACCCGGAGCGCATTTTCGAGGGGGGTGAGGGGACAGGCCCACCCTGAGAACTCCAGGAGCACGGCCCAGAGGGCGGCCGGGATGTGCCCGTAGATGACGCGCCGCCACCGGAGCGCCATAAGCCCCCCCAGCACGGCGAAGATCACGAAGGCGAGGTGCAGGACGACGATCAGGTCGGCAAGAATACGGTAGGGCATCGTCGCACGCGAAAAGAGACCCTATCTCATCCGCAGGGTGCGCAGGTCCTTCTTCGGGACCTCGCCCGCCCGGCCGGGGACTTTTTCCCCCATGATCGCCAAAAACGGAGCCGTTCGCAAGGGTGATTCCGCTTGACGCCCGCCGGCTTTCGGCATATCATGGCCTGTATCATCCGAGATTCCTGGGTCATCTTCGTGAACTCAAGGAGGGATCAGGTTGCTGGACAAACCCAGGATACTGGTGGTCGACGATGAGCGACGGATGCTGGACGTCCTGCGGCAGGCGCTGTCCGGCCTGGGGTTCGAGGTGGCCACGGCTGAGGATGGGCAGAAGGGCATCGCGCTCTACTCCGAGTCGGCGTTTGACCTGGTCCTGCTGGACCTCTGGATGTCGGAGCTGGACGGGATGGAGGTGATGCGCCGGATCAGGGCGCAGCGGGCGGACGCGATGGTGGTGGTCATGACCGGCTACGCCTCGATCGAGTCGGCGGTGCAGGCGATAAAGGCGGGCGCGGTGGATTACCTGACCAAGCCGCTGGACTTCGATCACCTGGAGATCGTGCTGCGCAGGGCGCTGGAGGGCCGGAGACAGACCGAGAAGCTCCGTCTGCTGGAGGACCAGGTAGCCCATCAGGGGTCGTTCGAGGGGCTGGTGGGGGTGAGCCCGGAGATGCAGCGGGTCTACGACCTGATCCGCCGGCTGGCGGACAGCGGTGCGACTGTGTTGATCCAGGGGGAGACGGGCACGGGCAAGGAGCTGGTGGCGCGGGCGATCCATCGCCGGAGCTGTCGCCGGGAGGCGCGGTTCGTGCCGATCAACTGCGGGGCGTTGCCGGAGTCGCTCCTGGAGAGCGAGCTGTTTGGGCACGAGAAGGGGGCGTTCACGGGGGCGATCAAACAGAAGTACGGACTGATCGAGCAGGCCGATGGAGGCACGCTGTTTCTGGACGAGATCGAGGCGATGAGCCCGGCGCTGCAGGTGAAGCTGCTGCGGGCCATCCAGGAGCGGGAGGTGCTGCGGGTGGGGGGAGACCGGTCGATTCCGGTGGACTTCCGGCTGATCGCGGCCACGAACGCGGACCTGCGGGAGCGGATGGCGCAGGGGACGTTCCGCACCGATCTGTTCTACCGGCTGAGCGTGGTGGTGGTGGACCTGCCTCCGCTGCGGGCGCGGAGGGGGGACATCCCGCTTCTGGCAACCCATTGCGCGATAGCTTGCGCGGCGAAGATGGGTCGGCCTGCGCTTGAAATCTCACCGGAGGCGATGATGCTGATGAAGGCCTACGCCTGGCCGGGGAACGTGCGGGAGCTGGAAAACGCGATCGAGCAGGCCGTGCTGCTCAGCCGTGGAGAAACCATCACGATACAGGACCTTCCACAGCACGTCGTGACGTCGGTCTCCGAGGGGGGGGACCTCTACGACGTGCCGCTGCGGGAGGCGCGCGAGCGATTCGAGCGACAGTACCTGGAGGTGGTGCTGGGCCGGGCCGGGGGGCAGGTGACGGAGGCCGCCCGGAGGGCGGGCATCCACCGGAGACACTTTTATGAGAAGATGAAACGGTGCGGGATATCCAGAGAATAAGCTCGCCTGAACGGCGCAGGGATCTCATGATCTTATTCGGGTCCGTGCTAAAAATAGCACAAAGAGTAAGATTTTGATTATAAATTACATGTATGTAAATAAAATCTTTTAAAATCGAAAGATGTGATATAAAACTCACGTGTGGGGTGTGATCTTCGGGAGAGAAAGGGGCTTCGAATAACCCCCTTCGCTCTGAGCTTAATTCATTATTTATAAAGGGCTCCTGTCTATTTGCAGGCAGCCCTTTTTTATGTATGACAGCGCCTGGCACGATTTTTCCATCTCTCCCCAGCGAAGCCGGAAAGAGGAGAGGCGGGTATTTCAGGACGCAGAAAGGAGATCTCGTTATGAGAAAGACCTATCTTTTATCCGCAGCGCTGGTCGTGGGGCTGGCAGGGTCCGGGTGCGGCAGGCAGCAGCCCGTCGCGCCGGGCGCGGAGAAACCCTCCAGGAGAGGGATGGCGAAGGTGGCTGCGCAGCAACAGGCTCAGGCGGTGGTGTCCGTGACCGTCACGCAGGGGGGAGCGCCCGCGGCAGGGGTGGAGGTGGCCTTCGCCCGGTCGATCTCCGGCCGGCGGGCCGAGTATGCGTGGAAGGGGACCACGGATGCCAGCGGCCGGGCGACGGTGGAGATCAGCGGCGACCGGATCAGCGGCTACTATCGGGCGCGGGCCACCAACGCCTCCGGGGCCGTCGTCGGGCAGTGGTGGAGCATCCCGATCAATGCGGGGAAGGAGAATGCCTTCTCTCTCCCCATCGGGGGTCAGGCTCACCTCCTCTTGCCGCCGGCAAATTCCACGCTGGCCCTGAGTTTCTCCGGCCTCCAGCCTCTGGCGAACGGGTTCCATTATGAGGGGTGGGCGATCATCGGCGGGGCGCCGGTGGCCACGGGCAAGTTCAACGTGGACGGGAAGGGCGCGCTCGTGGACCTGCGCGGCAACCCCATCCCGAACGGGGAATTCCGGACGGGGAGGGACCTGAGCCGGGCGACGGCCATCGTGCTCACCCTTGAGCCTAAAGGGGACGTGGATGCCATCCCGGCGGACACCCACTACCTGGCCGGGGACGTGAGGGATCTTTCTGCAAGGTTGACGGTCGGGCATCCGGCGGCGCTGGGCAACGACTTCGCCGGGGCGACGGGGAGATACATCCTGGCCACGCCCACGGACGATCCGAGCGCCAACGAGAACAGCGGGGTCTGGTTCCTGGACCTCGCCTCGGGCAGCCCGGTGCAGGGGCTGCGCCTCCCGACGCTGCCCGCCGGATGGAAGTACGAGGGGTGGGCCGTGATCAACGGTGTCCCGGTGACCACCGGGCGGTTCACGAACCCGGCCGCTGCCGACGAGGCCGCGCCGTTCAGCGGGCCGAGGTCCGGGCCGCCGTTCCCCGGAGAGGACTTCGTGAGGAGCGCGCCGGCCGGGCTGACCTTCCCGACGAACCTGGCGGGCGGCGCGGCGGTCATCTCGATTGAGCCGTCCCCTGATGACGATGCGGGCCCCTTCACCCTGAAGCCGCTGATCGGCGCCATCCCCGGCAATGCCACGGACCACAGGACCTACTCGATGGACAACAGGGCATCCGGGTTTCCCGCCGGGACGGCGATCATCAGGTAGGTTTCCGATAGAGGGCGGTCGCCTGTTTTTGCTTGATCTGTCGCAACGGTTGGGTTAATTTTAACGCGCCACTTTTTTGCCTGTCCGGTTCGTTGCCTATTCCCGAGGTCGCGGTGCACACCCAGGAACGCTCAAAAATCGACCCGGCGCTTGAGGCCGAGATCGCCCGGCGCGAGCGTGCGGAGGCGGCGCTGCGGGAGATCCACGCTCAACTCGACGCGCTGGTCGAGGAGCGCATTGCCGACCTCCAGAAGGCCAAGGAGCAGCTTCAGCGGGAGATCGCCGAGCGCAGGCGGGTGGAGGCGGCGCTGCGGGAGAGCGAGGAGCGTTTCCGGACGGTGTTTGAGTTCGCGGCCCTCGGCATCGCCATCGATGTTGAGGGCCGGCTCATCCAGACGAATCGCGCCCTCCAGGAGATGCTCGGTTACACGTCAGAGGAGTTCCGGGACATGCTGTTTACGGACTTCACTCACCCGGACGACGTGGAGGCGAGCCTGAGGCTGGCCAGGGGATTGCGCGAGGGGAAATATGACAACTACTGGATCGAGAAGCGTTACTACCGGAAGGACGGCCGGACCGTATGGGCGCGCACGACGGTCTCCGCCGTCCGGGACGCCGAGGGGAAGATCCTCTACGTCATCCCCCTGATCGAGGACATCACCGAGCGCAAGCGCCTGGAGGAGCAGCTTCGCCAGTCCCAGAAGATGGAGGCCGTCGGGCAACTGGCGGGCGGCGTGGCCCACGACTTCAACAACCAGCTGGGGATCATCAAGGGCTACGTGGACCTGGTTCTGAGGGCCACCTCCGAGGACTCCCCGGCCCGCCATAACCTGCTCCAGGTCCGTGAGACCACGCTGCGGTCCGCCCGGCTGATCCGCCAGCTGCTGCTGTTCAGCCGCAAACAGCCGATGGAGATGCGGCCGACAGATCTGAACTATCAGGTCCGGGAGCTGCAGAAGATGCTGAGGCGGCTGCTTGGAGAGGACATTGGGGTTGAGCTGGACCTGACGGAGGGCCTGTGGACCGTGAACGCGGACCCCGGAAACCTCGATCAGGTGATCACCAACCTGTCGGTCAATGCGCGGGACGCCATGCCGGGGGGTGGGACCCTGAGGTTTCAGACCCGGAACATCGTCATCGACGAGGCCCACTGCCGGCAGCACCCGGAGTTCCGCGCGGGCCGGTTCGTATGCCTGACGGTGTGTGACACGGGCGTGGGTATGGATGAGGAGGTCAAAGCGCGCCTGTTCGAGCCTTTCTTCACGACCAAGGGGCCGGGCCGGGGGACAGGGCTGGGGCTGGCGGTGGTCTACGGCATCGTGCAGGCGCACGAGGGCTGGATCACGGTGGAGAGCAGGGTGGGACAGGGGAGCCGGTTTGAGGTCTACCTGCCGGTCCTGGGAGAGGAGGCAGAGGTTCTCAATGTGGGGGAGCGATTCCTCTCCTTTGATCGCTATCGGGGCCGGGGTGAGCGCGTCCTGCTGGTGGAGGACGAGCCGATGCTCAGGGCGGTGACGGAGCAGACGCTCGTGGAGAACGGCTACACCGTGCGGCCCTGCGGCACGGTGGCCGAGGCGATGGAGGCCTTTCGACAGGAAGGGGGCTGCGTCGATCTGATTCTGAGCGACGTGGTGCTCCCGGATGGGCGGGGGACAGACCTGGTGTTTCAGGTCCTCAGAGAACAGCCCGGACTGGCGGCGCTGCTGGTGACGGGCTACACCGACGAGCGGGCGGACTGGGAGCGCGTGCGAGAGGCCGGATTGACGCTCCTCCAGAAGCCGTTTGAAACGGTGGACCTCCTGGAGCAAATTTACAGAGCGCTCCAGAAGAAGAGAAGGGCATAAACCGATACGACCGGGGGTAATAGATGTGTGGTAAGAAGCCCCGATCTCGACGAGGTCAGGGCTTCTGTTTTGGGTTCAGTTGTAGCCTGTTTTCAGAAAGGTCTTCCTAATACATGCTCTCCTTCGTGGTGAGGGGACACCAGCGGGTGGCGGTCAGGAAGTCGAGCAGAGTCTCTTCGGCCTCGCGGGTCCCGATGCGCCGGAGGGCGGCCGCGGCGTGGCCGATCACGTAACGGTTCTCG
>CAYRZX010000389.1:0-6242 GCA_964428665.1 uncultured Gemmatimonas sp.
CTGCACGCGATCATGGACGGCAGGCCGCCGGACCGGATCCCCTGGATCCCCAGGATGCTGATCTGGCACACGGCCAGGACGAAGACGGGGACGCTCCCGGAGCGGTTCCGGGGGATGAGTCTGCGGGAGGTGGAGCGCGCCCTGGGGCTGGGCACGCCCGCGCGGGAGGGGCGGGTGTTCCGGGAGGTCGTGGAGGGGGTCGAGACAGCCTCCCGACAGGTGGACGGGGACCTGGTCCATGAGTTCAGGACGCCGGTCGGGACGGTCACGTCGCGGGTGCGCCGGTCGGAGGAGCTGGACCGGGTGGGCATCCAGGGGATGGAGGTGGAGCACATCCTCAAGGGGCCGGACGACTACCGGGTCGTCGAATACATGATCGAGCACACGCGCTACGAGCCGTGTTATGACGAGTACCTGCGCTACGAGGCGGAGATCGAGGAGGACGGGGTCCCGCTCGTGACCGCCGGGGACTGCCCCTTCCACCACTTCCTGCAGAAGCTGGCGGGGTATCAGACGGGCTACTACCACCTGCACGACTACCCCGACCGGGTGAGCCGCCTGATGGGACTGATGGCGGAGCGGGACCGGGAGAAGTGGGAGATCGTCGCGAAGTCCCCGGCCAGGCTGATCCTGCATGGGGTCCACTTTGACTCCGCCATGACGCCTCCGCCGCTGTTCAAGAAGCATATCACACCCTATTATATCGAGTTCTCCGACCTGCTGCACCGGCACGGCAAGACGCTCTGCATGCACGCGGACGCGGACAGCCGGCTCATTCTCCAGGACATCAGGGAGTCCGGGTTCGACATGGCGGAGACGTTCACGACGGACCCGATGGTGAAATGCACGCTGGAGGAGGCGCGGGCGGCGTGGGGGGACGAGGTCATCATCTGGGGGGGGGTGCCCTCGATCATCCTGGAGCCGACGGTCTCTGAGGCGGAGTTCGAGGCTTACATGCGGCGCGTCTTCCGGGCCGTCGCGCCGGGGGACGCCTTCATCTTAGGCGTGGCGGACAATGTGATGCCCGCGGCGATGGTGGCGCGGATCGAGCGGATTACGGAGATGGTGGAGGCGTGGGGGGGGTATCCGATAAAGGAGGTGCTGTCATGACGTGGGAAGAGGCGCGAGAAGGGGCTATAGAGAAGTGGTTGCAGGTCGAGGAGACGGTCCAGGAGATGGTGGACGAGGGGCGGCGGGACCCCACCGATCTGCTGACGCGGATCGCGGAGGCGTGCGCGTTCTGCGAGGTGGCGATGGCGCACAGGTCGCACGGCGACTCGCCTCTGGCGGGCCTGAAGGGGGTGAATAAATGTCACTATTGCGAGGCCTACGCCTCCTACGGGGGGTGTCAGGAGCCGATCCACCACCTGAACCAGGCGATTGCGGATGAAAACTGGGAGGATGTGAAGGCCCGGATACGGCATATCATCGAAACCCTGCAACGGATGGCGTTGCCGACGGTATAAGACCTTATACAGGAGGATGCTGAGATGGCGGACCTGAACGCGATTGCCGAGAACCTGATCAATGGACAGGCCCCGAAGGTGAAGGAGCTGGTCCAGAAGGCCGTGGACGAGAAGGTCCCGGTCGTCGACATTCTGCACCAGGGGTTGATCAAAGGGATGAGCGTGGTGGGGGAGAGGTTCAAGAACAACGAGTTCTACGTGCCGGAGGTGCTGATCGCGGCGCGCGCCATGAAGGCCGGGATGGAGATCCTCCGCCCGCTTCTGGCCGAGGCGAAGGTGGAGCCGCTGGGCAGGGCGGCCATCGGCACGGTGAAGGGGGACCTGCACGACATCGGGAAGAATCTGGTGGCCATGATGCTGGAGGGCGCGGGGTTCGAGATCATCGACCTGGGGATCGACGTGTCGCCGGAGAAGTTCATCGAGGCCGTGCGCGAGAGGCGGGCGCAGATCATCTGCATGTCCGCGCTGCTGACGACGACGATGCCGTCCATGAAGACGACGATCGAGGCGGTGAAGGAGGCGGGGCTGCGGGAGAAGGTGAAGGTGCTGATCGGGGGCGCGCCGGTGACGCAGGCCTACGCGAAGGAGATCGGGGCGGACGGGTACGCGCCCGACGCGGCGAGCGCGGCGGACAGGGCGAAGGAGCTGGTCGACGCGGTGAAGGCGGCGTGAAGACCTCACCCACCCTCTGACCCCCTCCCTCTCCCACTGGGAGAGGGAGGGGGAGACAAGGGGCGTAGCCCCTGACATCGGGGGAGGGTGAGGTCCGGCTGTTATCGCAATTTCTATGAACCATACTCGTAAAGTGACTCTGCTTCCCGAAGGGAAGACCTTCGAGGTCCTGGCGCAGACGACGGTGATGGAGGCCGTCGCGCAGGCGGGCGTGACGGTCACGGCCCCGTGCGGCAGGGAGGGGGGGTGCGGGAAGTGCCGCGTGGAGGTCACGTCCGGGGTTGCGCCGCCGTCGGGCGTGGAACGCGAGGCGCTGACGGCCGCTCAACTGGCCTCCGGCGTGAGGCTGTCGTGCCAGGCGCGGGTGGTGGGGGACGCCAGCGTGACGGTCCCCGCCGCGTCCCGCGCGGCGGACATGCGGGTGCTTTTAGGCGGGGTGAGCCGGGGCGTGCCGTTCGAGCCGAATGTCGTCAAGACGGCCGCCGAACTCCCGGAGCAGACGCTGGAGAACCCGGTCGCCAAGTTAGAGCACCTGCGCCGGACGATGGACCTGCGGGCAGACCTGCGGGCAGACCTGGGCCTGCTGCGGCGGATGCCGGGGGCCCTGGAGGCGTCGGGCGGGCGGGTGACCGCCGTGGCCTGCGGGGACCGGCTGATCGCGCTGGAGGCGGGGGACACGTCGGGGAGGGGCTTCGGCGTGGCCCTGGACCTGGGGACGACGACGGTGGTGGGGGCGCTGGTGGACCTGACGACCGGGAAGGGCCTGGGGATGGCGTCGGCGGTGAACCGGCAGACGGCCTACGGGCACGACGTGATCGGGCGGATCAACATGACCGTCGAGCAGGCGGACGGCCTGGAGACGCTGCGCCGGGCCGCGCTGGAGACGCTCAACTTCGTCGTCGAAAGGCTGACCCAGGAGGCCGGGGTCTCCCGCGAGGAGGTCTACGAGGCGACGGTGGTGGGGAACGCCACGATGGTCCATCTGCTCTTAGGCGTCCCGCCGAGGTTCCTGGGCCGGCTGCCTTACGTGGCCGTGGTGGGGGACGCGGTGGACCTGCGGGCGCAGGAGGCGGGGCTGGGCATCCACCCGGACGGGCGGGTCTACGTCCTGCCGAACATCGCCGGGTTCGTGGGGGCGGACACCGTAGGGGCGATCTTAGCGTCGGGTCTGGACGAGGACGACGGGCGCGTGCGGATGATGGCGGACATCGGCACGAATTGCGAGATCGCGCTGCGCGTGGATCACCGGCTGATCGTCTGCTCCACTCCGGCGGGGCCGGCGTTTGAGGGGGCGCGAATCGCGTGCGGGATGTACGCCGCGCCGGGGGCGATAGAAGAGGTCAAGATCGACGGGGACGTGCGGGTCAAGGTGATCGGCGGGGGGGCGCCGCGCGGGCTGTGCGGGTCGGGCCTGGTGGATGTGGGGGCGGAGCTGCTGCGGGCGGGGGTGGTGGATGAGACGGGGCGGATGCTGGGCCTGGGGGAGCTGGACGGGAGGGTGTCCCCCGCCCTTCGACAGAGGGTGATGGAGGAGGCGTCGGGCCTGGCGTTCCGGGTCGCGAACGGCGAAGGGGGGGAGGCGATCCGGCTGACGCAGCGGGACATCCGGGAGCTGCAGCTGGCGAAGGGGGCGATCCGGACGGGGATCGACCTGCTGCTGGAGCGGGCGGGCCTGGGCGTGGGGGACCTGGACGAACTCTGCCTGGCCGGGGGGTTTGGGAATTATATCGACAAACGGAACGCGATCCGCCTGGGGCTGATCCCGGACCTGCCGCTGGAGCGGCTGCGGTTCATCGGGAACGGGGCGCTGGCCGGGGCGCGGATGGCCCTGGTCTCCACGGCCATGCGGCGGCGGGGGGAGGGCGTGGCCCGCGAGGCCGAACACCTTCAGATCGCCGGGACGCCCGATTTTCAGATGCGATTTTCCGAGGCGATGTTATTCTAGGTAGGGGCGAGTCTGAGACTCGCCCCTACAGAAATCGTCATGCGATTAAAATTGATCTCCTGCGAGGTGTTCCTCCGGGAATTCTCGTTCTTCGCGGCCCAGTCGAGGCACCTGATCGACGCGGTCTTCCATCCGTTCGGGCTGCACGACACGCCCCACCTGCTGCGGGAGGAGGCGCAGAAGGCCATCGATGCCACGCCTCCGGGGAGGTACGACTACATTCTGATCGGCTACGGGCTGTGCAGCCGGGGCACGGCGGGGCTGGTGGCCCGCGAGGTCCCGCTCATCATCCCGCGGGCGCACGACTGCATCACGCTGTTCCTGGGGTCTAAAGAGCGATACATTCACGAGTTCACGGGGCATCCGGGGACCTATTACTACAGCTCCGGCTGGGTGGAGCGGAAGGACGGGGTGACGCAGCAGGGGCACGTGCGGATGCTGAAGGAGGAGGAGCGGAAGCAGCGCTACGAGGACTACGTGCGGCGCTACGGGGAGGACAACGCGAAGTACCTGATCGAGATGGAGACGGAGTGGCTGAACAGTTACCGGCGGGCGGCGTTCATCAACGTGGACAATCTCGGAGACCCGGACGCCTATCGGGATTTCGCGGGGCGGATGTGTCAGAAGTACGGATGGGAGTATGCCGAGATCCAGGGGAACTCCAGTCTGATCCGGCGGTTCCTGGACGGGTACTGGGACGACGCGGATTTCCTGATTGTGAAGCCGGGGCAGCGCATCGAGGACGCGCACGATCCGGGGATCATCCGGGTGGAGGAGATTAGGGTCAGTGATGAGTGATGAGACCTCACCCACCCCCATACCCCCTCCCTCTCCCACTGGGAGAGGGAGGGGGCAATAAGGGCCTTTCGCCAAGGCTGGGGGAGGGTGAGGTCTGACCACTGACCACTGATCACTGCTTTTGAGGGAGGTGGTTGCGGTGAAGGGTGTGAGGCTGGCCGTCGGGGTCGTCGCCCTGATCGCGGCGGTCCTGGGGTGTGGGGATGACCCGAACGCGATCAAGATCGCTGTCGCGGGGCCGTTTTCGGGGAGCGCGGCGGCCTACGGGGAGATGGTGAAGAAGGGGGCGACGCTCAAGGCGGAGGAGATCAACGCGGGCGGGGGGATTCAGGGGAGGAGGGTCAAACTGGTCTTCGGGGACGACGGCGGAGACCCCAAGGATGCGGCGACGGTGGCGACGCGGTTCGCGTCGGACCCGACCGTCCCGGTGGTCATCGGGCACTTCAACAGCTCCTGCACCCTGGCGGGGAAGCCGATCTACCGGGACAGGGGGGTCGTGCAGCTGTCGCCCGGCTCGACGAACGTGAACGTGTGCGAGGGGAGCGAGTGGACGTTCCGGGCCATCTACCGGGACGACTTTCAGGGGATGTTCCTGGCCCGCTACGCCGGCCGGAAGCTGGGCTTCAGGAAGGCGGCGGTGTTCTACGACAACGACGACTACGGGACGGGGCTGAAGACGGCCTTTTCGCAGGAGGCGCGGCGGTGCAGCCTCCGGGTGGTGGTGGAGGCGGGGTATCCCCGAGAGGCCACGGACTTCACCCCGGCGCTGACGGCGGTGAAGGGGTCGGGGGTGGACGTGATCTTCATTGCGGGGCTCTACCGGGAGGCGGCGCTCATCACCCGGCAGGCGCGGAAGCTGGGGATGGCGCTCCCGATCCTGGGGGCGGACGGGCTGGCGTCCCCCGGCTACGTGGAGCTGGCCAAGGGGGACGCGGAGGGGACGCTCCTGACGACGCCGTTCCGGTTCGACGCGGGGGGGGAGAAGGCGCAGGCGATGCTGAGGGCCTTCCGGGCGAAATATCAGGAGGACCCGGACTGCTGGGCCGCGCTCACCTACGACTCGGTGGGGCTTGCGGCCCACGTCATCGCGAAGGTCGGGACGGACCGGAGGGCCATCCGGGAGGCCCTCGCCGGGATGCAGACGCGAGAGGCGGGCTATGAGGGGGTGACGGGGGCGATCTTCTTCGACGCCAACCGGGAGTGCCAGAGGCCGGCCTACGTGAGCGTGATCAGGGGCGGGGCCGTCGTGGCCGCGCCGGTGCAGATGCTGGAGTGAACAACCATGACGCATCGCGAACGACTGGTGGCTGCGCTGAATCACGAGACGCCGGACCGCGTGCCGATGGACCTGGGGGCGACGC
>CAYRZX010000390.1:0-6234 GCA_964428665.1 uncultured Gemmatimonas sp.
TTCCTGGCCCGGCTGGTCAAGCTGACGCATCAGAAGGCCGATCTGATCACGCCTGCGCACGCGGACCTTGCGGACCAGGAGGTGACTGTCCGTCTGGCGGACCTCGATCCTTCGGGAGACCTGATCCGCAGGGCGCGTGAGAACCTGAAAGAGCTCGAATCCTATCCCCTTGTGAGTGGCCTGGGCGCGACGGCTATGCTCTACACGCTTTCGGGCAGTGGCCGGGACCGGGGGGCCACGCGAGAGCATCTTCTGAGGGCCGTATCAACGCCTGCAACAGACATCAATGAGTTCGAGCGCGCGCTTCTTGCCCTCCAGCGTTACGGGTCCTATTTCCACGCTCAGGAGGGACGGTACTTCTTTGACCGGGAAGAGAACGCCGACGCCAAAGTCGAGTTTCGCTCTCTGCTGGTATCGGAGGAACGGGCAAGGAACCTGATCCAGAAGCTCTGGCGTGATGACCTCTTCCACGAACCGGAGGCAGCCGTCGTCCTCACGAATATTGAGGAGGCCAAAGAGGTGCTTGGAGAGATGGAGAAAGGCCGGCTGCGTTTCGTCCTCAGCCCGCGCCGCCTGAAGGCCGAGGACCGCCATCTGCTCTACCACGGGCTGGATGAGCGCAACCAGGTGATCCTGCTGGAACCGAAGGACCCCAAGTTCGATGCCCTGGCCAACCGCGATCTGGTCAAGTGGGCGCAGCGGGCGCTGGCCGCCGAGGACCTGAGAAACACGACTCAGGAGGCCGCCCGCAGAGACGAGTACGACCGGATCGGGCGGGAGGACCGGAAACACATCGCGGATGCCCTGAAGCGGGCCGGCCTGGTCTATGTTCGCGTGGAGAAGTATGGGGCAAATCCGGCAGAGGATGTCTTTGAGGAGGAGGGCCTGGGAAACAGCATCACGAAAGAGCAGGTGGTCGAAAAGCTGAGTCAGGACTTCTACCCGGTTCAACACCTGGCCGACCACCTCCTTCCGCGTCTCGGTGAACTGCGCGGAGTCTCCGTTAAAGACGTGGACCGCGACTACCGCAATACTCTCGGATTCCCGGTTCCGACTCACAGGAACTCCATCGCCAGGGCGATCCGGGGGCTCTGTAAGGAAGGCCGCCTTGGGGTACGCCACCCGAGTGACAATTTCTGCGGTCGGGAACCGGCCCTGACCGACACCGAGCTCTCCAGCGCCACCCTGGATGCGCCTTTCGAGAGGCCGCGCCCTGCTCAGCCGCCCACGCCGGGGCCGCGTCCGGAGCCTCCGCCCCCGGTTCCAGGCCCGCAACCGCCGGGGCCAATTCCACCTCCTGGTCCCCCAGTAAGGGAACTGAGCGAAATTATCATTCCTTCCCAGCCAGGTCCCGGCGCCCTGCGCCAGCAGTTGGCCTCGCGGCTTCAGCAGATCGACGGGGTCCGGGTCTCCAGGGTGCGGTTCACCATTTTCCTGGAGAACGCCTCCGGGGACCTGAGCGCCCTGCCGTCGTCCCTGCGCGGGAACCTCTCCGGGGCCGGGTCCCTGACCGCAGAGGTCACGATCACCAAGGAGGAGGTGGGGGGGAAAGGGGACGTGGAGCAAATCGCAGAGCGCCTGCCCAATTTCCCCGGCGCTTCCTACAGCGCCCGGCTGGAGATCCTTGTGCCAGCGCCCGCTGAAGAAGAGAAGTGAGCATGCCCGCCTTCACGCGCGACATCTTTGACCGTCTCGCAGCGCCGGGACCGCGCCTCGACTGGCTGGCCGACTGGCTCACGGATTCCGTCTGGAGCCCGGAACGGTTCAGCACCTTCCAGCCGGTCACCTATCTCCAGGAAGGCGAGCGGACGGTCAACGAGATCGAGGAGGTCATTGCATCCTCGGCGCCCCGAACGTATGACGAACTCACCACCGTCCCGGCCAACCGGGAGGTCTCGCAATTCCTGGACGGCCCGGCGCCTTCGGCAGTCGCGGTCTTCGACGGACTCTCCTTACGGGAATTGCCTGCGCTCCTGCGCCTCGCCGAAGCGGCGGGGTTTACGGTGGAGGAGAAGGGGATCGGCCTGGCCGCGCTTCCCAGCGAGACGGTGGACTTCGTGGAGCAGCGGTTGGGCTGCGGTCGCGTCGGGCCTTCCAGCCTCCCAGGGCGGCGGGACCTGAGGGACCGGGGCATCGAGGCTTACTACTACGCCCACCCCGGCGAGCGTCACACGCTGGACCCGGACGCCCGCGCCCTCCTCCTCTGGTCCTCCTTTCCCGACAACACCTACAAGGACTCCGGCGCTCGTTTCGCGGAACACTTTATGCAGATTCAGGCCCTCCTCGAATCGGCGTGGAAGGCCACCGTAATGTCCATTCCACGGGGCCGGCGCATCCTCGTGACCAGCGACCACGGCTACGTGTTCCTGGGTCCGGGTCTCAGTTTTGCCCGGCAGCGCGAGGAGTTGCGGCCTCTGAGCGCCTACCTGGGCGGGGAGCGGTACGCCCGCCTCTCGGAGAGCGGGGAGTCGCCTTCACACGAGGACCTGAGGGTGTATCCGGCGCGGGACGTGGCCGTGCTCAAGGGGCGGGTTCAACACCACCCGCCGGGACCTTCCGCCAACAAGCTCTACAAACACGGGGGGCTTTCCCTGATGGAGATGCTCACGCCGTGGCTGGTGTTTTCGGTATGATATTGCCATGAAGACTCGTACATCTCCGAAACGCCACGAGAAGGGCACACGCAAAGCAATGGAAGATGCCCGTGGAGCGTGGGGAACCGGGAAGTCTCTGGAAGAAATCGAACGGGAAATCGACGCCAGGCGGGTTGCTGACTGGCCGGATGGTGGAGAAAAAGGTAAGATGGGAGACTCGATCCTGAACGAGATCGTCCGTCGGCTGGTGGAGGCCTACCACCCGGAACGCATCTATCTTTTCGGCTCGCACGCGCGAGGCGAGGCCGGGCCGGACAGCGACTACGACCTGCTGGTTGTGGTGCCAGGCTCTGCCCCTGCGGAGCGTCGACGCAGCCGTCTGGCCTATGAGGCGCTCTGGGGTACAGGCACGGCAGCGGATGTTCTTGTATGGACCCGAGACGCTTTTGAAGCCCGGCTTCATCTCCGGGCGTCGCTTCCGTCCACGGTCATGGCCGAGGGGAGGTTGCTATATGCCTCTTGATCCTGCTCGGGTGGAGGACACGAAGGCCTGGCTGACCAGGGCAGGCGAGGACCTTCGGGGTGCGGAGGTTGACCTGGCGGCTGCGCCCCCTCTGCTGGGAGACGCGATGTTCCACTGCCAGCAGGCCATTGAAAAGGCGCTCAAGGCATTTCTCACCTGGCACGACCAGCCCTTTCGCAAAACGCACGATCTGGTTGAGATCGGGGGAAAGTGCGTAGCGGTTGATTCTGCCCTGGACCCTCTGCTTCGCCGGTCAGCGCCGCTCACGGAGTATGCCTGGAAGTTCCGGTATCCCGGTGATGCCTCCGCTCCCACTCAGGTCGAAGCGGAGGAGGCCCTCGCGCTGGCCAGAGAAGTTGTGAAGGCCATTTTGTCACGACTTCCGGCGGAGGTGCGACCGTGAAGAAGTGTATCCACGCCATCGAGGACTCCTTCCCCATCGTGGAGATCAACCGGCTCGCGGTCCCGGAGCGCAACGCCTTCAAGCCGATCTACCAGATGCACAAGTGGTTTGCGCGGCGGGCGTCGTGCGTGTTCCGGGCCATCCTCCTGGGCTGCCTCAAGCCCCTGCCCCTGGACGAGAACGGGAGGCCCACGAAGACGGGCGCTCAGGTCATCATGGAGGAGTTCTACCGGGACCACACCCACGACCCGGACACGAAGGATAAAGTGGTTCTGGACCCCTTCATGGGCGGGGGCACGACCGTGGTGGAGGCCCTCCGGCTCGGCTGTCGCGTGATCGGCATCGACCTGAACCCGGTGGCGTGGTTCATCGTGAAGACCGAGGTGGAGCCGGTGGACCTAAGCGCCCTGAAGGACGCCTTTGAGCGGCTATCGGAGCGCCCGGTAGCCTGGAGCGGGAAACCCCTGCGGGAGACCCTCCTGAGCCAGTACCGCACGGAGTGCTCCTGCTGCGGGGCGGGCCGGGAGGAGGCGGATATCATCTACACCTTCTGGGTCAAGTCCGCGATCTGCACGGCCTGCAAGAAGCAGGTCCCCCTGTTCAAAGACTACCTCATCGCGCAGAAGACGCCGTCTATCCGTTTCTTTCGGGACGCCAGGTGTCCGAAGTGCCAGAAGACCTTTGACTGGGAGATCGAACCCGCCGCGCTGGTGGCGGAGCCGGGTCTCCAGATCAACAGCCCCACCTTTTCGGCTGGCATGGGACGCACGACCACCCGATGGGCCTACTCTCCGGGAAAGGTCGTGCCATGCCCCTGGTGCCGGGAGGAGGTGGCCGCCCGCCCGGCCAGGAAGAAGCCGGAGCGCAAGAAGGTCCCGCTCTCGGTCCTCCTCTGCCCGCACTGTGAGACGGTCTGGCAGTGGCGCGGGGATGTGCCGGACTCGGTGGCCTGCCCGGTCTGCCGGAAGGACTACAACCCCCTCGTGGGCAACGTGCCGGGCAAAGGGGAGTACCTCTGCTCCTGCGGGAACCGGGACGACATCATCCGGTCCATCCGTCGGCTGCCGGAGGACCGGCTTCTGCCCATTCATCCCTACGCCGTCGAGGGGTATTGCGCCCACTGTGGGGGAGACGGGGAGGAGGAGGGCGAGGGGGGAGGCTTTCAGCTTTCTTTCGAGCATTCGTCGGCATCCCCCCCTCGGTCCCCCCGTGAACGGGGGGAAGATGGCTCCCTCCCCGCTCGCGGGGAGGGCTGGGGTGGGGGCGATTTGCCGGCCTCCGCCAAAAGCAAAGCCAGGGTCGAGATGGACCACCCCTGCCGGATCACGAAGAACGGCGGGAAGTTCTTCAAGCGGGTGACCCCGGCGGACCTCCGCAGGATCGAGGACGCGGCACAGACCTGGGAGCGGGAGAAGGCGCGGTTGCCCTACCCGAAGCAGGCGATTCCTGACGGACAAGAAACACATCGACTACTTGAACACCATTACCGTTACTGGCATCAGATGTTCCACCCCCGGCAACTGCTCTGCCTGGCGACGCTGCTGGAGGGGATCGGAGAGGAAACCGTTGAACCTCTCCGTAACTTGTTGCTTCTCACGCTTTCTTCTTGCACAGATACGAACAACCTGTTTACCCGCTACATGGCAAGCCGTAACTCTCAAGGCGGACAGACTGCTCAAGGGGTATTCGCTCGCCATGACTTCCAACCCAAACTTACGATTTGCGAACAGAATGTATGGGGGTTGAATGCCGGTGGCATTGGAACATTTATACGGCGCTTTGCACTCGTTGCTTCAGGTGTTGCGTATCAGCATCATGGGTACGATGTCCGGTATTCCTCTCAGAACGGTAAACGTGTCAGGGAAGAGGTTCAGACGGAATGTCTCAGGTCAGAGACAGTGACGGCCAATGATCAGTTTGACAAAACGACCAATGGCACAGCATATCTGGTTTCAGAGGATAGCCGCAGCCTGTTGGGAAGCCTCAAATCTAAGGTTAATTTCGTAATCACAGATCCCCCCTATGCTGATAACGTCAACTACAGTGAGCTGTCGGATTTCTATTACGTATGGTTAAAGGCTGGTCTTCCAGACACCAGCTATTTTTCACCTGAAGCAGGCCCTAAAACGGCGGAGATCGTTGTTAATCCCACACGTGGGCATACGATGGGGGATTTCGAGAAGGGTCTTGCCGATGTCTTCCGTTCTGTAGCGCAAGCTATAAACAATGATGGACTCCTTGTATTCACCTTTCATCATGCAGAGGATACCACTTGGGAAATTCTGCTCCGTTCTGTTTTACAAGCAGGATTTGAGATCGACTCTGTTTATCCGGTACAAGGAGATGCTGGTACTGCTCTGCCCCTGATGGACGGTACCAATATCACATACGACCTCATCCACGTCTGCAAGAAGCGCGACGCGGCGGTCACGCGGGAGCCGCGCTCGTGGGCCGGCATCCGGCAGGAGATCCGCCGTCGGGCGCGGGAGGAGATCGCGGCCATCGAGGAAGGACGGTACGGCAACGAACCGCTTTCGCCCCTGGACGTGAACATCGTCCTGATCGGCAAGTGCCTGGAGCTTTACAGCCGTCACTACGGCGCGGTCGTGGACCACGAGGGGAAGGGCGTCCCTCTCCACGAGGCCCTGAAGCAGATCAAGGACATCGCGGACCAGATGACCGAGCGGGATCGGCCCCTGCCCTCGGAGTTGGAG
>CAYRZX010000391.1:0-6218 GCA_964428665.1 uncultured Gemmatimonas sp.
CTCCGCATGTCGCAAGCAAAGCCCGGCGGAGACGATCCGCCGGGCCTTTTTTTATCCGTCCGACGCGGTCACACAAAAGCTGGACAGATCGCCCTTGAGGTGTTATATTGTTTCGCAGGTCAGATCGCCCTTCTCATCCGACACCTTCGCGGAGATCCTTTATGCCCGACAAACCTGTTCTGATCATCGACGGCCATCTCGACATGGCCTACAACGCCACGTTTCACCGGCGGGACCTGACGCAGACCGTGCAGACGCTGCGGGAGCGGGAGGACGGGGTCGCCACGGGGGTGTCCAGGCACCCGGACTCCCTGGAGCGCCGGAAGGGGCCGGAGGTCCACCCGCCGGGGACGGCCACGGTCACCCTGCCGGAGATGCGCAAGGGACGCGTGGGGATTATGGTGACGACGATCATGGCGCGCGTGCAGGCCCCCAGCGTCAAGTCCCACAACGCGGTGCGGACGCAGGCCGCTGCGTATGCGGTCGGGCAGTCGCATCTGCACTACTACCGGGCGCTGGAGCGGGAGGGGGAGGTCTTCTGGATCAAGAACGCGAAGGACCTGGACGCCTGCGTGGCGATGTGGGAGGACCCGACGCCGGAGACGCCGGTGGGGCTGATCCTGTCGATGGAGAGCGCGGACCCGATCCTGGGGCCGGAGGATGTCCAGGCGTGGTGGGACGCGGGCCTCCGGTCGGTGAGTCTGACGCACTTCGGGGCGAACACCTACGGGCACGGCACGGGCACGGTGGGCGGGCTGTATCCGCCGGCCTACCCGCTGATGGACGCGCTGAGGTCGGCAGGCGTGATCCTGGACCTGTCGCACGCCTCGGACCTGGCGTTCTGGCAGGTCCTGGACTACTGGGACGGGCCGGTGCACGCGAGCCACTGCAACTGCCGGGCGCTGGTGCCGGGGCAGCGGCACCTGAGCGACGAGATGATCAAGGCCCTGGTGGAGCGGGACGGGGTGATCGGGCTGGTGTTCGCGGAGCAGATGCTGAACCCCGGCCGGGACTGGGACAACCCGGCCACGCACCAGCCGACGGCCACGCGGACGATGTCGGCGGCGCTGGAGCACCTGGACCACATCTGCCAGATCGCCGGGGACAGCGACCACGTGGCGTTCGGGACGGACCTGGACGGGGGGTTCGGGCGGGAGCTGTCGCCGATCGACTACGACACGATCGCGGACCTGCAGAGGTTTCTGGACATCATGAGGAGGCGGGGATACCGCGAGGAGGACGTGGTCAAGTTCGCCCACGGCAACCTGCTGCGGCTGTTCCGGAATGCGTGGAGGAAGACCTGATGGATAGACCGATGCTGATCGTGGACAGCCACCTGGACCTGGCGTTCAGCGCGCTCCAGGTCAACCGGGACCTGACGCAGCCGGCGGCCACGGTGCGGACGCACGACCCGGAGCCGGTGATGCGGAGCTTCGGGAGCTGTACGGTGACGTTCCCGGAGCTGCGGAAGGGGCGCGTGGGGATCGTGTTCGGGACGGTCATGTCGCGCCTGGACCCGAACGACCGGTGGACGCGGACGGGGATGTTCTGCCAGGCGCAGTGCCACGGGGTCGGGCGCGGCCACTATGCCTATTACGAGGCCCTGGCCAGGGAGGGGGTCATCCGGTTCATCAAGAATCTGAAGGACCTGGACGAGGTCGTCGCGGCGTGGGAGCATCCGGCGGCGGACACGCCGGTGGGGCTGGTGCTGGCGATGGAGAGCGCAGACCCGATTCTGGACCCGGACCAGGCGCAGGAGTGGTATGACCTGGGTCTGAGGATGGTGAGCATCTCCCACTACGGCACGAGCGCCTACTCGCACGGCACGGGGACGGAGGGGGGGCTGCTGCCGAGGGCCAGACCCCTGCTGGACGCGCTGAGGGCGGCGGGCATCGTGGTGGATATGACGCATCTGACGGACCAGGCGTTCTGGGAGGTGCTGGAGGTCTACGACGGGCCGGTGGCCGCGTCGCACCACAACTGCCGGGCGCTGACGCCGGGGCAACGGCAGCTCACGGATGAGATGATCCGGGCGATCGTGGAGCGGGGCGGGGTGATCGGGGCGGCGCTGGACGCCTGGATGCTCGACCCGACGTGGAAGCGGGAGGTCCCGGCCTGGGGCCAGCAGACAAAGGCGACGCTGGAGACGGTGGCGGACCAGGTGGACCACATCACGCAACTGGTGGGGAACGCCCGGCACTCCGGGATCGGGAGCGACTTAGACGGGGGGTTCGGGACGGAGCAGGCCCCGCGCGACCTGAACACGATAGCGGACCTGCAGAAGCTCCGGGGGATCTTGGAGCGCCGGGGCTACCCGGAGGAGGACGTCCGGGGGGTGCTGTCGGGCAACTGGATCAGGTTCTTGAGGGAGGTGTGGGGTTCGCGCTGAGGGGGTTTCGCGCGAGGGGGACGCGCATGCGCTGTTGACGCTCTGCACAACGGCTCAGGGCAGGGCGTTGATGATCTTCCGGTATTCCTCCTCTGAGAATGCCTTCAGCGTCTCTGTGCGGACGGCCCCTGCTGAACTGATGGTCAGAGTCGCTCGGGCGATGGCCTGATCATCCGGGGCTTCGACGATGGCGACCATGTCGCAGCGCCCCATTGTCATGTAAAAGGCTTTCAGCTTTGCCCCAGCCTCTCGAAAGACCTGCTTGGCCCTGTTGAGCCGCCTGGGGCTCTCCTTGACCTTCTGGATGCCTTCCGGGGTCCAGTTCAACAACATGATATAGGTGGGCATGCGCGGCCTCCTTTCTGCGGTCTGCGCGTCTCCCTCTGCGCGTAAGCAGATCATAGATAAAGGAATCTCTGCGGATGTCAAGCAGAAAAAAGAGGAAGGCCGGCCTGCTTGCCCTGGTGACGGGCGCGGCCAGCGGCATCGGGCGGGCGACGGCGCTCCGGTTCGCGTCCGAAGGGATCGAGGTCGTGGCGCTCGACCGGTCCGGGGAGGCCCTGAAGGGGGTGGTCGAGGAGGGGGGCGGGGCTGCCCCGGTCCACGCCTGTGCTTTCGACCTGAGCCGGACGGGGGCGATCCCCAGGCTGGTGGAGAGGCTGACGCGGAGGCACGGGGCCTTTGCCATTCTCGTGAACAACGCCGCGGTCTGGTTCTCGGAGCGGCTGGTCGAGATTCAGGATCGGAACTGGGAGATGACGCTGCGGGTGAACGTGACCGCGCCAATGGCGCTGATGAGGGCCGTCGCCCCGCGCATGATCGAGGCCGGCGGGGGGTGCATCGTGAACGTGGCCTCCCGCAACGGGTTCGTCAGCAGCGTGGAGAACACGGCCTACGACGCCTCCAAGGCCGCGCTGATCGCGATGACCCGGACGGCCGCCGGCGAGCTGGCGCGACATCATATCCGGGTCAATGCGGTCTGCCCCGGTGTGATCGACACGCCGCCCAACCGGGACCTGATCCAGAACAGGCGGTTCAACCGAAACTATCGGAAGTTGATCCCGATGGGCCGCTTCGGGCAGCCGGAGGACATCGCGGGGGTGATCCATTTCCTGACCACGCGGGACGCGGGGTTCATCACCGGGCAGACGATCGTGGCGGACGGCGGGCAGATGGCCTGCCAGGACTGGAGGCGGGTGTTCGGGATGGAATAGCGATCAGCCGTCAGCTATCAGCTATCAGCGAAAGCAGTTATGGTTTTGCTGACTGCTGATCGCTGACCGCTGATAGCTGATGTGGGAGGTATCCCTTTGAGTTTCACCGTGCATCACTTCGGCTTCACCGTGTCCGACGTGGACCGGTCCATCCTCTTCTACCGAGACTTGCTGGGGTTGCGGCTGATTCAGGACGCGATCCGGGAGAACCTCCCGTCCTACGACGAGATTCTGGGGTTCCCGAACGTCAAGATCCGGGTGGCGCTGTTCCTGGACGCCCAGGATCGCATGCTGGAGCTGGTCGAATACATCCATCCGAGGCGGGAGGTCCGGGACCTGAAGAACACCACCGTGGGCGCGGCGCACCCGTCCTTTGCCGTGGAGGACCTGGACCGGGAGTACGATCGCTTGAAGGCCGCCGGGGCGCGGTTCAACAGCCCGCCCGTGCGGGTGGTCCGGGACGGGAAGTACCTGGGGAAGAGTCTTTACATGTTCGACCCGGACGGGATCACGGTGGAGCTGTATGAGCCGGTGGAAGGCAAGTGACAGATAAGGAGCATGCCATGGCAGCGAAGGCAAGGCCCATCCGCGTCGGCCTGATCCGGTGCGACATGCACGGGATGTACTACGGGGCGCTGATGGCGAGGCACGACCCGCTCCGGCTGCGGGAGCCTCTGAAGGGCCGGAAGGGCGTTCGGGCCAGACATAGCTGGATGACCGGGGGAGCGCACTTCTATTTCTACACGTATTACAGCGATCCTGCGAGGATCACCGTCCCCACGGTGGACGGGTTCGAGATTGCAAAGGTGTGGGATGAGGACCGGGAGGTGGCCGAGGTCTTCGCCGACGTGTTCCTGGGCCGGCCCCGCGTCTGCGATGCGGTTGAGGAGGTCTCGGAGGGGGTGGACCTGGTCTTTATCGCGGACTGCAACGGGGATGGGGCGGATCACCTGAAGCTGGCGACGCCGTCGCTCAAGAAGGGTGTTCCGACGTTCATCGACAAGCCGTTCGCGTACACGGTGAAGGACGCCAGGGCGCTCCTCCGGCTGGCCCACCAGCGCAGGACGCCGATGATGTCCATCTCGATCCTGTTGCAACTCCCGCAGGCGAGGCGGGTCAGGGGCCGGTTTCAGGAGCTGGGCGAGCCGGAGTTCGGTACAATCAAGGGGGGCGGGCCGAGCATGGCGGGGCACATCCACGCGATCAGCCTGGCGTATCATCTGTTCGGGGACGGGGTCGAGTCCGTGGAGTGCATGGGGGCGTCCCCGCTGGGGCACGTGCATCTGGACTACGGCGGGAAGGCGGGAAGGCCCGGGGCCGGGGTGACGCTGAACTGCGACGCAGGGGGGCAGCCGCACTGCGCGTTCTACGCCAGCGCCTACAGCTCGAAGGGGGCCGTCCACTCCCCGCCGTTCGACGACTGGGTCTTCCCGGAGGGGGCGGCGCAGATCCTGAGGATGATCAAGAAAATGGTGAAGGAGCGCCGGGCGCAGGTTTCGGAGGAATCGATGCTGGAGCTGATCGCCGTGGCCGAGGCCGCGCGGCTGGCGCAGAGGCGGAGGAAGCGGGTGTATCTCAGGGAAGTGCTGAAGACGTGAGACTGCAGACGGCAGACGCGGCTGTCACGTTTGCCGTTTGCCGTTTGCCGTTTGCCTAAAACAAAGGAGTCAGATGTGAATTTTATCAGGAAAGACTACATCGAGGAGATCACGCCCCTCAACCCCTACGACCGGTTCCCGGACGGGAGGCCGCGCGTGCCCGACGACATCCTGGAGCGGATGAGGCTGGTGACGACGGAGGAGGCGTGGGGGGTGCTCCGGACGAACGGGTACAACTTTCAGTTCGAGGGGGGGTGGATGAACATCCACCCGGAACGCATCCTGGTGGGGCGGGCGGTGACGGGCCGGTTCGTGCCCAGGCGGCCCGACCTGAACGACGTGGTGGAGAAGCAGGGGCAGGCGGACGGGCGCATCGGGGGGCAGAACTCCTGGGTGATCGACACGCTGGCGCCGGGGGACGTGATCGTGATCGAGATGTTCGGGAAGGTGGTGAACGGGACGTTCGCGGGGGACAATCTCTCCACGGCCATTGCGGCCCGCACGGGGGGGACCGGGATGGTGGTGGACGGGGGGATGCGGGACTACCAGCGGGTCTATGAGCTTCCCAGGATCAACGCCTTCATCCGGGGGCTCGACCCCACGGCCATCGCCGACCTGACGCTGACGGAGATCAACGGCCCGATCCGCATCGGGCAGGCCACGGTGCTGCCGGGAGACGTGGTGCTGGGGACGCCCACGGGGGTCATTTTCATCCCTCCGCACCTGGCCCAGCAGGTCGTGGAGCGGTCCGAGGAGATCCGATTGCGGGACCGGTTCGGCAAACAGCGCCTGCGAGAGGGGAAGTACACGCCCGGCGAGGTGGACCGGAAGTGGTCGGAGGCGATCGAGGCGGACTTTGCGGAGTGGAAGAAGACAGAAGGCAAATAGGAAAATGCAAAATGGACAGGCGCAGAGCCGGGAGCGTTAGCGACCGGTAAAAGGCGGAAGGACTATCGCGAGGAACGGAGCGAGCTTGGGTTTCAGATGGCATCACACGGCGGATGAGCAGTTGTTCAG
>CAYRZX010000392.1:0-6212 GCA_964428665.1 uncultured Gemmatimonas sp.
GTCTCCCGGAACGCCTTCACCCGGCGTCAGGACCATCCGGTCCAGAACCTCCCGCTCCCCCTCCTGGACCCTCCTGACCATCAGGACGACCCGGCCCCTGTCCGGGGGCACACGCGGCAGCGCCATCAGCATCCGCTCCAGGTCTGCAAGGGTGCGGAACCGGGTCGGGTCTCCGACCAGAGGGGTCACAGGGGCGATGGCCTCTTCCATGGTCTCTCGTCTCCTTTTGGCACGACCGGGTGACTGATGTCAAACGCGAAAGGGTGTCCGATCCGCGTATTGCAATATACCATACCCCAAAGCCCTGTCAAGAAGGATTTGAGGATCATCCGCTTTGAAATCCTCCTCTCGCCAGCCCCCCCGGCCCCGCCAGCCAAAGGTCAGCCTTCCCCGCGCCCTGTCCAAGCTCGGCCACTGCTCCCGCACGCAGGCGCAGGCCCTGATCGCCTCCGGGCGCGTGCAGGTCAACGGCAGGGCGCGGACGGACGCGGCGTTGCGCGTGGACCTGGAGCGCGACCGCATCGAGGTGGACGGCCGGCGTCTCTCCCCGGCGGACAAAATCTACCTGATGCTGAACAAGCCGCGCGGCCTGGTCACGACCGCCTCCGACGAGGAAGGCCGCCCCACAGTCTACGCCTGCCTGCCGGAAGGCCTGCCTTATCTGGCCCCCATGGGCCGGCTCGACAGGGCCAGCGAGGGCCTCCTGCTGTTCACCAACGACACCCGCTGGGCGGATCGCATCCTGTCGCCCGATTCCCACGTCTCGAAGGTCTACCACGTGCAGGTGGAGGGTCCGGCGGACGAATCGCTCCTGCGCCGGATGACAGAGGGCGTCACAGACGAAGGAGATTTCCTCGCGGCGAAGCGCGTGAGCGTGCTGCGCCGGGGAGGTCGCAACGCCTGGCTGGAGGTCGTGCTGGACGAGGGGAAACACCGGCACATTCGCCGGCTCCTGACCGCGCTGAGCGTAAACGTCCTCCGGCTGGTCCGGGTGGCCGTCGGGCCGCTCACGCTGGGGGACCTGACGAAGGGCAAGTATCGCCATCTGACGGACGAGGAGAGAAGGGCGCTGGAGGACGCCGCGCCCTCTGCCAAAAAGACCCGATGATTCTGCCAAAGGAGACCCCTATGGACGAGGCCATCCGGCACTTCACTCAGAAATTAACCTACGAAACAGATCCCTACGACCTGCGCGAAGACCTCCAGAAGGGCGAGAAGATCGTGGTCATCGACACCCGGTCGCGGGATTTGTACGAGGAGGAACACATCCGCGGGGCGATCAGCCTTCCGCACCGGGAGATGAACGCCGAGACCACCAGGGACTTTAGCCGGGACGCCCTCTACGTGACCTACTGCGACGGCATCGGCTGCAACGCCTCCACGAAGGGCGCGCTCAACCTGAGCAGGCTGGGGTTCCGCGTGAAAGAACTGATGGGGGGGATCGAGTGGTGGAAGAAGGATGGGTACGAGACGGAAGGGAAAGGGTGATCCTCAGGAGGCTGTCTCCGCCACAGTCCCCACCACGGCCCAGTAGATGGCGGCCTGGACGATTCCTGAGCTGGGCAGAATCTTGACGTCGTAGCCAGGTACCGGCGTCAGCGAATCCCTGTAGGGCCACCGGGGGCGGATCACGTAGTCCGGCGTCGGGCCGTCCGGTTCGGCGTCCGTGCCCGCGATGACCTCCGCGATCAGCCCCCCTGCGCGCCGGACCGCCTCGTAGGCCTTCGCCGGGCGGCGATAATACCCCAGGAAGAAAAACAGGTCCCCCGGCCTCATCCGCGCCTCCAGCTCCGCCGCAGGCGGCGTCTCTCCCGACATCACCTCCAGGCGTTGCATGAACTTCGGGTCTCCGGGAGCGCCCCACTGGTACACGGGGAAGTGCGAGATCAGAAAAGCGTGGACCTGGTTCCCCCGCCCCCGGACCTCCGCGCACGCCCGCGCCACCCGTTCAATGGCCGGCGCCTCCTCGCGCAGCGCCCGGAGACATCCCCCGATCTCCTCCAGATACCTCCCGCCGACCTGCCCCGCGGGGAGGGGCGGAACTTCGTGCGCCTCGTGGAAGCGATGAGAGCGGTATCGCGCATTCCGTTCCCGCGCCCCCGGCACCAGGACGCTCTGGTACATCGTGGCCATGCGCCCCCGGCGCGTCAGCGCCGCGACCATCTCCCCTGTAAAGGCCCACAGCAGCGCGAGGTTCTGGAGCGAGACCAGCGGATAGGCCTCCCCGCCAAACCGTTCGACCACCCCCGGCGGCAGCGGCGGCAGCGGCGGCGCGCTCTCCAGGAAGGCGTCCACGTGCGCCAGGAACGCCCCGGAGTTCTCCCCCGGAGGGGCCGGCCCTATGCCGACCACGAACGCCCCGGACTCCCGCAGCCGCCCCAGCAGAGCAAGGTCCTGCCCCGGCGCGGTGTTCGACCAGCCGAAAATCACCGTGTCCCCTGGAGACAGCGTGGTATCAGGTCCGTAAGCCCTGAGCATCATCAGCCCTCCGGACCGGACGATGCCCTCCGACACGAAGTCCGGCCGCACGCTGGCGATGAAGAGGTCCCCGCCTGCCACCAGCCGCTCCGCCACCGCCTCCCCCGCCTCTGTGATCTCCGGAAGCCTCTCCCGCGTCCCTTCGACCACCGCAATCAGCGCGTCAAGATAGCGCCTGCCGAAGGACTCATCCGACCCTCCCCGGTTCACCCTTTCTCCCACTCTCCCACTCTCCCTTTCGCTTTTTTTCTTCCACTCTCCCACTCTCCCTTTCGCTTTTCTCTTCTCCCCCTCTCCCGCTCTCCCATCCTGTCCTTTCTCCGCGCTCTCAGCGTTCTCTGCGGTTAATTTTGGGTTCTTATGAATCCCCCGCCGCCGCCTGCCCTGAGCTTGTCCTGAGCATCGTCGAAGGGCCTGCCTGCCCTGAGCTTGTCGAATGGGTCGAAGGGTCCCCCTCCAGCCGGGCCTCGTGCAGCGCCCCGACGGCGCGCAGCCTGGGGGAGGCCAGGGCCGTGACCAGGACCACAACGATCGTCCCGATCCCCCCGCTCACCACGGAGAACACCGCCCCGAACCAGTGGGCCACCAGCCCGGACTCCAGCCCGCCTAACTGGTTCGACGCCCCGATGAACACCCCGTTCACCGCCGAGACCCGCCCCCGCATCGCGTCCGGCGTCAACAGCTGGATGAGCGTCCCCCGGACCACCATGCTGACGTTGTCAAAGGCTCCGGTCAGAAACAGCATGGCCAGCGACAGCCAGAACGACGTGGAGAGGCCGAACACGATCGTCGCCGCGCCGAACCCCGCCACGGCCAGCAGCAGATTCCGGCCCCCGCGCCGCATGGGGGGGAGATGCGCCACGATCAACGCCATGCAGAACGCCCCGGCCCCCGGCGCCGCGCGCAGCCACCCGAACCCCTGGGGCCCCACGTGCAGGATGTCCTGGGCGTAGACCGGCAGCAGATAGGTGGCCCCCCCCAGCAGCACCGCGAACATGTCCAGCGCCATGAGCGCCAGGAGCAGCCGGGTCCGCCGGAGAAACCGCAGCCCTGCCAGCAGCGTCTCGGCCGAGGCCCGCTCCGCCTGCCTCGAAGCCTCGTGCAGCTCCACCCGCGCCAGCAGGACGACAAAGACGACCGCACAGACCGCGTGGAGCAGGTAGGCCGCGGGCACGCTCATCACCACCACGAAGCCCCCGATCGCAGGCCCGACCACCGACCCGACCTGCATGAGACTGCTGTTCCACACCACGGCGCTGGGGAACGTCTCGCGGGGCACGATCTGCGGCACCAGCGCCATCCGGGCCGGGCGGGTCAGCGCCGAGACCGTGGCCTCGATCAACAACAGGCCGTACATCAGGGTGATGGGGCCCTGAGTGAACGAGAGCGCCGCCAGGCCCAGCGACGACGCTGTCGTCCCCAGCAGGCTCCACATCACCACCCTGCGCCGGTCGAAGGCGTCCGCCACGTAGCCTGCCGGAAGGGCCAGGACGATCATCGGGAGCGCCTGGGCCAGCCCGACCAGGCCCAGGGCCAGCGCCTTCCCGGTGCGCTGATACACCTCCCAGCCCACGGCCACGCCCTGAATCTGCGCGCCCATCACGGAGATGAGCCAGCCCCACACGTAGAGCCGGTAGCCGCGCACGCGGAACGCCGCGTAGGGGTCGTGTCTCTGCACAGGCGCAATCATGTCCTCAATAAACATCTTTACCGTCTGCTTTGTCAAGACCTCTCTTTGCATGAGGTCCAGAACAGCCTTTTCCAGGCGGGTATGGTGGATGTTGACGCTGTTGACGCATATGGCATCCCCCCCGGCGTTCGTGGTATCCGCACCGGTAGTAGGTATATGCAATCCCTTTACGAAAGCTCCCGTTTATTTCCGGGACTTCTTTTTTGGCTTGACGCCCGGCCCCCTCCGGCGTACATTGTTCGCGTTATTTGCCCCGATTCTGTCTCTTTACGTCGGGAGGGGAAGGATGTTCATCCGAGCCAATAAACAGATTAAAGCGATGTTGTGAGGCCCATCTGCGTGCCCTCCTTCCCCCCGTTCACGGGGGGATAAAAGGGGGAGCAGAGCACAGGTGGGCCTTCGTGTTTCGGGGTCCTTTATCTATGGTTGAGCGCCTCCACTATTACGGCCACCGGCAGCGGCTTCGGAGCAGATTCCTCAAGAACGGCCTTGAAGGATTCGCTGACTATGAAGTCGTGGAGTTACTGCTGACTCTGGCTATCCCGAGGTCCGACGTAAAACAGCCGGCAAAAGCCCTCATTGCCCGCTTCGGCAACCTGCGAGGGATACTGGATGCGCCCCTCGAAGAACTGCGGGAAGTCAAAGGCATCGGTGAAGTAACCCCGGTGGCCTTCCGGATCATCCGGGAGGCGGCCAGCCTCTACCTCCAGCAATCCGCCGAGGAGAAGGACTCTTTCGCCGATCCCAACGCCTTATCCCGCTTCTGGCGCTCCAGGATCGGGGCGCTCCCCAATGAGGTCTTCGAGGTCGGTTACCTGGACTCCGCTTATCGCCTCTTACGGGACGGCATCGAGACCTTAGAGGAAGGTACGGTGGACCGGGCGGCTGTCTATCCCCGACGGGTCATCGAGGCGGCCCTCCGCCGCAACGCAGCGGCCCTCGTCTTCGCTCACAACCACCCCGACGGCAATGTCCAGCCGACCGAACAGGACAAACTCATCACCCGCGCCCTCGTGCTTGCTGCAACGACCGTTCAGATCAAAGTGCTCGACCACCTCATCGTCTCCGCCGACAACGTCTTCAGCTTCCGCAAGGAGGGCCTCCTGTGAGCATCGCGCCGGTCCTTCTGAAGGAATATCCTGACCTGAATGACGCCCAGCGGGCCATCGTCGGCCACGGGGACGGTCCTCTGCTCGTGATCGCCGGACCCGGTTCCGGGAAGACCTTCAGCCTGGTCCTGCGCGCGATGAACCTCCTCCTGCTCGGCAAGGCTTCCCCCCGCGAACTCGTGGTCTGCACTTTTACCGAGAAGGCGGCATTTGAGTTGCGCGACCGGATCTCCGCCGCCGCCCGAAAGAGATGAAGGGGAGCGCTTCGCCGACCTGGTGACTTTCCTGAAGGACAACGAAGTCATCGAGGACTACAGCCAGGTGGCGCTGCTCCTCCACAGCGTTCGCCCGGAGCACAGCGGTCCCTATCTGGACGCCCTGGAGAAAAAAGGCATCCCGGCCTTCTGCCCGCGAGCGCGCGCCTATTTTGAGAACGAGGAAGTGCGGCTCATGGTCGGCTGTTTCGCGGTCCTCCTGGGATACTACGGGGAAGGTCGCGGACAGTTGGTGGGAAGCTCGCTGGCGGACCTGGCGAAATACGTGGACGACTGCATTGTGGAGCTGGGCCGGCGGTGCGGCGGAAAACACCCTCTGGCCAAAGCCCTCCAGGGTTTTGTCGCAGACATCGCAGGTCTCAAGGACGGCGAATCCCTCGACCTGCGTCCGGCGGACTATTTCTACCGCCTGCTTGCCCTGGAGCCCTTTTCCACCTTCGTCAAGAACGAGAACCGGGCTCGCAACCTCGCGATCCTGTCGCAGCTTCTCAACACCTTCCAGAACTACTACCACTACACCGTCGTCACATACGGAAACCGGGAATACCTCCGTTTCCACTTCTTCAACAGCTTCCTGCGGCTTCTCCACGAGGGAGGGATCAACGAGTACGAGGACCCGGACCAGCCCTTCCCGAAGGGACACGTCCAGGTGATGACCAT
>CAYRZX010000393.1:0-6202 GCA_964428665.1 uncultured Gemmatimonas sp.
TCATCACGAACACGAAGACCCCGCGCGCGTCGAAGGCCCTCCGCAAATCTCCCGCTCTCTGCCTTTTCATAAATACCTCTCTATCCTCACCTGATCAACCGGTATCCGGGGCCCCCGCCCCATCGCCAGGTCGGCCACCACCTTCGCCGCCGCCGGCGCCTGCATCATCCCGGAGGCGGCGTAGCCCGCGGCCCAGAGGTACCCGCCGCTGGCGCGCGGGTCCGGGCCGAGGGTCGGCATCCCGTCCCGGGTCCCCGGCCTGAGGCCGGACCAGATGTCCAGGATCGGGCGGTCCTTCAGGCAGGGGAGCACGTAGCGGACGATCTCGCTCAGGAGCGCCGTGCCCTCCGGCGTGACCTTCTTCTCGAACCCCCAGTCGTCGTGCGTGGCCCCGACCACCACCCGCCCGTCCATCCTGGGGGTCGCATACCCCCAGATGCCGGTCGGCCAGACATTGTGCCGCAGGCCGCAGGGGGGGCCGGCCACGGCCATGATCTGCCCGTGGTCCGGGTACACGGGGTGGGTCAGCCTCGGGTCCAGGCGCCCCGCCCAGGCCCCGGCGGCGTTGATCACGACGCCTGCGTGGATCTCGCTCAGGCCGGATCGGACGCCGATGACCCGGTCCCCCTCCCAGACCATCCCTGTGACAGGCCAGCCCTCGTGGACAGACACGCCTTTCCGCTGTCCTGCGAGCGCGATAGTGGCCGTGTAGTTGCGGGCGTCCAGAAACCGCCCCTCCGGCATCCAGGCCGCGGCCACCACCCCCTCCGGCAGGGCCGGCTCCCGCCTCCGCGCCTCCTCCCCGGTCAGCATCTGGGCCGGGACCCCGCCCGCCCTCTGGACCGCCGCCTCCTGTCTCGCCTCCTCCGCCTCCCGGCCGTTCTGCGCGATGCAGAGCGCCCCCTCCCCGCCGTAGCCGATGCGCCGGCCAGTCTCCTCGAACAGGCGCTCGTTCAGCTCATCGTACAGGGCTTTGGACAGGGTCGTGGCCCTTATGAACCAGGGATCGCGGGGAGGGGAGGCCGTCGGGCCGATCATCCCGGCGGAGGCCCAGGACGCCTCCTGGCCGACCCTCCCCCGGTCCACGAGGGCCACCTTCAGGCCCTCGTCTCGGAGGTAGTAGGCGGTTGTGCATCCGCACGCGCCCCCGCCCACGACGACGGCGTCGTATGTTCCGAGGATGGGCATGATGACTCAAAAAAGAGAAGGCAGACCTCACCCTCCCCCAGACCTGGGGATAAGGCCCTTGATGCCCCCTCCCTCTCCGTATACGGAGAGGGAGGGGGTAAGGGGGTGGGTGAGGTCTCCTTACATCTGATGCCGGTAGCCCGCCCCGCCGCCGAATTGAGCGACCTCCGGGGTGTAGCGAATCTCCACGTCCACCTGCCGGAGCTCGTAGCGCACGGCCAGGAGCTTATGTCCGGCGACGGTGAGCTTCAGGTCGTGGGCGCCCTTCCCCAGCAACTCCGGCGGGACGGAGGCCTCCACGTGGAACCAGAGGCTGTCGCCGTCGTAAATGGCCCAGGGGTGCGTGTCGTGCCGGAACGGCGGGATGGCCTCGGGGCGAGGGGTCAGGGCCTGGCCGTCCCACGTCACCCGGAGGTCCCCCACCTGGACGAGGTGGAGGACGTTGAGCAGGAGCCGCCCCTCCACCGGATAGCCCTGGGCCAGGGCGGCCTGGACGTCGTCGAAGAGTTCGACCTTGACGGAGGCGGCCCCGCCCTCGCGGGCGTCGCCCATGTCGATGGGGAGGCAGAGCTGGGTGACGTAGCGCTTGTCCAGATGGCGCAGCTTTTCAGGGTCGCCCATCTCCCGGAACTCCTGCAGGAAGAACGGGCCGTGGTGCATGTAGTCGTAGAAGGAGATGCCGTCCGCGCCCTGGGCCCAGAGCTTGGTCGCGATGGCGCGGTGCTCCAGCGTGGAGGTCTCCCGGAGCACGCCGGGGGCGTTGAACTTCTTCCGCCCGCGCTTGCCGGGGCCCGCATACAGCTTGCACTTCGTGCCGCGCGTCAGGTCCACCCAGGCGCGGATGTCCGGCTCGTAGAGGACGTGGCCCCGATGGTGGGCGATCAGGAGGTCGATCAGCCCCTCCTTCGCCCAGCGGCCGGGGTCCAGACCCAGCTTGTGGGCCCGCTCCAGGGCGGTGGGGATCAGCTCGTGGTTGTAGATCTGCGCGGAGAATCCGAGATGGAGGCCCTTCTTCTTGCCCACGCGGTCGAGCGTTGCCCGCGTCTTGCGGAGGAAGTCGGTCATGGCCTCGCGCCCCTCGTCCGCCTGTTCCTCGCGGAAGAAGGGGGGGAGGCGCGTGTAGTCCAGGTCGATGCCGTCGATCTCGTAGCGCGTGGCCGTCTCCTCCAGGTATTCGAGCATCTGGCCGCGCACCTGGGGTTTGAGCCAGTCGTAGGACCCGTCGGGGAGATGCAGCTCAGGGTGAGCCTCGTAGTAAGCGCTGCCCCGGCAGTCCAGGCCCTCGTAGGTGTGGTGGTGGTCGTTCATGCGCAGGGAGGGCCAGAGCTCCATGCCGCACCGGTGGGCCTCGTCGCAGACGATGGCCATGGGATCGTGGCCGGAGCGGATCAGGTCCTGGACGTGCTGCGCGATGAACCACTGTCCGTAGAGGGGGAGGTCGATCCCCCGCGACCCGAACGGCTCGATGACCTTCGAATCGTGGAAGGTGATCAGCCCGCCGATGCGCCACTGGACGATGCCGATGTCCGTGCCCGCCATGCAGCGGATCACCTGGCGCAGCTTTTCGGGGGTGATGGGGTAGGGGATGCGGCAGTAGGTGCTGTTGCCGTCGTTGTTCAGGAGGACGCGCTTCGTGCCGTAGTCGGACTTCATGACATCTCCTTCTTGTACAGATCTTCGATCTCATTCACCGGCGGCTCCCGGTCCAGGATCGCGAACCCGTAGCGGAGCTTGAGGGCCTCGCCCCTCTTCAGCGCGATGGGCCCCTCCATCAGCAGGCCCGCGCCCAGGAGGTTCTTGCGCGTGAAATAGGTGACGGGGTGGCGGAGATTTTGAGGATGGTCCATCATGATCACGGCGCCGCCCGTCGCCCCGGCGGCGCAGACCCAGCGGGCCTTCTGGTGCATGGTCTTCTCGTGGCCCACGAGGCCCTCGCTGCTGCGGTGCAGGGCGTCCGCAAAGGGAGGCCCCATGCGCAGTTCCAGGCCGCTGTACCGGGCCGGGGCCTGCGAGGAGGCCATCCGGAGCTTATCCCCGGCGGGTCGAATCTCCGTCTCAATAGTCCAGAAATACCCGCTGCGGTCCGTCAGCCTGCGGAAAGTGTAGGCGCGGACCTCCGAGGCCATGGGCCGGTCGGCCTGGTCCAGCCAGGTGAGCCTCTCTTTGATCGAGATGCCTGTCTGATCGACCCGCTCGTCCGCGAAGGCGTCGTGGCGCTGGACGCCGTGGCTCTTCTCCACGTGCTCGTATTTTCCGGTCTCCGGCAGGTACCAGGGCCCCCCCCAGAGGTTCGCCTCGTTGGCGTGCACCCAGCCGAAGTAGAGACCCGTGTGCCAGAGGTGGTCGGCGGGCCGGTACTCGGTGATCAGGATGCCGGACGGGGTGTAGATGGGGTGGAAGCAGGGCTTGGGGGACTCCCTGCGGGCCAGCTCTTCCGTCGCCCGGTAGAGGGTCACCAGGCGGTCCCCGTCGTGGACCTCAAAGCCGAGACAGTTCCGGTGCAATCTCAAAGCGCTCATGGTCATACCTCTCTTTCAGTTTTGGGGTAGGCCGTGCAGCCGCTAAAATAGTTCTGCGGCGAG
This sequence comes from uncultured Gemmatimonas sp., assembly GCA_964428665.1. GTDB lineage: Bacteria > Latescibacterota > UBA2968 > SICM01 > SICM01 > SICM01. The sequence continues at coordinate 3,771 of CAYRZX010000393.1, forward strand.
GGCTTGTCAAGTATATCTGTCAGGATTTTTCCGGGTTGAAAAAAGGGGCTTGACGGGGGGGGCTTCTTGGAGTAATTTGAACGGGGTGAGGGCTAATCCCTGACTTTGACAAAAAGGAGCTAATCATGTCAGACAGAGCGGAACGAGCGAAGTACGGCGCGGCGGCGGTGGCCGGGTTAAAGGGGAGCCTGCCCAACCCCTACCCGCGCACCATGGGGCCCAACGCCCTGAAGTACCTCCAGGAGGTCGTGGCCTCCGGGCTGACCAGCAACATGATGACCCGCTTCGAGCAGGCCTTCGCGAAGGAGATGGGCGTCAAGCACTGCATCGCCACGCCCGGCTGCACCCCCGCGCTGGCCACGCTGGCCTCGGCGTTCGCCTTCGAGCCGGGAGACGAGATCATCGTCAGCCCGGTCACGGATTACGGCACGGTGCAGGGGCTGATCCGGGAGAACTACATCCCGGTCTTCGCGGACACCGCGCCCGGCGCGATCAACCTGAGCGCGGAGACCATCGCGCCCTGCATCACGGACCGGACGCGGGCCATCCTGACCGTCCACAAGACCGGCCTGGTCTGCGACATGGACCCGATCAATGCCCTGGCGAAGAGGCACGGGCTGATCGTCTACGAGGACGTCTGCCAGGCGGTGTTCAGCGAGTACAAAGGCCGGCTGGCGGGCACGCTGGGCCTGGCGGCGGGGTTTTCGTTCGACTCGGAGAAGACGATGGGGTCGGACGTGGGGGGGTGCGTGATCACGAACGACGACGCGCTCGCGGAGCGCATCCGGTTCATCGGGCACAGCCGGGGGGGCGAGATGCGGCCCAACTTCGGGCGCATCCATTCCACCCCCGGCTACGCGCACCGGATGCCCAGTTGCACGGCGGCGATCTCCCTGGCGCAGCTGGAGATCATCCGGCCCAACGTGGCGCAGCGGGACCGGATGATCCGGCTGCTGTCGGACCTGCTGTCAGAGATCCCGGGCGTCACGCCGCTGCCCATCCCCGACTACCAGAACGTCTACTCCTGCTGGATGGCCGGGTTCACCATAGACCCGGAGGCGTTCCGGTGCACCGCGGACGAGTTCGCGGCCCAGGCCGCCAAGGCCGGGCTGACGGGCGCGGGCACGGGCCGCTACTACCTGATGCCGGCGGCCCTGCCGTTCCTGCAGGAGAAGGCGCAGGGCCGGGTCTACCCCTACTCGATGCCCCCGGCGTCCCGCACATATGCCTACGGCGCGGACGCCTGCCCGACCGCGAGGGCGTTCCTGGAGACCTTCGTCCGCTGGTCCACCTTCTGTGAGAAGTACGAGCCGGAGCACTGCGACCTGGCCGCGCAGATCGTTCGCCAGGTCGCGGACGCGAACCGGGTATAAGTGAAAGGAGACCACCATGTCCCGACCAACTCGCTATCGCGAAATCGCGGTCTCCGGCGCGCCGCTGGAGATGGGACGGCAGATCGGGGAGGCCGCGCGGGAGGAGATCCGGGGGTTCACGGAGGTCGCCCTGGACCGCGTGAACAAGACCGTGCGCGTCTCCCGCGAGAAGGCCATCGGCGTGGCCCGCGACAGCTTCCCCTACGTCGAGCGCTACGCCCCGCACATGCTGGAGGAGCTGCGGGGCATGGCCGAGGGGTCCGGCATCCCGGTCGAAGAGCTGATGCTGCTCCAGGTGCGCAACCAGCTCCTGGCCGAGCGAGACTCCGGCTGCACCTCCTTCGCCGTCGCGGCCCCGGCCGGCCCGCGCGCGGTGGTGGGGCAGAACTGGGACAACGACCCGGCCCTGAACCCCTACACCGTCGTCCTCACCCGCCGGCCTGCGGGGAAGCCCGCGCTCATGACCATCACCCAGGCCGGCCTGATCGCCTACATCGGCCTGAACAGCGCGGGCATCGGCCTCTGCCTGAACACCCTGCCCGCGCCCAGCCGGCCCCTGGGGGTGCCCCACTACTTCACCGTGCGGGGCATCTACGAGGCCACGTCCCTGGACGGCGCAATCCAGGCCGTGCGCCGGGCCACGCGGGCCATCCCGGCCAACATCATGTTGTCCACGCCGCAGGGGCCTGCGGACCTGGAGGTGACCCTGGACGACGTTCGCGTCCTCCGGGACGGAGGCAGGGGCACGGTCACCCACGCCAACCACTGCGAACACCCCGAACTCCTGCCCATCAACGACCAGTTCCCGGAGCTGATCCAGTCCCGGCCCCGGAAGATGCGGATCGAGAAACTGCTCAACGAGGCGGACCGCCCCCTGGCCCTGGAGGGCCTCAAGAATGCCCTGCGGGACCACGAGAACTACCCGACCTCCATCTGCCGCCACCCCAACGACCACCCCACCACCGGCTACTGGGCCACGACCTTCTCGGTCCTGATCGAGCCGGACGCGGGCCTCATGCACGTCAGCCGGGGGAATCCCTGCGAGAACCCCTACGAGAC
>CAYRZX010000394.1:0-6139 GCA_964428665.1 uncultured Gemmatimonas sp.
ACGTGGCGGGCGGGGACGTGGCGCAGGGGGCGGGGGTCCTGGGCGTGGGGGTGCTGGTGGATGCGGAGGGGGACGACCGCTACGAGGGCCGGGGCGGGGTCTGCCAGGGGAGCGGTGTGATGGGGGTGGGGGTGCTGCTGGACGTGGGCGGGGATGATTGGTATGAGGGGGGGATCGGGTGCCAGGGGGCGGGTGCCTTCGGCGTGGGGCTGTTAGTGGACGAGGAGGGGAGCGACCGCTACCGGGCGGGCGCGGCGGCGCAGGGCTACGGTGGCGCGGGGGGGGCCGGGGGGCTGATCGACCGGGCGGGGGATGACGCCTATTTTGCCGGGGGGAGGCTGCCGGACTTCCGGGAGGCGGGGCGGTTCCAGAGCCTGGCGCAGGGCTACGGGACGGGCATCCGGCCGTTCGCCGCGGGGGGGGTTGGGCTGCTGCTCGATCTAAAAGGGGATGACCGGTACGAGGGGGACTACTTCGCGCAGGGGTCGGGCTACTGGACGGGGGCCGGGCTGCTGCTCGACCGGCGCGGACGGGACCTGTACATCGCCCGGCGCTACGCCCAGGGGAGCGCCGCTCACGTGGCGATGGGGGCGCTGGCGGACGGCGATGGGGAGGATGTGTACCGCTCCTGGGGGGTCTCGCAGGGGTGCGGGCACGACCTGGCGGTGGGCTGGCTCTTCGACCGGGCCGGGGGGGACCGCTACGAGGCTTCCTGGCTGTCCCAGGGGGCGGGGAACGCCAACGGGGTAGGGTTGCTGGTGGACGGAGGGGGAGATGATCAGTACGCAGGAGAGCGGAATGTGCAGGGGAGCGGCGTCGGAGATCGGGGCTATGGGAGCGTCGGCGTCCTGCTGGACGGCGAAGGGGCGGATCGGTATTCGGGCCGGGGGAGGGATGGGGAGATGTGGACGGATGGGGACTATGGGGTCGGGCTGGATGTGGAGGGGAAGGCGCTGTGGTGAAGAACAGGGAATCGGGGAATCGGAGAAGGGGGAACCGGGGAAAAACCATCTCTCCGCTACTCCGTTTCTCCGCTTCGCTCCTGATCTGGACGCTGACCTGTTGGTGTGTGACGGCTCGGGCGGATGCCGCGTCTGACTCGACAGATGTCTCCGCGCTGATCCGGGCGCTGGGCGAAGGGGACCTCCCGGCCCGGACGGAGGCCATCCGGGGGCTGGCCGGGAAGGGGCAGGAGGTTGTCCCGGACCTGGAGAAGGTCGTGGCCGAAGGGTCCTGGTGGGCGCGAGAGGGGGCGCTGGAGGCCCTGGCCGGGATGGGGGAGGGAGGGTTGCCGGTCCTGGCGCGGGCGGCCAGGTCGGACGGACGGGAGGAGGTCCGCCGGTTTGCGACGCGGATGATCGGGCGTGTCCGTCGCCCGGAGGGGCGGGAGGTCCTGGTTGAGTTGATGAAGGACGCCCGCCTGCGGGGCGTGGTGGCGGCGGCGCTGGGGGAGATGGGGGACACGGTTGCGATTCCGGCCCTGGTCCGGGCGCTCGACGACCGATCCGTGAGCGTCCGGCGGGCGAGCGCCGCCGCGCTCGGCAAATTGCAACGGATCGTCCATCCGATGCGCGACTCCCGCGCCGTCGGATCGCTGGTCCGGCGGATGGCGGATTCGCACCAGAGCGTCCGGTTCGCGGCGGCGGGGGCGCTGGCCGGGATCGGGCCTCCGGCGGTCGGGGCGCTCTCGGGGGCGCTGCGAGGGGCCGACCCCCTGGTCCGGGCGCTCGCCGCGGAGGCCCTGGGGAAGGTCGGGGGGGGAGAGGTCGTTCCGCCTCTTCTGACGGCTGCGGAGGACCCGGACTGGGGCGTCCGGGCCGCGGCGGCCAGGGCGCTCGGCCTCACCGGGACGCCGTCCGTATTGCCCCGGCTGCGGGCGTGGCTGGAACGGGAGCCGGATGGGTTTGTCATCGCGCAACTCCGGGAGGCGATCCGGAGGATTGAAAAATCATAGCTCATTGCAGAGGCATTACCTTTATGTCGAAGCGCAACCGTAAAGCGCAACCTTCTAAGCCGGAGGCCGTGAGCGTCCCGCTGAAGTCCGGCCTGCATCGGGGCCTGGTCGGGACGCTGCTCGCCCTGGTGATCCTGACGCCGCTCTACTTTACAACCTCCCTGTCCGACTACAACACGCCCAAGCTGGCCTTCGTCCAGGTTCTGACGGCCCTGGCCTGCGCCTTCTGGTTTGTGGGGATGGCGGCGGAGGGGAAGGTCTATCTGATCAGGTCTCCCATTTATTACGCCCTGCTGGCTTTCATGGCGGCGAATTTCATCTCTCTGTTTCAGGCCTACAATCAGCCGCACGGCCTGGAGATGATGTTCCAGTATCTCTGCCATTTTTTGCTCTACATCGTGGTGTTCAACTGCATTCGGGTGGAGCGGGAGGGTTGGGCGATCCTGTGGGCCATCGCAGGAACGGCGTCGGTCATCTCGGTCGTCGGCCTGCTCCAGTATCACCACATCTACGACTTCCACTCCCAGTGGAGCCTCCCTGTCTCCACGCTCGGCAATGTCACCTATGTGGCCGAGTATCTGGACATCGCCCTGCCCGTGGCCTTCGCGCTGGCGCTGGGGGGGAGGGGAGCGGGACGGTATGCGGCCGGGGGCGCTGTCCTCGTGATGCTCTTTCTGATTGCTGTGCTGGGGAGCCGGGGGGGGTGGGTCGGCGCAGGGGTCTCTGCTGCCATTTTCGTCGTCGCGTGGGGCTGGCGTGGCGTCCTCGCGGGGCGTCGTCTGCTGGAGGGCTTGGCGCTCAGGGTGGCTGTGGGCGTCGCCGTGGTCGCGGTTCTGGTCGGGGTCGTCCCTCGCCTTCCCGCCGGAAACGGCGTCACGGTGGGGAAGGTCCTGGAGGACCGCTGGACGGCGATCTTCGAGAGGTCGGAGGCCGCTGTGCGGTTGCAGGACGAGTCGAGCCGGCAGCGCGTGTTGATCTGGAAAGACACGGTGCGCATGATCCTGGACCGGCCCCTGCTGGGCGTGGGGGTGGGCAATTTCGCCTACACCCTTCCGAAATACGCCAGCCGGGAGAGCGCGGAGAGTCTCGCCCGGATGCGCACGGCGGCCGGGATGGACCTGGCCGTCTACCAGGCGCACAACGGCTATCTGGAGGTGCTGGCGGAGACGGGCGTCCTGGGGCTGGCGGCCTTTCTCTGGATGTTTTACGCGGTCTGCGGGATGTTCTACCGGCTGCTGCGCCGGTACGCCCGCGGAGAGGCGGACGCCCTGGCCGTCGGGCTGGCGGCGGCCGCGGCTGCCACTCTGGTTCACGCCCTGTTCAGCCTCAACTTCCAGAATCCGGCGTCGGCCTCGCACTTCTGGGTGGCCACGGGGCTTGCTGCGATTCTGGAGCGCGGGGGCCGGGAGGAGCGCATCCCCCTTCTCGAGACGAGGTCCGGGTCCGGCGTCCTGACCGTGGTGGGCGTCTGCGTGGCAGCGGTCCTCCTGGCGGGGGTGGTGAGCTACAACGCGGTGGTCGCGGACCACTATTACAACGAGGGGCGCTACGACCTGAAGGCCAGCCCCCAGCGGCTCGAACGCGCCCGGTTCAACCTTGAAAGATCCGTCGCCTATCGGCCCTATTCCTTTGGGGCGCATCAGATGCTCGGCAACACGTTCAATGCGATGCGGCTCTGGGACGAGGCGGAGGCCGCGTACCGCAAGAGCCTGCGCTACCACCCGAACAACCGGATGGTCCACAAGCTGCTGGGGGAGGTCCTGATGCGGTCCGGCCGGCACGAGGAGGCGATTGAGAGGTTTAAAGCCGCGACCCGCCTCGATCCGGTGTTCGCCGAGGCTTACTTCCGCCTGGGCTACTGCGAGCGCCAGGTGGGCCGGAACGACGAGGCGATCCGGGCCTACAGCGAGGCCCTGACTTTAGAGCCTCAGAACGTCGAGTTCATGAACAGCCTGGGGGCGGCCCGAATCGCCAAGGGGGATTATCAGGGAGCGATCTCGGACCTGAGCCGCGCCGCGGCTGCAAGACCGAACCACGCGGGCGTCCAGACCAACCTGGGGATCGCCTATTTCTCGCTCGGCCAGACGCAGGAGGCCCTCGACCATTACCGGCGGGCCGTGGCGCTGGACCCCCAGCAGTCGAACGCCTACGTGCTGATCGGGCATGTCTACCAGGAGCAGTTGAAGGACGAGGCGAAGGCCAGAGAGTACTATGAAAAGGCCCTCGCCCTCAACCCGGACGATGCCCGGATCGGTGCGCTGATGAGGAGTCTGGAGAAGCAGGGGCCTGAGGCCGGGGGCCGGGGGCCGGGAGGATCGTCTGAGCGGGCAGGGCTGTCAGGGGCAGGTGGAGGGTCACGCCAGGGGGGGTTACGGGAAGGGCCTTCTCGACCCGTCTCGACGACGCCCGGATTGAGGCGCTGATCAGCCGAAGGGAAAGGAGTTGTTCATGACCGAGGCGCAAAGAATAGAGTATGAGGCGCAGGGCTACCTGGTGGTGGAAGGCGGCTTTGCGCCGGACGAGTTCAGGCGCGCGCAGGCCGCCTTTGACGGGGCGGAGAGGTCCGGCGGCCTGGAGGACCTCCCGAACCGGGACGATCTCTTCATCCGCCTGGCCGAGCACCCGGCCTTTTTTCCGGCGGTCCATCGCATCGTGGGGGACGACGCGCAGCTGCGGTCTCTGCGGGGGGTGCGCCTGACGCCTGACAGCGCCGGAAGGGGGTGGCGTCGGGAGGTGGCGGGTCTCCTGGGGGTCCACCATCCGGCGTCCACGCTCAGTGTGCAGGTGTCTTTGTGGCTGGACGACGCGCCGGGGGAGGGGGCCTGCATCGCGGTCGTGCCGGGGAGCCATCGCTTCAAGCCTGATCTCCCTTTCCCGGACATCACCCATATCGAGGAGATGCCGCACCACGTCGCCCTGCGCGCCGGGGCGGGGACGGCGGTCCTCCTGAACGGAAATCTCTGGCAGGCCCGCACCCGAAACCGGAGCGGCGCGCCCCAGCGGCTTCTGGAGTATACCTACGTCCACTGCTGGATGCGCCAGGCCCTGCCCGATCTGTCGCCGCACGCGACGGAGGTGGCGTCCTCGTCGCACAACCTGGCGCAGTTGTTCGGCATCCGCACGGACCCCATGGATTCCAAATGGTACTGGGGTCGCCGGGTGGAGGGGTACCCGCCCTCGGCGGGGCTTCCGGAGCGGAGGTTCTCCGGGTTGAAGGTGGTGGGCAGAGGCGTCAAGGCGAATGAGTAGGGGCGGGATTCATCCCGTCCGGCGATTCTGGAAATTGCAAATTGCAAATTGAGAAAGGCGGATCCATGATACCTGAACAGGCCAGGCGAGACTACGACGCGCAGGGCTACGTCCTGATCCGGAGCGCCCTGAAGGCGGAGGAATTGAAACGGGTCCGGGAGGCGTTCGACCGGGCGGCGGAGAAGGGCGCCCTGCGGGACCTCCTGAGTCAGGACGATGTCTTCGTGGACATGGTCGATCACCCGGCCCTGCTCCCCATCGTGCGGGCCGTCGTGGGGGACGATGCGCAGCTGCGCTACGCGCAGGGCGGGATCATCCGGCCCGGCACGGACTCGGGGTCGGGCTGGCACTGCGACCTGTCGGGGATTATGGGGGTCTATCTCCCCGACTCGATCATCATGACCAAGCTCTTCACGTATCTGGAGGATGTCCCGGAAGACGGGGCGTGCCTCTCCTTTGTGCCGGGGAGCCACCGCTACGAGTTGGGGCATCCGCTCCCTGACCTGGCGGCCCACGAGGACATGCCGCACCACGTCAGGATGGTCGTGCGGGCGGGGGACGCGGTGCTGATGAACGGCTACACCTGGCACGCCCGGTTCCACAACCGGAGCGACCGGCCGCGCAAGGTGCTGGAGTACTCCTACGTCCACGCGTGGATGAAGACGATGTATGAGTTCAAGGACCTTTCGCCCCGCGTGCAGGAGCTGGTGATGAGGTCGCACAACCGGCGGCAGCTGCTCGGCGTCCCTGAGCCGGGCGTGAGCGACTGGGGGCGTCGCCTGGAGGGGTGCGAGCCGTACCGGGCGGTGGAGGTGGGGGTGTGATAGAAGCAACGCGGAACGCGGAACGCTGAAGTAAAAGCATAAATCCTGTTTTGGTTTTCGGACACTGTTCACCCGCGGTTCCTAATATCTGGCCTGTAGTGGCACATAATCT
>CAYRZX010000395.1:0-6114 GCA_964428665.1 uncultured Gemmatimonas sp.
CCGAACAGCGGCGAGCCCTCCGGGACGCCGGGCTGGTCGTCAACGTCACCTCCCTTGGCATGCACCCCAACGTCGAGGGTTCGCCGATGGAGGATCCCTCCGCCCTCCATCCGGGCCTGACGGTCTACGACACGGTGTTCAACCCGCTGGAGACGACGCTCATGCGTCAGGCGCGCGCCGCCGGGGCGCGGGCCTTCGGCGGGCTGGACATGCTCGTGTACCAGGGCGCCCGGTCGTTCGAGATCTGGACCGGCCTGAAGCCGTCTCCGGAGGTCATGAAGGGGGCCGTGATCGGCAGGTTCAGGACATGACCGTCCAGGACGCGGAAGCCAGGCGCGACTTTGTCCGCCGGATGTTCGACCGGATCGCGCGCCGCTACGACCTCCTGAACCATCTCCTGAGCGCCGGGACGGACGTCCGGTGGCGGCGAAGGGCCGTCCGCCTCCTCGACCCGCAGCCGGGGTGGCGCATCCTGGACCTGGCCACCGGCACGGGGGACTTTGCCTTCGAGGCCATCTCGCGGGGATCGGTCCGCGTGACCGGGGTCGACCTGTCGGTCCCCATGCTCCGGGTCGGCTGTGAAAAACGGAACGGTCGAGCCGTGGACCTCCTCTGCGGCGACGCGGAGGGGCTGCCGTTCAGGGACGGGATGTTCGACGGCGTCACCGTCGGGTTCGGCATCCGCAACGTGGCCCGCCTGGACGCGGGCCTGCGCGAGATGGGGCGGGTGTTGAGGCGTGGGGGCAGGGCCGTCATTCTGGAGTTTTCGAAGCCCCGGACGCCGGTCCTCAGCCATCTCTACATGTTCTACTTTAAAAACCTCCTGCCTCGCATCGGGGCCTTCGTCTCCGGGGATGAGGTGGCCTACACCTACCTCTATGAGTCCGTCGTGCGGTTCCCGGAGGGGCAGGGCTTTCTCGCTGTAATGGAGCGGGCCGGGTTCCGGGAGGTGCGCGAGCATCGCCTGACCTTCGGCATCGCGACGGTGTATGTGGGGGAGAAACCCTGAATTTGCAATTTGTAATCTTCAATCTTCAATCTTCAATTTCTCTTTTTGCCATGTCCAACCCATTCGTTCAGCATATCTCTCAACAGATCAGCGCCGTGTCGGGCGTGTCCGCCGCTGAGGTCGCGGAGAAGGTGGAGGTCCCGCCCGACCCGAAACTGGGCGACTACGCCTTTCCCTGCTTTCCCCTGGCCAAGCTTCTGAAGAAGGCCCCGCCGCTGATCGCGAAGGAGCTGGCGGAGAAGGTGCAGGCAGGCGACCTCCTCTCAGAGGTCCGGCCCGTCGGCCCCTACCTCAACTTCTTCGTGGACCGCAAGGCCCTGGTGCGGCACGTCCTGGGCGATGTGCTGACGCAGGGCCTGTCCTACGGGGAGGGCGACGAGGGAAGAGGCCAGACCGTCGTCATCGACTACTCCTCCCCGAACATCGCCAAGGAGTTTCACGTCGGCCACCTGATCACCACGATCCTGGGCAACGCCCTTCTCCGGCTCCACGAGGCGCGGGGCTACCGGGTCGTGGGCATCAATCACCTCGGCGACTGGGGCACGCCCATCGGCATGGTCATCGCGGCCTTCAAGCGGTGGGGCGACCGGCTGAAGGTCGAATCCAGCCCCATCGACGAGCTTCTCAAGCTCTATGTCCGGTTCCGGGAGGAGGAGGAGAAGGACCCGGCCCTGCGGGACGAGGCCCGCGCCTGGGTCAAAAGGCTGGAGGAGGACGACGAGGAGGCGCTTGCGCTCTGGCGGTGGTTCCGGGAGGAGAGCATCCGGGAATACGTCAGGATTTACGACATGCTCGGCGTCCGGTTCGACGAATACTCCGGGGAGAGCGCCTACACGAAACAGGTCGATGGCGTGGTGGCCCGGCTCCTAGACATGGGCCTGGCCGTGCCGAGCGAGGGGGCCCTGGTCGTGAAGCTGGACGCCTACGACATGCCCCCCTGCATCCTCAAGCGGAGCGACGGGGCGAGCATCTACGCGAGCCGGGACATCTGCGCCGCGCTGTCCCGCCACGAGAAATACCGCTTCGACCGGATGCTCTACGTGACCGACGCCCGGCAGTCCCTCCACTTCCGGCAGTTCTTCAAGGTCCTGGAGCTGATGGGCGCCCCCTGGGCCTCCGGCCTCGCGCACGTGGCCTACGGCCTCCTCAGCTTCAAGGGGGAGGCGATGGCCACCCGGAGCGGCAACATCGTCCTGCTCAAGGATGTGCTGGGCCGGGCCGTGGACCTCACCCGGAAGATCATCGCGGAGAAGAACCCCGACCTCCCGGACCGGGAGGCCGTCGCGCAGGAGGTGGGCATCGGGGCCGTCATCTTCGCCATGCTGTCCGGCCGCAGGGTCAAGGACTCGGTGTTCGACTGGGACGAGATCCTCAACTTCAACGGCGAGACCGGCCCCTACGCGCAGTACACGCACGCCCGGTATTGCAGCGTGTTGCGAAGATACGGCGACGCGGTTCCGCCGTCTGGCGCGGACCTCGGCCTGCTCGCCTCGGACGAGGAGGCGGCCGTGGTCAAGCGCCTGGAGCAGTTCCCCCGGCAGGTGCGCACGGCGACGGAGACCTGTGAGCCCTCCGTGATCGCCACCGGCCTGCTCGACCTGTGCGCCGCGGCCAACCAGTTCTACAATGTCCACCGGGTGATCTCCGAGGACGAGGCCCTGACGAAGGCGCGCATCGCCCTCGTCTACGGCATCCAGGTCGTGCTCGAAAAGGGCCTGAAGCTCCTCGGCATGAAGACGCCGGAGAGTATGTGAAAAGCAACGATGAAGTAGGAACGATGAACGCAGAACGATGAATAGAGCTATCAGCTATCAGCTATCAGCAGTCAGCAAAGACAAAATGGGTTCTGCTGGTAGCTGATAGCTGACGGCTGATGGCTGTTTTGAAAGGAGTTCTTTCATGGCGCGTCTGGTCAAGCACACGGAGAAGGGCCCCTACCTCATCAAGGAGGGGAAGTTCCCCATGGCCATCTGCGGCTGCGGGCTGTCGGCCAACAAGCCTTACTGCGACGGCACGCACAGGAAGACCCGCGACGAGGCGGAGGACAAGGTCTATCAGTACGACGAGACGGGGAACCGGACGGAAACCTGAATGGGGGACCACATCTTCCTGACCGGGTTCATGGGCGCGGGCAAGAGCAGGGTCGGGGCGATCCTGGCCGCACGGCTCGGCAGGGACTTCGTCGACACCGACGCCCTCGTCGAGGAGGCCGCCGGAAGGCCCATCTCCGACATCTTCCGGGAGAGCGGGGAGGAGGCGTTTCGGCAGCTCGAACACCGGGCCGTCCGCAGGGCCTCGGAGATGCCCGCCGCGGTCATCTCCCTGGGGGGCGGTGCGGTGACGCGGGAGGAGAACTGGGAGGTTATCCGGCGCTCCGGGACCTGCGTCTACCTCTCGGCCAGCCCGGAGACGATCTTCGAGCGGGTCAGCCGGAGAGGCCACCGCCCCCTGCTGGCCGGGCTGAACGACCAGGAGCGCATGGCCAGGGTCCGGGCGATGCTCTCGGCGCGGGAACCCTACTACCGGCGGGCGGACCTCACTGTCGAGTCCCTGGAGGAGCGGACGCCGGAGCAGACGGCGGAGCTGGTCATGCAACAGTTGAACACCGTGTCGCAGGGGCGGTTCACGAACCGCCCCCACAGCCCATCATCATGAGAACTGTCCAGGTCGATTTAGGCAACGCATCCTATCCTATCCACGTCGGCCACGGCCTTCTGAAGGACCTGGGCGCGCTCTACCGGGGGCGCGACCTCGGACGGAGGGCTGCGGTCGTCACCGACAGCGTCGTGGCCGGGCATCATCTGCGGACGGCGGTGGAGAGCCTGAACGCGGCGGGGGTAGATGTCTGTGAGGTCATCATCCCCTCCGGCGAGGCGCACAAGACGCTCGACACGGTGAAGGGGATCTACGATGCCCTGGTGGAGGCCCGTCTGGACCGGGGATCGGCGGTGGTGGCGCTGGGGGGCGGGGTCGTGGGAGATATGGCGGGGTTCGCGGCGGCGACCTTCCTGCGGGGGATCGACTTCGTGCAGGCGCCCACGACCGTCGTGTCGCAGGTGGACGCCAGCGTGGGGGGCAAGACCGGCGTGGATCATCCGGGCGGGAAGAACCTGATCGGGGCGTTCCATCAGCCCCGCCTGGTCTGCGTGGACACGTCGCTCTTGCGGACGCTCCCGGAGCGGGAGGTCAGGGCGGGCCTGGCCGAGGTCGTCAAGCACGCGGTCATCCGGGACGAGGTCATGTTCGCCCTGCTGGAGGCCTGCCTGGAGGACGTCGTGGACATGCGGCTCGCCCCCGACGAGATCGACGCCCTGATCGAGCGGAACTGCCGGATCAAGGCCGGGGTCGTCCAGGCCGACCCCTTTGAGCGGGCCGGCCTCCGGGCGATCCTCAACTACGGCCACACCGTCGGGCACGCCGTCGAGGCCGCCACGGACTACGGCGTCTACCTGCACGGCGAGGCCGTGCTCCTGGGCATGGCCGCCGCCGGGAGGATCGCGCGCGACCGGGGCCTCTGGCCCGGAGAGGACTTTGGACGGCAGGAGCGCGTGCTCAGACGCCTCGGCGTCCCCCCCGGCCTGGGCCGCATCCCCACGGAGAAGATTCTGGAGCGGATGAGGTCGGACAAGAAGGCGCGGGACGGGGTCCTGACCTTTGTCCTGCCGACCCGGATCGGAGACGTGACGCTGTCGAGAGACGTGACGCGGGAGGAGGTCGTGGGGGGGATAGACTACGCGAAGGGGCTGTCGGGGATGTAGGGGCGATCCGCTGGATCGCCCCTACATTTAACGCACGACCGTCCGAAATTTGATGTCCACCGGCTGCAGGAAGGCGACGGGGAGCGACCCGATCGCCTTCTTTGTCTGGAGGTCCACGATGGCCACCTCCAACCCCTCCGTGACCTGACGCTGGAACACCACGTAGGCGGTCTTTCCGTTGGGCGCGACGCCGAGGGTGGCGACGGTCTCCCCCAGCAGGATGCGGTCCACCTTTCCTGTCTCGACATCCACCGCGATCAGTTCTCCGATCAGCGTGGGTGTCGGCTCGGTGGAGCCGGGCGCAGTGGTCAGGATCACCCGGAACGACGAGGCGTAGATCAGTTTTCCGTCCGGGGAGACTGTCAGGTCCACGATGGACGCCGAGAGGTGGGGCTCGGCGGTCTTCGTCGCCAGCGTCCTGACGACCCGGTCCGCGCCTTCGGGGCCTCCGCCGAGGGCCGTGTCCACGACGTTGATCGTGTCGTTGATTCCGTTGTTCAGATAGACCCTGTTCCCGTCGGGCGAGATGGCGGCGCGGGAGGGGGCGGCGTTCGTCGTCAGGAGGGAGTCCTTCAGCGCCTCTTTCACCAGGTCCAGAATGATCAGGCGGCGCGTCCGGTTGGCCACGTAGGCCTTTCGCCCGTCCGGCGTGAGGGCGATCCCGGACGGCCTGCCCGGAAGGGAGATGAAGTTGGACTGCCTCTTCGCCTTCAGGTCCACGACCGCCACGCCGCTGGTCACCCCTGCCTCCGGGACGCCTTCCTTGGTCACGTAGGCCTTCTGGCCGTCGGGGGAGAGGGCGATCTTGAAGGCCGTGCTCAGAGGCACCGAGAAGTCGCGCTTTCCATCCGCCCGCCCTGCGTGGAAGGTGTCCACGCCGGCGATGTAGAGGGCGTTGCCGTCCGATGAGAAGGCCAGGCCCCTCGGCTGATCGACGCGAATCGTCCCGGCGCTCAGGTTGTCCTTGACGTTGACGAGCTCCACCTGTCCCCCGAACAGGTCCGCGATGTAGACCGTGACTTCCCTTGTCCCCCCGCCGCCCGTCTGCCCGGACTTCTTCCCGAAGTCCTCCGCGAACAGGAAGAAGTCGTCGAAATCGACGGCTCCGTTACCGCTCAGGTCGAACTTCGCGTCGAACCTTACCTCCCCCCGCCGCGTCCCGAAGACATCAGCGAACAGGAAGAAGTCGTCGAAGTCCACCGTCCCGTTGGCGTTGAAGTCGGCCTTCAGCGTCGTCTGCTGCGCGGCAGCCGGAGACGTGAAGACCAGAAGACAGATGGGGACCGATATGAGCGCAAAAAGCCGACAGCTCTGCGTCATCGGGGCTCCTTTCTTAAGCAGCTATCA
>CAYRZX010000396.1:0-6101 GCA_964428665.1 uncultured Gemmatimonas sp.
TAGTGATAGACGCCCTCTCATAAGCATTCGCCCTCGATGTTGCGATAGTTCTCACCTAAGGCTTTACGCGACGGCTTTCCGGCGTCCGCTGCCGGGGTTGAACCGGATCCAGGGGACGGTTCTGAAGGCCGTGCAGACGATGGGAGGTCTCACCCCGCGCCAGATCAAGGAGGAGACGGGGCTGCTCATCAAGGGGATCATGCCGGCCCTGCACCGGCTCCAGGAGGCGTTTCTGGTCCACGAGGACCAGGTGGACAGCGAGTGGGAGCGCTGTTGGTACGATTTTGCCTCCGAATGGCCTGAGATCGACCTTGAAGACATCCCGTGGGAGGCCGCCGCCGAACGGGTGCTGCTCCGGTTTCTGCGCGGGCACGTGTTTGCGACGATGGAGCAGGTGAAGGATTGGTCGCAACTGCCGTCCCGGCCCCTCAGGGCGCTGGTCTCCGGGATGGAGAAAAATCGTGCGATGGCGCCCGTGACCGTGGAGAGGATTGGGGAGGGATGGGTATGCCAGGAGGATGTCTCTTTGCGGGCGGACTCCGCACCCCCCTCGGCGTTCATGGTGCACAGGGCGGATACGCTGGTCCTCTCCCACGCCAGCGAACTGAAAAGAAGGTTCGGGGACCGCGAGGCCCTTCAGTATCTTCTGATCGACGGGGCATTTCAGGGGGCGGTCCTGGGGCACTGGCGCATCGGGCCGCACGACGTGGAGGACATCGCCGTAGAGTTGCCCGCCCCGAAGCGAAGGCAGAGACGGGAGGAGATCCTGAAGGCAGTCGCCCGGCAGTACCGGCCGCCTCACAGTCGCATTCTGAGATATGACGGGAAGGCGGTGAAGTGATCTCCGCTTATGAACGTGGAGGTTTACATGAATGATGAGAGGATGAAGCGATGGAGAAACGTGATATGCCCCGAACATGGGCCGGACGAGGAGATGCGCGCCATCGCTGCGTTTGAAGATCAGCTGGGCGCGCTTCCGCCCCACATCGAAAGGGTCCGGGCGCTCATCTCGCGGATCGATCCGCTGAGCCATTACAGGGCGTTTGAGAACGTCGAGTTCGTCCTCAATGCCATAGGCGCGCTCGATTACCCCGGAAGCCCGGCGGTGGACGTGCTGTCGAGGCACGGCCAGATCGACGATGCGAGGAGAGAAGTGGCGAAGCAGTACATTGCCTGCATCCGTGCATGGCTGGACGGAAAGGGTCTTAAGGAGGCAAAGGCGGAGAATGGAATAGGCGCGGAGCTTGCGGGTAAAGTCTACTCGGCCCTGGGAGAGAGGGACGATCACAAGCGATGGCTGGCCATGTCTCTGGTGAAGACGCTGAAGGAGTACGCCTATATGCCGTGGGATTTCATCTCGGAGTACGGGGACGAGGAGTTCGTCCGTGCCGTTTACGGGTCGGTCCTGGGACGGGTGCCCTCGTCGGATGACCTGAAGTTCAGAGTCGAGGAACTGAGGGACGGGAGGTCGCGGGAGGACCTGTTTCGAGAAGTTTTTGACGCCAGGGAACACAGGATGGGGCACCTCCACAGGGTGGCCGAACTGTTGAAGCGGGAGGGTTGACAATGAAGACGAAGGCCGTGGACTTTGTGGTCTACAACGTCACGGACATGGCGAAGGCCGTGGCGTTCTACCGCGACACGCTGGGGATGCAGTTCGATTTCAACGAGGAGGGGGAGTCCTGGACCGAGTTCAACAGCCCTCCGGTGTCGTTCGCCCTGTGCAGGCCGGGGGATGGAGACTGGCAGGGGCCGCCGGCCGTGGCGCTGGCGGTGGAGGACGTGTACGCGGCGGTGGAGGAGCTGCGCAAAAAGGGGGTGAAGGTCCTGGCGGAGCCGGAGGAGACGTCGGTCTGCCACATGGCCTTCATCGCGGACCCCGACGGCAACCGCGTCTGCCTGCACCAGCGGAAGGACGGGACGGCCGGGTGACGGCCTCCGTCCGTGCAGGTCTCAGCGTTGCTGAAGCGGGGGCGCGGCCCTCAGGCGGATGTTTTGTTCGCGGAGGTGAGACATGAGTGACGCGGAAGCCCTTCGCCGGCAGTACGAAGAGGCGTTGCAGGCCTTCGTGGAAAAGGTGGCGCGGGACCCGTACCTCCTGGCGGCGATCCTGTTCGGGAGCCTGTCTTACGACGAGGTCTGGGAGAAATCGGACATCGACGTCATGCTGGTCGGCAGGGACGAAAAGAACGCGGACAGGGCCTTCTGCCTGGTGGAGAATGGCATCAACATCCACGCCTTCATCACGCCCCGAGGCAAGTTCAGGCGGATGATGGAGGGCGCCCTGCAGAGTTCCTTCGTGCATTCCTCGTTCTCCAGGAGCCGGTTGCTGTTCACCCGGGACGAGACCCTCCGCGAGTTGTACGAAAAAAAAGACCATCTCGGGACGAAGGACCGGGAGGTCCAGTTGCTGCGCGCGGGCACGGGCGTGCTCCCCCCTCTGATGAAGGCGGAGAAGTGGTTCTACGTCAAGAGAGACCTGAATTACAGCTTTCTCTGGATGATGAAGCTAATGGACGGCCTGGCGCAGGTGGAGGCCTTTCTGAACAGGGAGATTGCAGGACGGGAGGTCATCCAGCAGGCGCTCCGGCTCAACCCGTCTTTCTTCAACGCCGTCTACACGGACCTCATCAATCAGAAGAAGACCGCCAGGGCGGTCCAGTCCGCGCTGGGCCTGATCAACCGGTATCTGGACGACCGGCTGGACGCGCTGTTCAGGCCAGTCCTGGAGTTTCTGTCGGAGGCCGACGGCGTCCGTTCCGCCACGGAGGTGGAGGACCATTTCAATCGCCACATGAACATCGAGGGCGTGACGACGGCGTGCGAGTGGCTGGCGGACAAGGGGATCATCCGGAAGGTCTCCAGCCCGTTGCGGCTGACGGAGAAGAGTCGGGTGGCGTTCGAAGAGGCGGCCTTCTATTACCAGAGAGGGACCCCGTGAGAAAGACCATTTCCATACAGGGGGCCAGGGAGCACAACCTGAAGAACATCTCGCTGGAGATCCCACGGGATCAGCTTGTCGTGGTCACGGGCCTGAGCGGCTCTGGAAAATCGTCGCTGGCCTTCGACACCCTCTACGCGGAGGGACAGCGGCGCTACATGGAGTCGCTGTCGTCCTACGCCAAGCGGTTCATCGCCCAGGTGAAGAAGCCCGACGTGGACTTCATGTTCGGGCTGTCCCCGGTGATCTCCATCGAGCAGAAGACCGTGGCCAGGAACCCCCGCTCGACGGTCGGCACCATGACCGACATCAGCAGTTACCTCAACCTGCTGTTTGCCACGGTCGGGGTCGCCCGGTGCCCTTACTGCGAGCAGGAGGTCCCCATCAAGACCGGCAACCAGGTCCTGGAAGAGATTCTTGCGCTGCCGGAGGGCACGGCGGTCGAGCTGCGCGCGCCGGTGTTCAGGGTGTACGGGGAGGACTACGAGTTCCTGTTTGCGGAGGTCCGGAAGAAGGGCTACCGCCGCCTGCTGGTGGACGGCCGGGAGGTGGACATCAGCGAGGAGGTGGCCCTCGACGAGGCCGCAGACCCTCAGATGGAGGTGATCTGCGACCGGTTCGTCGTCAGGCCGGGGACCGACAAGCCGCTGCTGGCGGGCATCCAGAACGCCCTGACGACCGGGGAGCAGTTTCTCCGGGTCCACGTCCTGAAGACCTCGAACAGGGACGCCGCCGCCTCTTTTTACGGGTCCTTCGGGTGCCCCAGGCATCACGTGGCCGTGGGCGACCTGACGCCCGCCTACTTCATGTTCAACGAGCCGACGAGCGCCTGCCGGACCTGTCTGGGGCTGGGGACCTATCTGCAGGTGCATCCCGACCTGCTGACGCCGGACAGGGGGAGGAGCATCCGGGACGGGGCCTTCGTGCGGGAGGCGTTCAACTACAACCCGGACACCTGGGACGGCAAGATTATGTACAGCCTTTCAAGGCACTACGGGTTCAGCCTGGACACGCCGTTCAGGGACCTGCCGGCGTCCGTGGTGGACGTCCTGCTCAACGGCACGAAGGGGGAGAAGTTCGAGGTGGTTCAGCCGCCGGAGGCGAAGACGGAGAAGCGGTACGTCGGAGAGCAGCTGGCCTTTGGGGGCATCGCCAGGCGGATCGAGCGGCACTACAAGCGCTACCGGCAGAGACAGGAGGCCCATTCGAGCATGGAGGCCTATCTGGAAAAGGTCATGGTGGAGCATCGCTGCCCGGACTGCCACGGGACCCGGCTGAAGCCGCAGCGGCTGCTGTTCCGGGTGGGCGGGCTCAATATTTACGAATTCGGGGAGATGAACTTCTCCGAGCTGAGGGCCTTTCTGGACAAGCTGAAGGTCCAGGGCCGGCAGCGCGCGGCAGGGCAGCAGGTCCTGAAGGAGATCGCGGCGCGGCTGGAGTTGCTCCTGGGCATCGGCCTGGACTACCTGAACTTCAACCGGCGCTCCGGGACGCTGTCCGGGGGGGAGTCGCAGCGCATCCGGCTTTCGACCCAGATCGGCTCCGGGCTGATGGGGATGCTCTATGTCCTGGACGAGCCAAGCATCGGGCTGCACCCCAAGGACAACGTGAAGATGATCCGCACCCTTCGGCGGCTGCGGGACCTGGGGAACACCGTGGTGGTGGTGGAGCACGACGAGGGTACCATCCGCGCGGCCGATCACATCGTGGAGATGGGCCCCGGACCCGGCGTGCACGGCGGGGAGGTGGTCGTGCAGGGGACCCTTCAGGGCGTCCTCAAGCACAGGGGCTCCCCGACCGGGCAGTTCCTGAGCGGGCGGAGGACGATCCCGGTCCCCGACCGGAGGCGCGCGCCCAACGGGAAGCGCCTGACGGTCCGGGGCGCGCGGGAGAACAACCTGAAGGGCATCGACGTGGAGATCCCCCTGAACCTGTTCGTCTGCGTCACCGGCGCGTCGGGGTCGGGGAAGAGCACGCTGGTGAATGAAATCCTGTTCAAGAAGCTCTATTCCCTTTTCTATGACAGCCGGGTCCTGTCGGGGGACCACGACCGCCTCGAAGGGGTGGAGCACATTCAGGACGTGATCAACATCGACCAGTCGCCGATCGGGCGCACGTCGCGGTCCAACCCCGCGACCTACATCGGGTTTTATGACGACATCCGGGCGATCTTCGCCGACACCCCCGAGGCGAAGGCGCGGGGCTACAGGCCGGGGCGGTTCAGCTTCAACGTCAAGGAGGGGCGGTGCGCGGAGTGCAGCGGGGAGGGGTCCATTCTCACCCAGCTCTATTTCATGCCCGACGTGGAGGTCCCCTGCGAGAGCTGCAAGGGGGCGCGCTACAACGGCGAGACCCTGGAGATCGAGTACAAAGGGAAGACCATCGCGGACGTCCTGGACATGTCCGTCGAAGAGGGGGTGGGCTTTTTCGAGGACCATCCGGGCATCGCCCGCAAGATCGGCGTGCTCAACCAGCTGGGGCTGGGGTATCTGACTCTGGGGCAGTCCTCGACGACCCTGTCGGGCGGGGAGGCCCAGCGCGTCAAGCTGGCCAACGAATTGAGCAAACTGAAGCGCGGGCACATCCTCTACATCCTGGACGAGCCGACCACCGGGCTGCACATGGCCGACATCCAGCGCCTGCTCGAATGTCTGAGCCGGCTGGTGGACGCGGGGCACACGGCGCTGGTGATCGAGCACCATCTGGACGTGATCAAAACGGCGGACCACATCATCGACCTGGGCCCCGAAGGCGGACACGGGGGGGGAGAGGTGGTGGTCTGCGGGACGCCGGAGGACGTCGTGCGATGCAAGGCGTCTCACACGGGGAGGTTTCTGAAGAAGCACCTGTGAGAAGGAAAAGGCGACCATGCCGGAGACGCTTTATCTGATCGACGGACACGCCCAGATCTTCCGCGCGTACTACGCCATCCGGGGGGGGATGCGGAGTCCCGTGACGGGCGAGCCGACCCACGCCGTGTTCGGGGTGACGGGGATGCTGATCAAGCTGCTGTCCCGGTTTCGCCCGAACTATGTGGTCGTGGCCGTGGACGCGCCGGGGAGGACGTTCCGGGATGAGATGTTCGATCAGTACAAGGGGACCCGGCATGAGACCCCCGACGACCTGATTTCGCAGATTCCCCGCGTCCTGGAGGTGGTGG
>CAYRZX010000397.1:0-6036 GCA_964428665.1 uncultured Gemmatimonas sp.
GCGTCCAGAAGGTCTCGCCAGACGGGGTCATCTCGACGGTCGCGGGCACGGGGCGTTTCGGGTTCTCCGGGGACGGGGGTCCGGCGACGGCGGCCCGGCTGAACCAGGTGGGGGCCGTGGCCGTGGACGCCAATGGGGTGATCTACATCGCGGACGCGGGCAACACGCGGGTGCGGCGGGTGGGGACGGACGGGGTCATCTCGACGGTCGCGGGCACGGGGAGCGCAGGCTTTTCGGGGGACGGGGGCGCGGCGACGCAGGCGACCATCTACACCCCGGCGGGCGTGGCGGTGGACGCGGGGGGGAACCTCTACATCGTCACGCTGAACGATGCCCGCGTCCAGAAGGTCTCGCCAGACGGGGTCATCTCGACGGTCGCGGGCACGGGGCGCTTCGGGTTCTCCGGGGACGGAGGCCCTGCGGCGCAGGCGACCCTCGCCGCTCCGGTCGGCATTGCCGCGGACGCGGGGGGGAGCCTCTACATCGCGGACGTGAACAACAACCGCATCCGGAAGATCGCAGGGTCGGGCGTCACGGGGGGGCAGGCGGGGGGCGCGGTCAGCCTGTCGGCGTCGTCGCTGACATTTGAGGCCACGGAGGTGGGGAAGACTTCGCAGAGGACGCTGACGATCACGAACACGGGGAACGCCGGCCTGTCGGTCACGGGGATCACCGTGACGGGGACGAACGGGGCGGAGTTCCGGGTCTCGCCGACGACGGCAACGATCGCGGCAGGGGGGTCGCAGGCGCTGACCGTGACGTTTGCGCCGACCTCGGCAGGGACGAAGGCTGCGACGCTGAACATCGCGCACAACGGGGCAGGGAGCCCCGCGACGGTGGCGCTGAGCGGGACGGCGAGCGGCGGGACGACGGGCGGGACGGGGGGACAGGTGGGTGGGCCCCTGCCGGCGCAGCAGGGCACGGTGGTGGCGAGCCCGATTGCGGGCGGGGGGAGCGACCCTAGGGATGGCGTCTTCGCGTGGCAGGCGGGCTTCAGCTCGTTTCTGGGTGGCATGGCGGTGGATGCGGCGGGGAACGTCTACGCGGGCGACAGGAACCGCGTCCGGAAGGTGGGGATCGACGGGATCGTCACGACCGTGGCGGGCATGGGGGAGGATGGGAGCGAGGGGGACGGCGGCCCGGCGCTGAAGGCGAGGCTGCTCGTCCCGGCGGGCATGGCCTTCGGGCCGGACGGGTCGCTCTACATCTGCGACTCCAACAACAACCGCATCCGGAAGGTGGACCCGAACGGGGTCATCAGCACGGTGGCGGGCACGGGGGCCAACGGGTTTGCCGGGGACGGGGGGTTGGCGACGCGGGCCGCCCTGTTTCTTCCGGTTCGGATCGCCTTTGACTCCGCCGGGAACCTCTACATCGCGGACAGCCGGAACAACCGCGTCCGGAAGGTGGGGAAGGACGGGGTGATCACGACGTTTGCGGGCCAGAAGAACGTGGTTGGGCCGGTGACGGACGGCATGCCCGCGGCCCAGGCGTACCTCGACGTCGGGTCCGTGGCCGTGGACGCGACGGGGAACGTCTACGTCACGGATGGGTCCCGGGTTTACAAGATCGACACGGGCGGGGCCATCCGGCTGTTTGCCGGGGGAGGGACCCGGGCCCCCAGCAACGGGGCGCAGGCCACGGCCGTCCAGCTCATCGTGACCGATCTGGCCGTGGACGCCAACGGGGCGGTCTACACCGGCTTCACCAGCGCAGGCGTCGTGAAGGTCGGGCCGGACGGTCTCATCGCCATCCTTCCGGCGACAGGCATTACCGGCGGTTACAAGGGTATCACCCTGGACGCGGAGGGGGCCGTCTATACCGTCGATCAAGGAGGCAGGGTCATCCGGGTCGCCTCCACGCCCCGGAAGCGGCTGGAAGGCTCGCACCTCCGGGCCGCAGTCCGGTCCCTGCCATTCGATGTCACGGCCCTGAACAGCGCGGTTCAGAAGAGGTTCCTGCTCCTGAGCGCGGGGAGCGCGGCGCTGACGATCAGCGGGATCACGGCCGCGGGGGAGAATGCCTCTGAGTTCTCGGCCACGCCGACCCAGGCGTCCGTGGGGTCCGGGGACACGGTGGGCGTGACGGTCATCTTTAAGCCGACCTCCGCAGGGGTGAAGCGGGCGGCGCTGTCCATTGCGCACAATGGACAGGGCAGTCCCTACACGCTTCCGCTGACGGGCGTGGGGGTCCAGCCTCCGAGCGGGGCGGTCGTGATCTCCACGGTCGCGGGCACGGGGACGGCGGGGTTCGCGGGGGACGGCGGTCCGGGGGCGTTTGCGGACGTGAACGGCCCGCAGGGGATGGCGATGGGCAAGGACGGGAGCGTCTACTTTGCGGACACGCAGAACCACCGCATCCGAAAGATTGGGCCGGATGGGGTCATCATCACGGTCGCGGGCACGGGGACGGCGGGGTTCAGCGGGGACGGCGGTCCGGCGACCAGCGCGCAGGTGAACGCGCCGACGGACGTGGCCGTGGGGCCGGACGGGGCCGTGTACATCGTGGACAACCGGAACAACCGCATCCGGAAGGTGGGGGCAGATGGGGTCATCTCGACCATTGCGGGGCGGAGCGCGTCCTTCTCCGGGGACGGGGGTCCGGCGGCGCAGGCCAACCTCCGGCCGGTGGGCATCGACGTGGACAGCAGGGGGAACATCTATGTCGCGGGGGACGCCCGCATCCGGCGGATCGGGACGGACGGGATCATCAATACGATTGCGGGCGGGGGGTCCTCTTCAGCGGATGGCGTCCCGGCGACGCAGGCCCGGGTCGGTCCCTCTGATGTGGTCGTGGATGCAGCGGGGAACCTCTACCTCGCCCAGGCCAACGCCATCCAAAAGGTCGACACGGGGGGGATCATCACGTGGATTGCGAGCTCTGTCAGCCAGGTCAATACCGGAGACGGGGGGCCGGCGGGGCAGGCCAGCCTGGGTACCGTCGGAGGGATCGCGGTGGACGCCCACGGAGTGATCTACATGGCCGCGGACGACCGGGTGCGGCGGGTCGGGCTGGACGGGATCATCACCAGCGTCGCCGGGGGAGGGTCGGCGCTGGGGGACGGCGGCGACCCGGTCAAGGCCCAGGTGCGGGCGAGCGGCATTGCGATCGACGCGAACGGCGTGCTCTACGTCGCGGAGAAGTTCGGCCACCGGGTGCGGCGGGTCGGGCCGCCCGTGGAGGCGGTCAAGGGGCCGGGGGCGCGGCTGTCCGGGGAGGCGCTGGCGTTCGACGTGGTGGACGTGGGGAAGAATCTGCAGAAGACGGTCACGATCTCGAACCCCGGCAACGAGCCTCTAACGATCTCCGGGGTCACGGTGGAGGGGGCGGACGCCGCGCTGTTCACGGTGACGCCGAAGTCAGGGACGGTGGAGGCGGGCAAGTCGCTGGAGGTGACGGTGACGTTCGCGCCGAGTTCAGGGGGGGAGAAGAAGGCGACGCTGGTGGTTGCGCACAATGCGGCGGGGGGGCCGTCGCGGGTCGCGCTGGGGGGGTTCGGGAAGGCCGTCTCGGCGGAGGTCACCTACACCATCACCACCATCGCCGGAACGGGAGGGGAAGGGGCGTTCTCAGGAGACGGAGGGCCGGCCACGAGCGCCCAGCTCAGTTCGCTGACGGACGTGGCCGTGGACTCAAAGGGGAACGTCTACGTGGCGGACTTCACCAACAACCGGGTCCGGAGGATCGCGCCGGACGGGACGATCACGACCTTCGCGGGCGGGGCGACGGGCGTGCCGGGGACGGGAAATGGCCTGCCGGCCACGCAGGCGGTGCTGATCGGGCCGTCCCACGTGACGGTGGACCGGGACGGGAACATCTACATCGCGGACTCCGGGAGTCAGCGCGTGGCGCGGGTGGGGGCGGACGGGGTGTTCAGGACGATTGCGGGCGGGACGTCGCTCGTCGGGGGATTTGCGGGGGACGGAGGGCCGGCGACGGCGGCCAGGCTCAACATGCCCCGGGGCGTGGCCGCGGACGCGAAGGGGAACGTCTACTTCATAGACCAGCTCAACAACCGGGTCCGGAAGGTCAGCGCCGAGGGCGCCATCACGACGTTCGCGGGGACGGGGACCGCCGGGTTCTCCGGGGACGGGGGGCCGGCCGCGCAGGCGCAGGTCCGGCCGGGGGCGGGGGGCCTGGCCTTAGATGGGAGCGGAAACCTCTACATCGCGGACCAGCTCAACAACCGCATCCGGAAGGTGGACGTCAACGGCGTCATCACGACCGTGGCGGGCGGAGGAAACGACACCAAGGATGGGATCCCCGCCACGCAGGCCCGGATCACGTTCGTCTCCGGCGTGGCCGTGGGGCCGGACGGAGGTCTTTTCATCACGGACATCGCCAGCATCCGCCGGGTCGGGCCGGACGGGTTCATCACCACGATTGCGGGGACGGGGAGGGCGGGGTTCTCCGGGGACGGGGGCCCGGCGACACAGGCGCAGGTGTCCCGGCCCGGGGCGGTGGTCGTGGACGGGAGCGGGAACCTCTACATCGCGGACAGCGCGAACAACCGCGTCCGAAAGCTGACGCCGTCCGGCGGGACGCCGCCGGGGGGACAGACGCCAGGCGGGGGAACGACGCAACCTCCGCCCTCCACGGGCCTGACGCCCAGGGCCGGGGATGGGAGCAACAGCCTGGGCGTGGGGGACGCCAAGACCAACGCGCTGGGGAACGTGAAGCCGGGGCAGAAGATCGAGGTCCCGATCGTGTTCAACCAGGAGGTGGCGGCCTCCACGGGTTTCCAGGTCAAGCTGACGTTCGACCCGAAGAAGTTGAAGGTCGTGTCAGGCAAGGGGGATGGCGTCTTTGCCAGCGCGATCTTCCCCGGACCTCCCCAGACCACGGACAATACGGTGGCGTATGGGGGGGCCTTCCTGGGGTCAAACGTCACAGCCAAGGGGGCGCTGGGGACGCTGACGTTCGAGGCGCTGGAGGGGTTCTCCGGGGAGGTGGAGATCGTGCTGACGGAGGTGTCGATCAAGATTTCGGGCGGGAGCAAGGAATTCAAGCCGGGGGCGTCGGTGGTGATCAGCAGCGGGGCCGTGGCCGGGGGGGGCCGCCGACGTCGGACTTCGACGGGGACGGAGAGGTCGGATTCGCGGACTTCTTCGCGTTTGCAGGGGCGTTCGGGCAGAAGGCCACGGGGGAGAACGCGAGGTTCGACCTGGACGGGGACGGGGAGATCGGGTTCGGGGACTTCTTCGCGTTTGCGGGCGACTTCGGGAAGAAGAAGTGATCAGTAGTCAGTAGTCAGTAGTCAGATACAGGGGCGCGGCAGGCCGCGCCCCTGCTTTTTTGTATCGGATCGGATACAAGGGATTATCTGAAAAGATACTCCTGGGGAAATGCGCTGAAGTCCCTGTAACATAAGGAATTTTACACTTTAACGTTCGGCGAGGGAGCGAGGCGTACCTCAGAAGATACACTGCCCCGTCGTGGGCATCGCCCGGAAGGAGGCCCCGAGCGCTACCCGCCAAAAAAATAAAAAGCATAACTTCCTGTTTATCATCCGCCTGGGATACCGGGCGGATTTTTTGTTTCGACGGAGGGCAGGCTGGCATGCCGTTTGTTATTCATGGGCGCGGCGCGACAGGGCTCCGAGCGCTGCTGTGTAGCCCCACTCATCTGTTTTTTCTTGACATATAATCGTATCTTACTTAGTTTACCGGCCCATTTTCAACGCCTGGCTTCTGAGGTCTTATTGGGAGGAGGAGCCATGAGTAACCTCAGGCATTGCATTCGCAAGAGGCCATGAGCCGCATCTGAACAGGTGCGGCTTTTTGTGTTTTAAGCGTCATTCGGGTCCGTGTCGTCCGAGCTGGGACAGGAGTTCTCCGCCGCGCTCACAGGAAAGTCAACCCTTTCACGGAGGTGTTCGCCATGTATGTCAGCGTAGCAACCATTCAGGTGAAGAGCGGCAAGCACTCTGAGGCCCGGAAGATGGCCAAAGAGATGGCGGAGCATGTCAACAGCCTGAACCCGGAACACCCTATGCACGTTCTCACGCCGCGATTTGGCAGGGTCCACGAGACCATT
>CAYRZX010000398.1:0-6033 GCA_964428665.1 uncultured Gemmatimonas sp.
CAGGCGCGAGGCCCTGGCGAAGACCGCGCCGACGTGCCCCAGCTCTTCCTCGGCGGGCGGAATGTCCAGAATGAACGACCTGAACCCCGCGCCGATGTAGCGGGCCATCTCCTCCGCCACCCGGCCGTAGCTCCCCACCAGATAGGGGCAGAACGTCTTGTAGTTCTGGAACGGAAGCAGCCAGTACGGATTGGCCTCCGAAGGAATCCCCGCCATTTCGGACAACTGCCGGTGCCAGGCGGAGTCCGATGTCTTCATCGCCGCCTGATGCGCGATCTCTCCCCTCCGGTCCGGGGGAAAGCGCCTGTGCGCCTCGGCCCACGCCTCCTCTGCGAGTTCGCGAGCGATGATCCCGACCCGGATGCCCGAATCCCCCGTCTCCTCGCAAGGCCCGTACTCCCCCGGGGGCTTCGGGTACTGGATGGCAGTGGCGCCCAGACCCCGGGCCGCCGCCAGCCCGGCCTCCGAGGACCCGCTGACGAAGACCCCCGGACGCAGGCTCGCGGGCAGCGGGGGCGTCAGCCTGAGGTTGCGGACCCTGTAGAACTCCCCCTCGAAACAGACAGGCGCGGCGCCGTCCAACAGCGCCCGGATGATGCCGGTGTATTCGACCAGCCGGTCGTACCTCCGGTCGTGCGGGGTGGCGTCGTCGAGCGCCAGCAGGTCGTTCCTGAACCCCCCCGCGACCATATTCAGGTAGACCCTCCTCCCATACAGGTAGGCCAGGGAGGTCACGGTCTTCGCGACCGAGTAGGGGTGCGCATAGACAGGCTGAACGGCCACCAGCGGACAGAGGGCGTCCGTGTTCTGGAGGATGACCTGGGCCACGAGCCAGGGGTCGATCAGCCTGTTGTCGGTGTAGATCAGAATCCCCCTGCAGCCGTGGCGTTCGCTCCACCTGGCCACGTCCGCCACGCGCCGCAGGTAGGCCCCCCGGTCCACATCGCTGGACGCCGGGCAGGTGGAGAACAGCTCGACGGGCATCTCAGGGCTTTGACTCTCAGAGATCATCCTTTCCCGATCCTTTCAATGCGACGGTCTCCGGGGCGCCTTTCGTCGAGGTCAGAGCGGAGGTTGAGCGGTAGACCACCACCGTCCCGAAACGCCCCACCTCTCGCAGCCCCATGCCCTGCCGGGCGGACTCGGGCAGGCGATCCGGGGCGATCTCCACGACGAAATCCACGCCCCCCTTCGGGGGAAAGTCCGTTGCGCTGCGCCCGGAGAAGGCGAGCATGTACTTGTCCTGCTGGCCCGTCACGGAGACGGCCTCCGAACTCCCGGCCTCCGCGATGAACCGCCCCGCCCTGTACATGTCTTTCCACGTCCCTTTGTAGAAGGCATCGGCGTTCGGGCTGGCCAGCACGCAGAGCCCGGCGTGAGACCCGGTCACATTCCCCCGGAAGAGCAGGTGTCCGTCCAGCGCGACGAGCGCGACCGTCCACGCGGCGAGCGCCGCCCCGGCCAGCCCGGCCCGCCACCGGGGAGAGAGACGTCCGGGCGCGGCCAGCGCCGCGTCGAGCCCGGAAAGGAAGTAGGACAGCAGAAAGGGCGCGACGGGCAACAGGTAGCGGACCTGCGGGTTCTGCTTGAGCAGGGCGAAAAGCGTCAGCGTGGCCAGCGCGTACCAGTCCCCCGGCAGGACGCCCCGCCCCCGGAACTGCCGCGCCGCCCCCCAGAGGGTGAGGGGGCCGCACACCCCCCAGACGGCCCCCCTCATCGCAGGGCCGTCGGTCCCGAAATACCGGCCCAGACTGGAGACCTGGAAGAACAGATCGCCGATCCTGAGAGGCAGGGCCGAGAACGCGGAGCCGGTGAACAGCTCCAGATACCAGTAGCCGCGATAGTAGGTACTCGGCTCCGCGGCGCCGGAGCCGACCTGATAGACGAGCTTGAGCTTCCAGAGGCAAAAGAGGGCGGCGCCGACGGCCGCCACGGTGAACTCCGGCAGGACGGAGCGGAACCCCGGAAAATCCTTTGCCCTTATCCTGGAGAGGGCCTGGGCCAGAACGGCCACGCCGAGCATCACGCCGACCCATCGGGTGAGGGAGGCGGCGCCCAGCGCCAGCCCGGCCAGCGCGGCCAGAAGGAGACCGCGCCTCTCCCCGTCCAGCGATCTCAGAAGTCCGAGGAACAGAAACGACAGGGCGATGAAGGGCCACTCGGTCATGATCTTGGTGCCCATCATGAACCCGGTGGGGAGGAGCGCGAACAGCGTGCATGTGATGAGCGGCCGCGGCCGGCCCTCCGCCTTCAGATACCGGAAGGCCAGGAGAAGCCCGGCGCCCACGCACAGGAGGATGCAGAGCTTGGCCGCCCAGATGGACCCGAATCCCAGCGCCATCGGAACGGCCAGCAGGGCCGAAAGCCCCGGCGCCCAGTCCACGACGTACTTCCCCGCGAACTGGAAGCCCCCGCCCTCCGCCAGCGATCTGGCGCCGTAGTAGAAGACGATGTCGTCGTACGTGCCCGGCGGGAAGTAGGGGTTGAGGGCCGCGCCATACAGCAGGAGCGGCAGGAACAGAAGGAATCTTTCCCTCTCTTTCATCTCATTATGTCGCCTCCCTGTCCCGTCGCCCGCGCCCCGACCCCCGGCAGATCGGGCGGCGCGGCTATGAGAGGATCGGCCGGGCGCGTCGTGAACGCCCTGGCCGGGACGCCCACGACCGTCGTCCCCTCCGGGACGTCGCGGACGACCAGCGAGCAGGCCCCGACCGTCGCCCACGCCCCGACCCTGACATCGGGGAGCACCGCCGCGTTCGCCCCGACAAAGACCCCGTCTCCGAGACAGACGCGGCCGTTCAGCACGGCGTTCGGGGAGACGAAGCAGTCCCTCCCCAGGACGCACTCGTGCCCGACCACCGCCCCCATGGAGACCACCGAGCCCTCGCCCAGGACGGCCTCCGCGGCGATAACGGCGTTCTGAAAGACCACGACATCGCGTCCATACTGCGTCCCTTCCATATCCACGCCCGGATCGATCAGGGGCGTGAAGGGGACGCCATACCCTTCGATCCTGCGCCGGACCAGCAGGCGCTTGACCGTAGTCCCCGCCACCAGGTTCACGACCTCCGAGCGCCCCCTGTCCGCCTGCGCGAGCGTGGAGAGCGGACCCGCCACCCGCACGCCCAGGATGGTCCGCCCCGGGTTGTGAGGCAGGTCGTCCAGCAGCACGATCTGGTCCCACCTGAATTGCCGCCGATTGACCCGGAGGGCCAGCCGGACGGCCTCAGGGTTGCCGGCCCCGCAGAGGTACAGCACGGCCATCGGAGAACCCTTCGCTTTGATGTACAGGCGTCACCTGTTCATCCCCTTCTTCCCGCGCGTGGACCTCGCGGACGACGGTCCGGGGCCTCTGCTTCGACTCCGAGAACACCTTGGCCAGGTAGATGCCGATGATCCCCAGGCAGAAGATCGTCATGCCCCCCAGGAGCCACACCGAGATGATCAGGGAGGGCCATCCGAGGAGCAGGCTGTTGAAGAGGACCTTCCTGGCGAGCACAAACAGCCCCGCAGAGCCCGAGATCGCCATGATGGCGACCCCGAGGTAGAAGATGAAGATGAGGGGCCGGTTGCTGAACGACGCGATGGCATCCACCAGCATCGAGACCTTGCGGCCCAGCGTATACGTGGAGGCCTCCCGGCTGTGTTTGCGCACAGAGAGGGGTTCCTGCTGGAAGCCCGTCACGGCCAGGAGTCCGGGGAGATAGACCTCGCGGTCCGGCTGGGCGACCAGGCTGGCCACGTAGCGTCGGGTCATGAGCCGAACCGTCAACAGGTTGCGAGGGATGCGGGCGTGCGACAGGGCGTTGAAGAGCGCGTAGAAGCCCCACCCGGAGACCCGCTCGAACCACCCCCCCTTGCGCGACCTCTGCACGCCGTAGACGACGTCCGCGCCGGAGGACCTGAGCTTCTCGTGGAAGGCGTGCAGGAGTTCCGGGTCCTCTTCGAGGTCGCAGTCGATCAGGAACACGAGATCTCCCCCCGCGTGCGCGAGCCCCGTCAGGATGGCCCTGTGGTGGCCGAAGTTCCTGGACAGGTCGATCACCCTGACCCTGGGGTCCCGCCGGTAGAGGGAGACGGCGATGTCGAGAGACTCGTCGGGAGAGCCGTCGTTGACAAAGACAATCTCATAACTAAGCGTGACGGCCTCGGCGGCCCTCTTGACGCGGGCGTAGAACGCCTCGATGTAGGGCGCCGAACAGTACAGGGTCGTGACGACTGAGAGGTCCACGAATGGACTCCGGGCGTTAGAGTCTGTACTCCAGCACGGCCTCCACGACCCTCGCCTGTTGCTCCCGGCTCAGGCCGTTGTAGAACGGCAACCGCAGCAGGCGGTCGCTCGCGGATTCGGCCACCGGACAGTCCCCCTCCCTCCCGCCGAACCTGCGTCCCATGTCCGAGAGGTGCAGCGGCAGGTAGTGGAACACGCCCTGGACGTTCCGGCGCCTCAGGTGCGCCATCAGGCCCTGGCGATGCCGGGGCGAGGGGAGGAGCACGTAGAACATGTGATAGGCCTGCTCGCAGTGCGCCGGCACGGCCGGGAGCTGCGCCCCCCGCGCCTGCGCCCAATCCACGAGACATTCGAAGTAGAAATCCCAGACCCGCCTCCGCTTGAGCTGGATACTCTCCCTGGCCTCGAGTTGCGCACACAGGAAGGCCGCCAGGAGGTCCGAAAGCAGATAGCTGGACCCCAGGTCCACCCACGTGTACTTGTCGACTTCGACCCGGCGGAACCGGCTGCGGTCGGTCCCCTTCTCACGGATCACCTCGGCGCGGTCGATATAGCCCGGATCGTTGATGAGCAGCGCGCCGCCCTCCCCGCACGTGAAGTTCTTCGTCTCGTGAAAACTCAGCGCGGACAGGCTTCCGAAGGCCCCCAGGGGACGCCCCCTGTAACGCCCGAACAGCCCGTGGGCATTGTCCTCGACCACGGGGACGCCGCGCCTTGCGGCGACCTCCAGGATGGCGTCCATCTCACAGCCCACCCCCGCATAGTGGACGGGCACGACGGCCCTCGTGCGGGGCGTGATCCGTCTCGCGAGCTGCCCCTCATCCATGTTGAGCGTGTCCGGGCGGATGTCGATGAACACGGGCCGGGCGCCGCGCAGCGCAAAGGCGTTCACGGTCGACACAAACGTGAAAGACGGGACGATGACCTCATCCCCCGGCCCGATGTCGAGCAGCAGGGCGGCCATCTCCAGCGCGTGCGTGCAGGAAGGGGTCAGCATCGCCCTGGACACCCCCAGCTCCCTCTCCAGAAGCGCCTGGCAACGCCCGGTGAACTCGCCGTCGCCGGAGAGACGCCCGCCGGCAATGGCCCGGGCCATGTAGAGCTGCTCCCTCCCCTCCAGGCCGGGAACGTTGAAGGGAATGACGGCATGGTCTCTCCGCGCGCCTCTTCGGGCCATATCTCCTTTTTCCGGAAAGGCACGCGCTGTTGTCAACAAGGTCAGGCCGGGCAAGGCGTTTGTCCTCAAATGACGCTGCGACTCTCAAAAGACCGGAGTCGCAGAAATGGAACGGCTAAAACCGGCGGACAAATAATGTATGACATATATATTAGATATTATAGACAGTATACCTATAATATACACATGCACTTCTTTATTGTCAAGTGTTGTCAAATCAAAATGGTTGCCAGGGCCGAGAATTTATTCTTGACAAAATAAGAATAAAAAGCTATATTGTCGTGAAAGTAATTAAATTTGTTTTAAATATATTTTAATATAAAGTATGATCTTTATTTTTAGGCGGGATTGTCGGTTCCTTGAGGGCTGCGGAAGTCACAGGTTGAAGATGGGATGCCTTCATGAAAATCACGACGGAGACCCAGCACAGGGCGTTTTTAACATCGACCTTTTTCCACAACCTCGACTGGCTGCGAGGAATTTCGCCCGAGTTGAGGAAAAACGAGGCCTGGGCGGGTCGGATAAAAGCGCCCTACCGACGCGCTGCCCTTGTCCTGTTGATCCCCCTGGTGCTCTACGGGGTGGCGCTCAACCCCTATTTCCTGCCGTCTCAGTATGACGACAT
>CAYRZX010000399.1:0-6011 GCA_964428665.1 uncultured Gemmatimonas sp.
TCCCCTCCTGATTCCCAATCCATTTTGCAATTTTATATGACAAAATGATAGCTTCTTCAAAAAATTCACAAAATATTTCGTAAAATATATTGACAAACGTTATATTACTAATATATTATTATGCTCATACGTTAAATCTTTCATAGGATGTATTGAGAATACAAGGCAGACCGATCAAACGGCGCTCTAAAAGAGGGCCTGTTGAAAAGTAAGCCTGATCTCTCCCTGTGTGTGTTCCGAAGCAGGCAGACCGATCAATCGGCGCTCTGAAAACGGTAGTCTCAGGCAGCCCAGCCGAGGAGGTCTTATGCGGAAGGGCCTGAACGTCACTTACCCTAAAAGAGGGCCTGTTGAAAAGTAAGCCGGTGTAGCAGCCATGCCGCCTGGCGGCGCTCTATATCGGCTTTTCGTTTGTGTTGCGATCCGCCAGACCTCAACCCTCCATTTTCAACCCCATCTTCTCCCGGAAAGGAGGAGTCGCAATGCTAAAATGCACAAGATTGTGGATCGCCTTCGTTGTAGCCCTGTCCCTGGCGCTGTGCGTGAGTCAGGGGTTCGCGGGCACGACGGGGAAGCTCAACGGCGTGGTGAAAGACCAGAGGGGGGACCCCCTCCCAGGCGTGAGCGTGACCATCGAGGGGACCAAGCGGGGGGCCGTCACGGACGCCAGCGGGTATTTCTTCATCATCAACCTGGACCCCGGCGTCTACCGGGTGACGGCCTCGATCATCGGGTATGACCGTCAGACCAAGACGGGGGTCAAGGTCCAGGCGGACTACACCACGGAGTTGAGCTTCAACCTCAAGGAGACGGCCGTGGAGATGGGGGAGATGGTGGTTCAGGCGGAGCGTCCCCCTGTGGAGCCGGACAAGACGACCAGCAAGTACGTGGTGAGCGCCCAGGACATCCAGAACATCCCGATTGTGCGGTCCACGCAGGGGCTGATCGAGTTGCAGGGGGGGGTGTCCCTGGACGGGGAGGTGTCGTTCCGGGCCGGGGACGCGGGGGACGTGGTCTATTACGTGGACGGGGTGAAGTTAGTCAACAACGACGCTCAGGGGTATCGGCAGTTTCGGAACATCAACAAGAGCGCGATTCAGGAGATGACGGTGATCACGGGGGGGATGGAGGCGGAGTATGGGAACAACCAGGCGGGGGTGGTGAGCATCGTGAGCCGGGATGGGGAGGCCAGAGTTCACGGCTCCGTGGACTACCAGTTCATCCCTGCGGGCAAGAAGCACTGGGGCCCCAACGTCTACGACTCTGCCATTCATCGGGGTCGCAACCTGTGGAAGGATGCCTCGTGGGTGGCCGAGACGGTGACGCTGCCCAACGGCCAGATTGTGCCTGCGCACCGTCGGATGGACTACGACAAGCAGATCGGACACTGGGTGGAGGGGAACCTGTCGGGTCCGTTGAGCCGGAATGCTACGTTTTTTGTGAGCGCCCAGTGGGAGCGGACACCGGAGCGTTTTCCGGGTCCTGCTCTGGTGGACCCGACCAACATCAACACGACGTATAAGATCGCCTACACGGTGACGCCCAACCTCAAGATTCGGGTGGGGGGTCTTTTCCAGAGGGCCGAGGGGTTCAACACGGGGCCGGATGAGGGGGGCCTTCTCAACCTGAGGAACAACGGGAAGAACCTGTTTCTGGTGGACCCGGCCTCAGCGGGCAAGCGCATCGACAGCGAGCG
Source organism: uncultured Gemmatimonas sp. (assembly GCA_964428665.1). Classification (GTDB taxonomy): domain Bacteria; phylum Latescibacterota; class UBA2968; order SICM01; family SICM01; genus SICM01. Next base: position 1,697 of record CAYRZX010000399.1, read on the forward strand.
GCTGGCGTATATCAGCCTGACGCACTCCCTGTCTCCCAAGACGTTCTACGAGCTGAAGCTGTCCTATTCGCAGTCTGTGCGGGACACGTCGAATTTGCGGGCCAACAACGTCACGCTGGACCCGATCAAGGACCGGGGGGGCTACTACATCCTGTATCGCCCGTCGGCCAACTGGGAGCTGCGCGACCAGAAGCGTTACATCGCCAAGTTCGACTTCTCCAACCAGATGACCAAGGGGCACTTCCTCAAGACCGGGTTCGAGTTCACGCAGTACAACTCCTGGTGGATCAGCTACGCCTCCTCCGGGCTGGCCAACCGGTCCATTCGGTGGTTCAGCAAGAAGTACGATTCCATTTCGCTGTTTCCAGGGCAGAGCAACCAGGGGGTGACGCCCCGTCAGCTGGGGGTCTACGCGCAGGACAAGATGGAGTTTCAGGGGATGATCCTGAATGCGGGCGTCCGGTTCGACATCTTCGACCAGGGGGTCCGGGTCAAGGACTCCAACGTCTACTTCGGGGCGCCGATGTATGGGAGCATGACGCGCATGCGCGACATGCCGGAGATCAAGGGACCCACCAAACACGCCTGGAGTCCGCGTTTTGGGGTGTCTCACCCGATCACGGCCAACTCCCTGGTGCGGTTCTTCTACGGCAAGTTCTATCAGTTGCCCACCTTCCAGCATTTGTACGGGTATCGCTGGATCAGCCAGAGTTCCACGGACCGAGACCTGAACAAGAACGGGCGGATCGACCCGGCGGAGAAGTGGAACGGGTTCGACTGGTCGCGCGACGCCAGCGAGCAGAACAACTCCTACCTGCCCTGGGAGCAGGAGATCCAGTTCGAGGCCGGGGTGGACTGGAACTTTGTGAGCGATTACATCCTGGGGCTGTCCTCCTACTACAAGAGCACGGGCAACCAGATCATCGGCGGCTCGCTGCAGTGGCGCGACCCCAAGACGCCGGGGTTCATCCAGGCGGGCGGCGGCCCTGCGCCGGGCGGGACCGAGGACATCCGGGGTCTGGAGTTTACCATCAAGAAGCGGTTTTCGAAGATGTTTTCGTTCAATTTGAGCTACAATCTGCAGTGGGCGGACGTGGGCCGCAACTCGGCGCACCGGCGGGACTCCCAGGCGGACTCGATGTTCGTGGTCAACGGGCACTACTGGACGGAGTTTGACGTGGACCCGGCCACGGGCAGGGAGATCCCGGTGGACCTCAAGACGCAGGCCACGCGGGAGAAACTCGACCCGGACTTCTACATCAAGCGCTACGGGGGCGAGGCCCAGAGTCGGTGGCGTAATCACGTGGCCGGGATGATCACGACGGACCGGTCCTGGTCGGAGGTGAAGGAATACGGCCAGTATAACTTTGACGGGAAGGGGTCCAACGTCTACGTGATCCACAACCAGGAGAGCGGGGAGCGGGTGCCCCAGGACCGGGACCAGCGGGCCTTCGGGAGCATGCAGTTCCTGTTCGCCTCGCCTCCCACCTTTGGACCGTCCAACGGCAAGGTCTTAGGCAACATCCGGGGCAACCTGGTCTACCGGATGTTCTCGGGCCGTCCGTTTGTCTACACGCCGCCTGGGGGGGCTGCCACGCGCAAGTATAGCCCGATGCACACGCGGGTGGACCTGAATGCGGAGAAGCAGATCGGGAGGGATTCGGGGGTGAGCCTGACGCTGGCCCTGGAGGTACTCAACCTGTTCAACCAGAGGGACAAGACCCTCGGTACCCTGTCCGGGTTGGCGCAGAACTCCTCGTTCAACGCGGACCGCTACATGCGCTACGGGATCGACGGCGCAGCGCCCACGGACCCGGAGTTCGCCCAGTATGGGGACGTGTATGAGCTGACCAACTACTACGATTTCCCGCGCGCCATGCGCATCAGTCTGAGAATCAAGTGGTAACCCCCCCTGTGGTCCCCCCGTGGATGGGGGGACAGAGGCTCCCTCCCCGTCCACGGGGAGGGATGGGGTGGGGGTCGAGAGGAGGTGATTGAAGAGGCAGAGGCAGTTCATTTAGCAGCCGGGATGATAACGGACCTCACCCACCCCTAACATCGGGGGTGGGTGAGGTCTAGAAGAAAGGAGTATCCGTGATGAAGCGTGAAAGATTCCTATGGGGGATCATCGGCGCGCTAACGCTGGCCGTTCTCCTCGCCCTGGTTTCCGATGCCCTGGCCCAGGGCAGCCACAGGGACACCTACCGGACCCTGGCCAGGGGCCAGATCGCCGTGTCCATTTATGGCTCCGGGGCCATGGGCCGGAAGGACGACGGGGTCAAGCAGGAGCCGCACGGCTTTTCCTACCCCAAGGGGCGCAGCCCCATCGTCTACGCGGGCGGGTGGGACCGGGCGGCCTGGTTCATCTCCCACAACTCCGCCGGGGACGGGGTCTGGCTGTTGAGCAAGACCGGGGGCACGCCCAGGGTGTCCCACTCCGGGGGACAGACCTACTCCTCGGACATCAAGCTGGGGACCTATGACGCCACCAAGGGGCCTGAAAAGGGCCTGGGCACGCCCTACACGCACACGCACCCCCTGGCCATGCGCAACTCCGGGGGCGGGACGTGGCACAGCGGCGTCAACCTGGAGGCCCTCGTGACCAACTACTGGCCGGGGGTCTCTGTGCCGACCGGGCATCCGGCGAACATCTGGAACTACAACTACTACAGCTACAACTCGAAGGAGGCCGCGGCCTTCCCGCAGGCCATCAATATCTCGCAGTGGTCCACAGGCCAGGGCCTCACCGTGATCCGCAAGGCCTATCAGTTTGGCCACCAGGACTACGACGACTTCGTCCTGTTCGACTACGCGGTGGAGAACACCAGCGGCAAGGACGTCACGGACGCCTATATCTCCTTCCAGGCCCGCTTCGACCCCAGCAGCATGGGGGCGACCTGGCGGGGCTCCGCCTACGGCTGGTACGGCCCCGGCGACCTGAACCGGGACACCTGGCTGCGCAACACGCGGGCGGCCAACTTCGCCGGCCCGGCCGCGGCCAAAGACCTGGCGCTGATGTACGCCTATGACGGGGACAGCGACCAGGTCCCCTGGGACGACCGGGGGGACCCCTGGTTCCTGGAGTTCTCCGATGGATCTCTCAAGCGCACGCAGACCTTGCCCGAGGGGATGCTCCAGTCCCCTCAGTATTTCGGGTATGGCCTGATCGACGCCACGCCCCCCTTCAACATCCCCGGCGGGGCCGATACGGGCGCCTACGTGTCTCCTAAGGACAACCCGGCCACGCCGCTGGATGAGAGCAAGAGCCAGCCCGCGGCTACGCAGTGGTTCCGAATGAACACGACCAGCGTGTATGACGCGCCCAACGAGGGGAAGGACTCGGACCCCAAGATGTACGACATGCTCACGGCGGGCGGGCACAAGGATGACCCGGGGGAGGGTTACGCCTTCAGCGAGTTTATGACGTTCGGGCCTTACGACCTGAAGGCGGGGGAGAAGTTCAAGGTGGTCATGGCCTATGTGGGGGGCATCGCCTCTCAGAACGCCAAATACCAGAACAACCCCGGCGCCTATGCGCAGCCGTTCGAGTTTGACTGGATGCTCAGGGGCAACCAGGACGAACTGGCCCTGGGCGAAGGGGCTATGGTCGCCAACTTCCGCAAGGCGATGGAGGCCTACACCTGGTCCTACGCCATCCCGCAGCAGCCCCCGGACCTCAAGCTGACCTGGGACAGCGACCTGAAGGGACAGAACATCGTCAAGTGGTCCACCCTGGCCGAGCAGTCGGAAAACCCGGCCTACACGGGCGCCGAGGCAAAGGACATCGTGGGCTACCGGGTCTACTCCTCCACGAATCAGTCGCGCGGCCCCTTCAAGCTGAGGGCCGACATCAAGATCGCCGACGCGAAGGCGGGCAAGCTGCCTGCAGGTGTGACTTTCACGGCGGATGAGCAGTGGCGCACGATCAAGTCCACCGCCTTCCCCGACGGCATCCCGCTGGTGGACAGCAAGAACCAGGCCGTCAAGGGGACCTACACCTTCACCGATGCCGAGTCCAAGGCGGGCTTCCCCTCCTGGTATCAGGTGCGCCCCTACACCTCCGGCCACGCAGACTTCATGGGCCGGGGCAAGCTGGCCTCCATCGAGAGCGCCGCGGACCTGGCCCTGGGCACCATCGGCGGGTCCGACTCAGGGATCGTGCCGAGGGTCCCCTCCTCCCCGGTGTTCGACCAGTTCACGGAGAAGGTGAAGGTGGTGCCCAACCCCTTCCGCATCGACGACCCGGCGCGCACCTACACGGACAAGCAGACCATCCGGTTCACCAACCTGCCCCGCCGCTCCCAGATCGACATCT
>CAYRZX010000400.1:0-6000 GCA_964428665.1 uncultured Gemmatimonas sp.
TCCATTTCGCCTTCAAGGCCGGCGCGTGGACGGAGGGATAGCCCCCAGGGGACCGAGCTGGATCCGAAAGTCTTCCGTTGACCGACTGAGAGCCGGTCTCCATCCTCCGGAACCCGACCCAGGACGGATGTGCCGCAGACTACGGAACAACGGCGGCACCACTCTGAGAAGGAGGCGTGGGGAAGCTGGTAGGCAAATGCAAAGTGATACGTGTCAAGGTCATACAGCATAATGGACGCAAGGTCTGTTGCGGGGAAGACATGGAGGACTGTACACGATGGCAGAACACGATGGGGCGCCGCTGGCGATCGGTTCGCGGCTGGAGCTGATGGTGGATGACTACCTGTTGGAGCGATTCTGGGGCGACGCGGTCCTGCACCTGCACCGGCCGGTCGCCCGCGAGGTGGTTTTCCCAAACGGGTCGGATCCGGTGGCCTTCGAAAAGGGGAATGGGCTTCGTGCCGGTCACGCCTACATGACCGTGTTCCAGGACGGGGATATCTACCGGATGTACTACGGGGTCGGCAGGTTCTTCCTCGAGAAGGAGAAGCGTACCCGGGTCTATTACTACGCCGAGAGCGCGGACGGCATCCGATGGGACACGCCGAACCTGGGGCTGTTCAAGTTCGAGGGGTCGCGGGACAACAACATCGTCTGGTGGAAGGACGAGACCGGTTGGTACGCGTCCGAGAGCTTCTCCCCGTTCAAGGACGGGAATCCGGCCTGTGAACCCGAAGGCCGATACAAGGCCTTCGCCCGCCTGTCAAGCAGGACGGAACCGGGGCCCAGAGGGCTATCCGTCCTGAACTCCCCCGATGGCATCCACTGGTCGGTCCGCACTCCCAGACCGGTCATCACCGACGGGGCTTTCGATTCGCAGAACCTGGCCTTCTGGGACTCCGTGCGGGGCGAATACCGCGCCTACTGGCGGGATTTTTGCGAGGGACCCGACGGGAAGCGGCTCCGGGGGATCAAGACCGCAACCTCAAAGGACTTCCTCGACTGGGGGCCTTCGCGCTGGCTGTATTTCCCGGGCGCGGAGGTCGACGAGCTCTACACGAACCAGGTTATTCCCTACTATCGCGCGCCGCATCTCTTCGTGGGCTTCCCCTCGCGCTACGTGGGCCGGCCCTGGTCCGAGGCCATCGAGGACCTTCCCGAACCGGAGCGCCGGCGATCGATCGTGGAGCGCTGCGGGCACGAACGGTTCGGATCCGCCCTGACGGACACGGTCTTCATGTCGAGCCGGGACGGCGTCCGGTTCGACCTCTGGGGCGAGGCCTTCATCCGGCCCGGCCTGCGCGCCAAGGACAACTGGATCTACGGCGACAACTACGCGAACTGGGGCATCGTGACCACGGCCTCCGGCGTGGACGGGGTTCCCGACGAGTTGACCTTCTATGTCTCGGAGGGAAGCCGAAGGGACCACTACAGCAAGGTCTATCGCCGGTATACCCTCAGGGTAGACGGATTCGTCTCGGTGCGTGCCTCCCGGCATGGCGGAGAGGTCGTCACGCGTCCCTTGCTTTTCGAAGGGACGGATCTCGTGGTCAATTTCTCGGCTTCCGCCGCGGGGGGCATCCGGATGGAGCTGCAGGACATGCACGGCGTGGCGGTGCCGGGATTCGCCCTGGCGGATTGCGTGGAGGCGCTGGGCGACGACCTGGAGCGTCGCGTGCGCTGGAGGGAGGGAGCGAGTCCCGGTCGGCTGGCCGGGTCTCCGGTCCGGCTTCGGTTCCACCTGACGGACGCGGACCTGTTTTCGTTCCGATTCCGATGAAATGGATCCATTCAGGAGATGCAGCTTGATAAATGTTGACGGGGTAGCGGATCGGATCCTCTACGTGGCCCCCGACGGAGATGCGGATCACGACGGCCTCTCCCCGGATCGCCCCCTGCGCACGATCCAGGATGCCGCGGACCTCGCGGAGCCGGGGGACCTGATCCTGGTCCGAGGGGGGATGTATTTCGAGCAGGCACGTGCCTGCCGGGAAGGAACCCGGGAGAGGCCCATCGTATTCCGTGCGGCCGCCGGCCAGACGGCCCTGGTGACGTTCGGGGTCAGGCCTGGGGGCTGGACCCGGGAGACGTCGAGCCGGTTCGTCTACTCGGCGTCTTTCCGCTACCTTCCGGCCTGCGTGTGGGAGGACCGCACGGTCTCCCGCTACGTGGAGGTCCTGGACCGGGACATGCTCGAGGACCTTCCCGGGTCCTTTCTCCACGATGCCGACACCCGCAGGTTGTTCGTCCATCCCCTCCGCGGGACGACTCCCGAGGGCGCGGGCATCGTCGCGATCCCGGCCGCGACGGAGGCCGGAAGGCCGGCCGAGTCCGGCGACGAAAACCCCCGTCACGACGGGTGCGGGTTCCGTCTGCTCGCTCCCCACGTCCGCGTCGAGGGCTTCACGATCGCCTACCACCCCCGCGCCGGGGTGGAGCTCCGGGCCGACTTCGGGGAGGCCCGAGGGAACACCGTCTACGGCTGTCTGGCGGGGATCGCGGTGAACGGCGGAAACGCTGCCGCCGTCGAAGGGAACCTCTGTTTCCGAAACCACTCCCACGGGATCGTGACGGGCGGCAGGAACCGGGGCGTGGCGGTGAGGGACAATGTGTGCGCGGATAACGGGCCGGATGCCCCGTTCCCATACTTCGCGCGGGGCTACGGCCTCCCGATGCAGATGGCCGTGTACGGGAAGACCAGCGACATCTCCTTTGTGCGGAATACTGTGGTGTCCAAGGCGCCGGATCAGGTCTGGCGTTACAAGACGGCGCTCGGAAAGATCGAGACGACGCACAACGTGATCGTGGGCGGGCCGGCCTTCATGAGCTGGGGCGTTCCCGGAAACTACTCCCACAACACGGTGGTCGGAGGGGCCATCTGGTCGCGGGACGAACTCAAGGACAAGATCACCCCGGAACTGGCGACGGCGCACGGGTCCGTAGCAACGAACAACCTTTTTCTGGACAACCAGGAGGGTTCGGAGCCTGGCTTTGCCGACCCGGCCCGCAACGACTACCGGCTGCGGGCGGACAGCCCGTTTCTGGGGACCGGGGCCTTCCCCGAGGCCGCCCCCCTCAGGTACGTCTCCCCGGACGGGGACGATGCGGCGGACGGCCGGACGCCGAAAACGGCCTGGAAGACGTTCGCGAAGGCAGCGGGGAGCGCAGGGCCCGGCGAAACGGTCTATGTCCTTCCGGGTGTCTATGCCGAGAGCGTAACGCTTTCAGCAAGGGGCCGGGAGGGCAGGCCGCTGGCATTCAAGACCCACGGCCGGGGTCGAGTGGTCCTGGATGGGGAGGGCCGCCTGGAGCAGGGTCTGCGGATTCAGGGCTCCGAAGGGGTCGTCCTCGACAGGTTTATCTTCCGTGGATTCACTGGGGATGCCATCCGTATTCAGGACAGCGCGCACGTGGAGCTGGTCGAGGTCGTGGTGGATGGGTCCCCGACCGGGGTCTCGATCCGAAACTCGGGCGATGTCCGAGTGCTGAACTGCACGGTGACGGGGTGCGGGAGAGGCATCGAGGCGACCGGCGGCGCGGGGGGGCTGGTCCTTCGCAACACGCTCTTCTCCGCCGTCACGGAGACCGCGATTGCGCTGGATGCCGACGCATCCCGTGGCTTGGTGAGCGAGCGCAACGCCCTCTCAATGACTGCAACAGCGGTGGTGGGGAGGATCGCGGACCGGTGCGCCGCAGACGTGGAGGCCTGGCGGTCCCTGTCGAAGGAGGGCCATCCGAGCCTTTCCACCGACGTGAAGGTCGAGGGGCCGGAATATCTCCTGCCGGTCGGGTCGTGTCTCGCGTTCCAGGGCGCGGGTCATGGGCCGATCGGGGCTCGCGGGGAGGCAACAGATCCTGACCCGGTTTTGGTCGAGGACTGCGAGGCGGCCTCGATCCAGCCCGACCAGGCCGTCGTAACCTGGTGCACTCCCTGCGATTACGTCTCCGGCGAGGTGGCATGGCGTGGGCCGGACAGGTCCGGCGGGCCGGCGCCGGCGCCGGAGGCATGGTGCCTCGGACATCTGAAGTCTACGAGGCGCGAGGCCCGTCTCACGGGCCTGCTCCCTGGTCAGGATTACCGAGCCATCGTATCCGTCACCGCCCGGGACGGGCGTACCGGCAGCGCGATGATCGCCTTCAGCACGCCCCATGTGGCGCGCCCCCCCGCCTTTCTGCATGTTTCCCCGAACGGGGACGATCGGAACGACGGCGACTGCCCCGAGAAGGCGCTTCGGACGTTGAGGGTCGCCTCCCTGCGCGCTTCCCCGGGGGATACGGTGCTGGTGCATCCCGGAACTTACCGGGAAAAGGTCGAGTTCCGATGCGGTGGCCTTTCGCCGAGCCAGCGGTTGGCCTTCCGGAGCGTGGAGCCGGGAAGGGCGGTCCTCGACCTGGGCCGGGTGCTTCCGGGGGCGATCTCCGCCGAGGGTGTGCGACACATCGCGATCGAGGGATTTCACATTCGGGGGCTCTGGTATTCGGGAGCGAACGCGGCGGAATTCCGGAACGTGGTGGACCTGGTCTTCTCCGGTAACTCTTTCGAGCTTCCGGCTCGACGGGATGAAGTCTGTTCGTCCGACCTGTTCCGCGCCTGGAACTGCCGCGAGGTCACGATCTCCCGAAACTGCTTCAACGGCGGATTCGACAACCTCATCGCCAAAGACTGCGACCGCGTGACGATCGACCATAACACCTTCTACCTTGGTGGCGTGTCCGCGATCCTATTCGATGCCGGTCCGGACGCCCACTGCCGTATCACGAACAACATCTTCGTGGATGTCATGGCCCCTCAGAAAGGCAACGCCGCCATCCACGTCTACCGCCGCTCTCCTCATCTGGTCTGCGACTACAATCTCTTCTGGCGGGACACGGTGCCCCGGATGGGCCTGTTCGGGTTCAACCGCACGGACGCCGGGGAGGCCATCGCCTGGACGGACAACGCCAAGACCCTCGGAGAGATGCGGGCCAGATTCGGCCTCGGTGGGCACAGCCTGTTCGCCGACCCGCTGTTCGTGGATGCCCCCGGCGGGGACATGCGCCTGAAGGCCGGGTCTCCCGCCGCCGGCGCGGGCGAAGGTGGCAGCACCATCGGGGCCTGCGATATCGTGAAGGAGGAGAACTCGTGATGACACTGCTATTCTTCGACGACTGATGGCTGCTGAAGCGGGTCAACATAAACCGATGCCTCGGGAGCCCCCAATGGATCCCGGAGGCCGTCCTGGAGGACAACATCACGGACGCGACGTGGAACAACCCCATGGTGTTCCGGGATGAGGCCTCCGGGAAATGGATCGGGTTGTACGGCGGGCACTACTACCCGGCGCCCGGCATGCGGCGCTCCTCCGGCCTGAACATCGCGGAGAGCGAAGACGGCATCCGCTGGCGGAAGCCGGACGTGAGCGAACGGGTCCCCATCCCCAACCGTAACCGGCCTAACCAGGTGCTCTGGGCGGGGAAGTGCGACGGAGGGCCTGTCTTCCTGGACCGGGACGAGCCGGACCCCGCGCGGAGGCTGAAGTTCTTCTATTCGGGCTACTCAGACCGCCGGGAGGACGGCAGCGACATGATGGCCCGCGAGCTGCTGATGGCCACCTCGGGGGACGGATACTCCTGGCGCGTCGAGGCGCTGCCCTGGAAAGACCGGCCTCTGGACGCCCCGATCTCGGCCTTCTACAACCGCTGGCTCGGGAAGTACATGATAAATTCCAGACCGCTCCTGGGCGACCGCCGGGTGGCGTTTACCCCGACGCGGGACTTTAAAAGCTTCGAGGCCCCGATCCTCGTCATGCACCCGGACCCCGAGGACCCTCCCCTGGTGCAGTTCTACGGTATGCCGGTCTGTCCTTACGAAGGGATGTACCTCGGCTTTCTCTGGCGCATTCACATCGACCCCCTCGTTCTCGGCATCAGCCAGGGGGAGGTCGACTGCTGTCTGGCTTACAGCTATAATCAGTAGATCACGAAAAGAGGGTTAAATAGATAGACAAAGACGCTTACTCA
>CAYRZX010000401.1:0-5992 GCA_964428665.1 uncultured Gemmatimonas sp.
CCTGGCACGCCCAGAGGCCCAGCGCCAGCGCCCCCGCGGCCATTACCCCTGCGACTATCCGTACGATCTTCACGAGAACCTCCTTATGATGATCAATAACCTTGACATACCTGTTGAATTGTCGCATGTTTTTCCGACCCCTCCCCCCATCCCCCTCCCCCGAGGGGAGAGGGGGAGCATCCTTGGCAAAACGACTTATAAAGGCCCATCCCCATGCGCTCCATCACCCTCGTCGCCGGCGCACGCCCCAACTTCCCGAAGGTCGCCCCCATCCTCCGAGCCCTTCAGAGGCGCCCCGACGCCTTCTCGCCCTGCCTCGTCCACACCGACCAGCACTACGACTGGCAGATGTCCGCAGTCTTCTTCCGCGACCTCGGCCTCCCGGAGCCTGACCGGCACCTCGGCGTCGGCTCCGGCTCACAGGCCGTCCAGACTGCAAAGATCCTGATCGCCTTTGAGGAGGCCCTGCTCGAACGGCGGCCCGACCTCGTCCTGGTCGTCGGCGACGCCACCTCCACCCTCGCCTGCGCCCTCTGCGCCGCCAAGCTGAACATCCCCGTCGCCCACGTGGAGGCGGGCCTCCGCAGCCTCGACCGGGCCATGCCCGAGGAGATCAACCGCATCGTCACCGACGCCATCTCCGATCTCCTCTTCACCACCTCCGCCGAGGCCGACGCCAACCTGCTGCGCGAAGGCTTCCCTCCTGACAAAGTTCACCGCGTCGGCAACGTCATGATCGACTCTCTCTTTTACGCCCTTGAAACCGCAGACCGCTCACCCATCCTCTCGACCCTCGGCGTCCAGCCGAAGGGATACGCCCTGGCCACCCTGCACCGCGTCTCCAACGTGGACCACCCGGAGACCCTCCGGGGCATCCTGTCTGCCCTTGACGACATTCAGAGACACATCCCCCTCGTCTTCCCCATCCACCCGCGCACCCGCAAGAATCTGACAGCCTTCGGCCTGCAGGACCAGGTCAGCGCGATGTCGAACGCCATCCTCACCGAGCCGATGGGCTACCTCGACTCCATTAAACTCCAGAAAGAGGCCCGGCTGGTCATCACGGATTCGGGCGGCCTGCAGGAGGAGACCACGGCCCTCGGCGTCCCCTGCCTCACGGTCCGGGAGAACACCGAACGCCCTGAAACCATATCCGTGGGGACGAACACCCTGGTCGGCATAAGCCCTGAGGTGATCGTCCGGGAGGCGATGCGAGTCCTGGAGGGGTCTTACAAAAAGGGGCGAATCCCCGATCTCTGGGATGGGCGTGCGGCGGAGCGGATTGTGGAAATACTGAAAAAGTTCTGAGTCCTGAGTCCTGAGTGCTGAGTGAAAAACAGAGAGGACTTTAAGGCTTTACTCAGGACTCGGAACTCAGGACTCAGGTCTTGTTTTTGTTGCCTTCTGCCTTCACGATTCTCACCTTCGAGGCCCTGGGGCCTTTGGGGCTCTCCTCCAGCACGAACTCCACCTTCTGGCCCTCTGACAGACGGCCGATGTCCAGCCCGACCAGCGCCGACCTGTGGAAGAAGACCTCCTTGCCGTCGCTACTCCGAATAAACCCGAACCCCCTGTCCCGGACGATGCGCTTGACCGTGCCCCGCGCCAGCGGAGTGCCCGGGGCAGGGGATGCCCCCTTGAAAAGTTTCCGCAACCAGTTCCACATAACAGGTTGTCGCTCCTCAATATCGTCCAAAGAATCGCTCTTAATATAGAGGACGAAGCCTTTACAAACAATAGAAATAAATGTCTCGTGGCCTCATCCCCACACCTTCTCCCATCGTTTGCCCTCGGCAGACCGGTAGATGGCCAGCGCGGTGCGCACCTCGCCCAGCGCATAGTCCGGGCCGGCCTCCAGGGGCTTGCCGCGCAACACCGCCTCCGCGAAGTCGTTCAACTCCGGCCCAAAAGACCTGGCGTACCCCTGCGGCTCGGCCATCAGCCTCCCCCCCCGGTTCTCGGCGTCAAACAGCCTGATCCCCCCGGCGAACCCCCCCTCGATCACGATCTCCCCCTTCGTCCCGGTGACGCGCCACCAGGGCTCCGGCGCGAACACCGTCTCGACCATCATCGCGTCGAAACCGGCGACTTTCCCCGACCGAAACCGGAAGAGGGCGCGGACCAGGGACTCCCCCTCCATCCGTTTGAGAGGATGCCCGATCTCCGCCACGACCTCCTCGATCTCCCCCATCCACATCCGCAGGGGCCGGATCCAGTGGGAGCCGCCGTCGATGGTGATCCCCCCGCCCGTGCGGACCTTCTCGAACCGCCAGGGCCTCTTCTCCCTGAACCAGTACTCGTCGAACTCGACCACGAAGGCGGCGCGGGCCGTGATGACCTCCCCGACGGCCCCTGCGTCGATCAACTCCTTGGCCTTGACAATCTCCGGCCAGTACTGGGCGTTCTCGGCGACCATGAAGACCGTGCCCGCGGCCTTCGCCGCCGTCAGGATTCGGTCGCAGGCCTCCAGCGTGGGGGCCATCGGCTTTTCGAGCAGCACGTGCTTGCCCGCCTGAAAGGCCTGCGCGGCCACCCCCTCGTGCAGGTCGTGCGGGACCATGATGTCCACCGCGTCGAAGTCCCCCCCGGCCACGGCCTCCGCCAGCGACGGAAAGGCCTGAGCGCCGGTCTCCGCCGCGATCCGCCCGGCCTTCGCGCGATCCGGGTCCACGGCGGCGGTCACCTTGACTTTATGGCTGCACGAGGCCTGGATGCCGTCCAGATGGAACCTGGCAATCGCCCCGCAGCCCACGAACGCCAGCTTGAGAACGTCGGGCATGGCCTTTCTCCTGGTTCGCGGCGATGAATCGCCGCGCTACAAAATCTTCCCGGCGATGAATACCTCCCCACCTAACGCTCCCATGAGGTCGCGTTCCCATCCCTGGGCTACAAAAAAACATCCCCCTCCACACCCCTGGCGCGGGGATGAATCCCCGCGCCCCTCACACGACCTCCACGCCTCCCGTCCCCTCCACCACCGTCCCGATCCGGTAGGCCCGCTCCCCCTGCGCCCGGAGGAGGTCGAGCGCCTCCCCCGCCCGGTCCTCCGGCACGGCCACGACGAACCCGACCCCCATGTTGAACACCCGGTACATCTCCGCCTCGCTCACGTCCCCCATCGCCTTCAGCGTGGTGAAGACCGGAGGAACCGGCCAGGTCCCCTTCTCGATGCGGGCGGCCAGGCCGGAGGGGAGGACGCGGGGCAGGTTGTCCACCAGCCCGCCCCCGGTGATGTGCGCCATGCCCCGGACCGGCGCCCGGTCCAGGAGATGAAACACCGGCCCGACGTAGCAGCGGTGCGGCTTCAACAACTCCTCGCCCACCGTCGCGCCCCAGGCCTCCACCCGCGTCTCCGGCGTCATGTCCGCCACCTCGAACAGCAGCCGCCGGGCCAGCGAGTAGCCGTTCGTGTGGAGGCCGTCCGAGGCCAGCCCGATCAGCGCGTCGCCGGGCCGGATCGCGGACCCGTCCACGATCCGCGCGCGCTCCACGATCCCCACGATCGTGCCCGCCAGGTCGTACTCTCCGGGCCTGTAAAAGTCCGGCATCGTGGCCGTCTCCCCGCCGATCAGCGCGCACCCCACGCGCCGGCACCCCTCGGCCACCCCGGACACCACGGCCAGGACCACCTCCGGGGCATGTCCCCCCGCGCCGATGTAGTCCAGGAAGAACAGCGGCCTCGCCCCCTGCACGAGGATGTCGTTCGCGCAGTGATACACCAGGTCCGCCCCCACCGTGTGGTGGATGCCGGTCATAAACGCGACCTTCAGCTTGGTGCCCACCCCATCCACGCTGGAGACCAGCACCGGCTCCCGGTAGGACGCCCACGCCGGCGCGAACAGCCCCCCGAACCCCCCGATGTCCGCCAGCACCTCCGGCCCGAACGTGGATCGGATGATGGACCTCATGCGGCGTTTGGTGGCATCGGCGGCCTCGATGTCCACCCCCGCCGCCGCGTATGCGCTCTTCTCGGTCACGGAACATCCTCACGATGGGTGCAGGGGCGACCACCAGTCGCCCCTACCATGATAATACCTCTCTTCGGTTCTGTCAATGAGCTTGCACAGACAGTTCGGGGGATATATATTCGCGTGTGAGTATACGGCCCTCACCCTCCCCCAAACCTGTGGATGAGGCCCTTGGCGCCCCCTCCCTCTCCCGTACGTACGGGAGAGGGCCTGATCTCTGACCCCGACCCCTGCAAGGAGCCTTTCCATGAGCGCATCTCAGCTTGCCCTCGACGGCGGCTCACCCGTCCGCACGAAACCCTTCCCGAAACGCGCCCCCTTTGGCGAGGAGGAGGTGGAGATGGTCGCAAAGGCCATCCGCTCGCAGAACCTCTTCGGCCTGGGCGGCCCCATGACCGAGGAGTTCCAGAAGAAGTTCGCCGACCTCTACGGCGTCCCCTGCGCCGTCGCCTCCACCTCCGGCACCGCGGCCATCCACATCGCCGTCGGGACCGTCAACCCCAACCCCGGCGACGAGATCATCACCGCGCCCATCACCGATGCCGGCACCATCGTCCCCATCCTCTACCAGAACGCCATCCCCGTCTTCGCCGACGTGGACCATACCTACAACGTGGACCCGAAGGACGTGGAGGCGAAGGTCACCCCTCGCACGCGGGCCATCCTGGCCGTCCACCTGTTCGGCAACCCCTGCGACATGGATGCCCTGCTCGACATCGCGCAGCGGCGCAACCTCCTCCTGATCGAAGACTGCAGCCAGGCGCACGTCACGGAGTACAGGGGCCGACTCCTGGGGACCATCGGCCACATCGGCTGCTTCAGCCTCCAGCAGTCCAAGCACATGACCACCGGCGACGGCGGCGTCACCGTCACTCGCGACGAAACCCTCGCCGAACGCATGGCCCTCTTCCGGGACAAGGGGTGGTCCCGGCAACCCGGCTGGGGAGCGCGGGCATACCGCTTCCTGGCCCCCAACTACCGCATCACGGAGCTCCAGTCCGCCGTCGGCCTGGTGCAACTCAACAAGGTCCGCGACGTGGCCCGCAGGAGAAACGAGCTGGGAGACCTCCTCTCCGCCTCCATCCGGGGCGCGCCGGGCGTGGAGCCTCCCCCCGTCACCCGCGGGGGAAAACACACCTACTGGTCCTACCCCCTCCGCATCACCGAAGGCGAGGGAAAGACATTCGCCGAAGCCCTCCGCGCCGAGGGCGTCCCCGCCGGGTCCGGCTACATCGGCGAGCCGATCTTCATGTGCATGGAGGCCCTCGCCCAAAAAGTCACCTTTGGCGACTCCCACCACCCCCTCGACGGATGTCACGGAGGGCGTCAGATCGAATACGGAAAAGGCCTCTGCCCGCGCACCGAGGAGGCCCTCCGCCGGATGGTCACCCTCGGCATCCACGAGCACATGTCCCGCGAGGACATCCTGGACATGGCCGGGGCCATCCGCAAGGTCGCCGGGGGCCTGGCGGCCAGGAGGAGAGGCTGACCGCATGAACGAAGGACTCACCGCCGGCGCGTCCCGCATCGACATCACCCCGCCCCTGACGATCCCCTACCTCGGCTTCGTCCCCCGCCACGCCTTTTTCGAGGGCGTGCACGACCCCCTGTATGCGAGGGATGAGTCGCGTCTTTTTTAACTTGAAGTTTTAGATGGAACATCATATCTTCTTCGTTGACGTTCGCCCCACAGAGGGCGCACGGAACCGCAGATGCGTTCTGCGGCGCAACACCCGCTCTTTGAAAATAGAACAGGTATGAGGTTCCCGCGCCGATAGCCCTGCGCGGGGTAAAACCTGTTGGGCATGTCCTCCTTGAGCAAGAGCAAACGTATCAGGGACTCGTCCCTGTAGTTGGGGACATGGCACCCCCCACACGAGGCGTAAGGTTTCATCCTTATCTCGTGTGTAGCTCGGCGGCTTAGGTCTACCACCGAGAATTCCACGCTTTCAAGCATGGGAGTGTCAAGAAGTCAGCCTCGGCACCTGGTCCATCGTCGGCCCGCAGGCGTTCGACCTGCTCCT
>CAYRZX010000402.1:0-5992 GCA_964428665.1 uncultured Gemmatimonas sp.
GCTGCGCTGAATCACGAGACGCCGGACCGCGTGCCGATGGACCTGGGGGCGACGCGGGTGACGAGCGTCGTGGCGGCGGAGTACGAGAGGCTGAAGCGGCGCTTTGGGGTCGAGCGGGAGACGGTGATCACGGACAAGATCCAGCAGGCCGTGAAGGTGGATGAGGAGGTCCTGCGGGCGCTGGACGTGGACACGCGCGGTGTCTTCGTGCGGGGGCCGGACCGGTCGGCGGACGCGACGCTGCCGGACGGGCGCTGGCGGGACGAGTGGGGGGTGATCCGGCGGCGGTCGGCCAACGGGTATTATTTTGACCTGGACACTTCGCCGTTCTCCGAGGAGCCGACGTCGCGGGACCTGGGGGCTTACCCCTGGCCGGACCCGGACGACCCGGGGCGCTACCGGGGGTTGCGCGAGGAGGCGCGGAAGCTCCGGGAGGAGACCGACTACGCGGTGGTGGGGCACTGCCCGGGGGGATGGATCCATATCTCTCAATACCTGCGGGGGTTCTCAGGGTGGTTCGAGGACCTGGCGCTGCGGCCCGAATTTGCGACGGAGCTGATGGAGCGGGTCCTGGACCTGTCGCTCCGGATGGCCGGGCACTATCTGGGCGCGGTGGGGGACCTGATCGACGTGGTGGCCGTGGGGGACGACGTGGGCATGCAGCGCGCGCCGATGGTGTCGCCGAAGATGTACCGGGAGCTGATCTGGCCGCTCCAGAGGCGGCAGTTCACGTTTCTGCGGGAACGGACGAAGGCCAGGATCTTCTATCACACGTGCGGGTCGGTCTACGCCATCCTGCCGGAGATCATCGATCTGGGGGTGGACATTTTGAACCCCGTGCAGGTGTCGGCGGCGGAGATGGGGGATACGGCCCGGCTCAAGCGGGTGTTTGGGAATCGGCTGAGTTTCTGGGGCGGGGTGGACAACTTTCGGGTCCTGCCCAGGGGGACGCCGGGGGAGGTGCGGGCGGAGGTGCGGCGGCGGGTGGGGGACCTGGGAAAGGGCGGGGGCTACGTCCTGAACGCGGTGCACAATATCCAGCCGGATGTGCCGGTGGAGAACATCCTGGCTCTGTACGAAGCGGGGCGGGAGATGAAGATGTAGGGGAATATCTCTCTCCTCCCGTGCTGCATTGCGACCTTTCTTGCTCGTCCAAGAAAGGTCGCACCAAAGAAGGACGCTCGCTCAAGCGCCGCGAGGGGCTGGGCGCGACGCAAGGGCATTGCTCCAGAAGACGGATCATCCAGAGGTTTCCACTGCCACCTAATGCTTCACCTGAACCCCGGTGGTTAGCCCTTCTGCGTCGCGCCGTTAGTCGTTTTGACAGGGCTGCTCCCCCTTTCCTTTAGGAAAGGGGGATGGGGGGATAGGTCTTATACTTGCCGGGAGTGTGGCATGACGCCGAGGGAGCGGGTGGGCAGGGCGGTCCGGCGGGAGACGCCGGACCGGGTCCCGAAGGAGGCGGGGTTCACGCCGGCGGCGCTGGAGAAGTTCCGGCGGGCGACGGGGCAGGAGATCCCGGCGGAGTATTTCGGGATGGAGACGCGGTCGGTGGGGCTCCGGCCCCCGGCGCAGAGGCCCGACTTCGACGCCTACCTGAAGGACATGCCTGAAGGCACACAGGTGACGGGGGAGTACGGGACGGCGGCGGTGCCGGGGGATTTCTACCACTTCACGCACCGGGTCTTCCTGCTGGGCCGGGCGAGGACGGCGCGGGAGGTGGAGGCCTATCCCTGGCCGGACGTGACGCCGGCGCACCGGCACGCGCATCTGGAGCAGGAGGTCGCCCGGCTGCACGACCGGGGGCTGTTCGTGGATGCGTTCGCGGGGCATATCTTCGAGACGTCGTGGCAGCTCATCGGGTTCGAGAAGATGTTCGAGGACATGATCTGCAGCCCGGCGCTGGTCGAGGCGGTGCTGGATCATATCACGGAGGACAACTGCTTTCGGGCGCGACGGTTCGCCGAGGCCGGGGTGGACATGCTGCGGGTGGGGGACGACGTGGGGATGCAGGACCGGCTGATGATGCGCCCCGACGTCTGGCGGCGGTTTCTCAAGCCCCGGCTGGCGCGGGAGGTCCGGGCGGCGCGGGAGGTGCGGCCGGACCTGCCGGTCTGGTACCACAGCGACGGGGACATCCGGCTGATCATCGACGACCTGATCGAGGCCGGGGTGACGGTGCTCAACCCGGTGCAGCCGGAGTGCATGGACCTGAATGACCTGAGGCGGCGCTACGGGGACCGGCTGGCGTTCTGGGGGACGGTCGGGACGCAGTCGGTGATGCCGTTCGGGAGGCCGGGGGATGTGAAGCGGACGGTCAAAGAGATGATCGAGCTGTTCGGGCCGGGCCTGGTGCTGGCCCCCACGCACGTCCTGGAGCCGGACGTGCCGTGGGAGAATGTCGTGGCGTTTTTCGAGGCCGTGGAGGAGTACGGAGTTTATTGAGGGGATTGCTTCCGTCGGTTTTTGCAGGGCCGTGAGGCGCACCTGAGGGTGCGCCTCTTTTTTTGGGCCCTGGCCGCTCGTCAGGGGAGGGGTTTTCACCTGCGCCTTTCTCTGTCCCACCGGTGAGACATCCATGTCCCTGATTATCCTTCCCCCCCCTCCTTCCCCCTGAAGACGTGATTCACAACCGGCTTGAATCCTCCGCACTTATCGGCATTCTCCCGAAACGTACGGAGATGGCATCCGGCTTGCTATTATATAACTCAGGATATTACAATATGTTAAAATCATGATAGTGTTGCGGATTTCAACATCGTGCGCTGAGCGTCCGACGGGGAGGAGATGAGAGACCATGGGCGATGGAGCGGTCCCTGCGGAGCAGATGATCGGCGAGATGACCCTGGAAAACTTTCGGGAGTTTCCTGAGGGACGGAAGGTGCTGACCTGCATCCAGTGCGGGCTGTGCGCGGGCGCCTGTCCCTACGGGGAGGCGATGGACTATCCGCCCAGGCGTATCATCGGGATGCTGCGCGCGGGGATGCTGGAGCAGGTGTTCGCCAGCGACAGCCTGCTCAACTGCGTCGCCTGCTATGCGTGCGCGGCGAAGTGTCCCCGGAAGATCGACCTGACGGGGGTCCTCCTGCCGATGGTGAAGGAGCAGGTCCTCATCCACCGGCCAGACATGCCCTCGGAGCTGCAAAGGGCGCTGGAGAGCAAGCTGCGATACGGCAACCCGATGGGGGAATCGCCGCGCAAACGGGCGGCGTGGGTCAAGACCGCCGGGGCGCCGATCCGCATCATGGCAGAGGACCCCAGGCCGGCGGACGTGCTCTGGTTTGTGGAGTGTTACACCTCCTACTATCCGCGGGGGCAGGACAACAGCCGCGCCACCGCCAGGATACTTCACGCGCTGGGGATCGACTTCGCCATTCTGGGCAACGAGGAGCGGTGCGCGGGGGAGTGCGGTCCCCTGTCGTGGGAGCCGGGGCTGTTCAACACCCTGATGGAATACAACATGGCCATTCTTCAGAAGTATTCGTTCAAACGCCTCGTCACCTCCTGTCCGCACGCCTACGACGCCTTCCAGCACCGCTATCCTTACCTCGGTTTCCGTTACCCGCTGGATCACACCACGCCGTTCATCGCCCACCATCTGGAGCGGCTGAAGCCGATGCTCACCAGGAAGCTGGACTACACAGTGACCTACCACGACTCCTGCTGCCTGGGGCGGCACAACGGGTTTTATGACGAGCCGAGGATGCTCCTGCAGGCCATCCCCGGCGTCAGGCTGACGGAGATGACGCACAACCGCGTCAACACCATCTGCTGCGGCGGGGGCGGGGGCGGGATGTGGCTGGACACCTACTATAAAGCCAGGGGCTACGAGAGGCTCTCGGAGCGGCGGGTCAGAGAGGCGGTCGCCACGGGGGCGGACGTGCTCGCCGTCTCGTGCACGTATGAGGTCCCCCGGTTCGAGGACGCCCTGAAGGTGCTGGGCTACGACAAGAAGATGATCGTCAGAGACGTGACGGAGCTGCTGGCGGAGGCGATGGAGGGGTGAGGTATGCGCATTCTGGTCCTCCTCAAGATGGTACCCGACGTGGTGGAGGAGCTGGAGGTCGCTCCTGATGGAAGGTCGCTGGACATCGAGTTCCTGCGCCTGATGGTCAACGAGCGCGACGACCACGCCCTGGAGGAGGCGCTCCTGCTGAAGGAACGCTATGGGGGGAGCGTGACGGTTCTGGCCCTGGACGCGCCGGAGATGGACGACGCGCTCTTCACCGCGCTGGCGAAGGGGGCCGACCGCGCGGTCAAGGTCTCCGACGGGGGGGCGGGTTTGAACACCCGCGCGACGGCCTCCCTTTTCGCCCAGGCCCTCTCCGCCGTTCCCGACCTGTGGCCGGCGGACCTCGTTCTGACCGGCTGCCAGGCCATTGACGACCTGGACGGGCTCCTTGCGCCTCTCCTCGCTCACGAGCTGAATCTGCCCTACCTGGGGCTCGTGACCCGCGTGGAAGTGTCCGGGGGAGAGGCGACGCTGGTCAAGGAGTATGCGGGCGGCGTGCGCGGGGAGTTCGGCGTCCTGCTTCCCGCCGTGCTGGGGGTCCAGGCGGCGGAGAGGCCGCCCCGCTACGTGCCCGTCGCCAGGGTGCGGGCGGCGATGAAGTCTCAAAAGATTGAGGCTGTCCCGTCCGCTGGCGAGGTCGAAGCGGTCCCGGTGGAGGTCCTGCATCTGGCGAAGCCCGAGGCGACCGAACACGCGGAGATGCTGGAGGGCACGTCTGAGGAGGTGGCCGGAAAGGTCTGTGAGGTCCTTGCGGAGCGCGGACTGCTGTGAGGAGGTGATTGCTCGTGGCGGGGGATATCTGGGCGCTGGCTGAGGCGTGGAAGGGGCAGGTCTCCGAGATCACCTATGAGATGCTGGCCCTGGGGCGCGAGGTGGCGGAGGGGCTGGGGCGTGGACTCCAGGCCGTTCTGCTCGGGCACGAGGTAAAAGGGCTGGCGGAGACGCTGGGGCTTGCGGATGGGGTCCTCTGCGTTGACCATCCCGCCCTGGCCGGGCCTCCGGCCGAGGCCTCCTGTCGGGTTCTGGGGCAGCTGGTCAGGGAGAGGGGGCCGACGGCCATTCTGACGCCCCTCACCAATGTGAGCTGGGACGTGACGACTTCGCTTGCCGCGCACCTGCAGGCCCCCTTCATCAGCTTTTGCAAGGATGCGCAGGTTCAGGACGGCAGGCTTCAGGCGCGCTGCGTGCTGTACGGCGGCAAGATGGAGGCCATCGTCGTCGCGGGGGGGGGGCCGACGGTCCTGGGTATTTTGCCCGGCGCAAGGCCGGCGGAAAAGGGGCGTGCGGAGCGAACGCCTTCCGTCGAGGAGGTGGCCGTGTCTCTGCCGGAGGCTCCGCGAGCGGTCTTCAAGAACTTCATCGAACCTGAGGCGGGCGACGTGGACATCGCCCGGCAGGAGGTCCTGGTGGCCGTGGGGCGCGGCATCCAGAGTCAGGACAACCTCGCCCTGGCCGGGGAGCTGGCGCGGGCGCTGGGCGGGGCGGTGTGCGGCTCGCGCCCGGTGATCGACCAGGGGTGGCTGCCGCTCTCCCGGCAGGTGGGGAAGTCGGGCGCGATCGTGAAGCCCAGGCTCTACCTGGCGGCCGGCGTCAGCGGCGCTCCGGAGCACGTGGAGGGGATGAAGGACGCCTCTCTCATTGTAGCCATTAACACCGATCCGCAGGCCCCCATCTTCAACGTGGCGCACTACGGCGTCGTGGCTGACGCGCTGGACCTGTTGCCGCTGATCACTGAGGAGGTCCGCAAGGTGGTTTCGGAGAAGCCATGAAATAAGGCTCCCTGCCCTGTAGCGCGGGACTGAAGCCACCCCGCCTGTCGCTCCCGTTGAGGTCGCGACCCCGGCCCTGCGCTACATTTGAAAAGCCCGGCGGGGCCGGGCTGGGGGAGTCCGCCGCAGGCGGACTTGGTAGAGGGAGCGAGGGAGTTTACTAAACCGTCGAGAATGCCCCGCAGCTTGCTGCGGGGATGAATCGACACCG
>CAYRZX010000403.1:0-5959 GCA_964428665.1 uncultured Gemmatimonas sp.
AAGGAGACCCGATGCCCTCGCGACGCCTTCTCCAGACGGCCCTCCTCTTCATCTTTTTCATTATGGTGCCCCTGCCCGCCTCCATCGCCTGGGCCGCAGACCCCCCGGCAGAGGCCTGGAGCAATCCCCCCCCGGTGGGGGGAGAGACGAGCCTGATCGGCCTCCTGTTCCGGGTCGCCATCTCGCTCGCCTTCATCGTCCTGCTGATCTGGGGGGCGGTCTGGGTCATGCGCCGCTTCTCCGGCGTAGGGGTTCGACCCACCGGAGGCGACGGACTGGTGGACGTGCTCGGACGGACCTACATCGCCCCCAAGAAGGCGGTCTACGTCCTCCGCGTGGGGGACCGGGCGCTGGCCGTGGGGGTCACGGAATCTGCGATAACGCCCCTCGCGGAACTGGACCTGGCGGAGACCCTTTCGGCCTGCTCGGAGGTCGGGCAGGAGACGGCGCGGCTGTCCGACCTGCTCGGAGGGCTGAAATCCCGGCTCTCAAAGGACCGCTCATGACCACCTCACTCCTCACCCCCCGAAACGGAGAAAGGGAGAACCGGAGAATCGGCGAAAGAACCGCTCTCTGCTTCCCCGCTTCTCCGCTTCCCCGCTTCCCCCGTTCAGGGTGGGGAGCAGGGCTGATCGCCGGTCTCTGTCTTTTATTCCTGCTCGGTTGGGCGGGGGACCTCCTCGCCCAGGGCCTCCCCCGGATCAGCATCGAGGTCGGGCAGACGGCCAAACCCAAAGAGGCCGCGGTCACCCTCCAGATCATCTTCGTCCTGACCGTCCTGACGCTGGCCCCCGCGATCCTCATCATGCTCACCTCGTTCACGCGGGTGGTCACCGTCCTCTCGTTCCTGCGCCTGGCCATCGGGACGCAGCAGATCCCGCCCAACCAGGTCATCGTCGGGCTGGCGCTGTTCCTCACCCTGTTCATCATGACCCCGACCTTTGAGCAGGTCTACACGCAGGCCGTGCAGCCCTACATAGACGAGCAGATCGACTACAGCGTGGCCCTGAAAAGGGGCATGGAGCCGCTCCGGAAATTCATGCTGAAACAGGTCCGCGAGAAAGACCTGGCCCTCTTCGTGCGCCTGGCCAAGATGCCCCAGCCCCGGACGCCCGACGACATCCCCAACCGGGTGCTCATCCCCAGCTTCGTGATCAGTGAGCTGAAGACGGCCTTTCAGATCAGCTTTGTCCTGTTCATCCCCTTCATCATCATCGACATGGTCGTCTCCAGCACGCTCCTGTCGATGGGGATGCTCATGCTCCCGCCCATCTCCGTGTCGCTGCCGTTCAAGCTGCTGCTCTTCGTCCTCGTGGACGGCTGGAACCTCGTGGTGCGGTCCCTGGTGATGAGCTTCCGCTGAAAATAAGGAGCCTTTCATGACCCCTCAGTACGTGATTCAGATCGGACGCGAGGCCATCTACCTCATGCTCCTCGTCTCCGCGCCGATGCTGCTGGCCGGCCTGGTCGTGGGCATCGGCATCAGCATCCTTCAGGCCGTCACCCAGATCCACGAGGTCACGCTGACCTTCATCCCCAAGATCATCGCCGTCACCGGCGCGCTGATCATCACCCTGCCCTGGATCATGCAGCAGATCATCGACTTCATGACCCGGCTGATGATGGACATCCCGAACATTGCAAGATAGGAACAGTGGTCAGTGGTCAGTGATCAGACCCTGCCCCTCCTCCTCTTGTAACCCTGGAGAAGGGTGGGGCACTCATCACTCATCACTCATCACTGTTTTTTACCGTGGACATCCTTAATTACACCCTCGACAACTTTGAGCGCTTCCTGTTCGTCTTCCTGCGGGTGATGGGGATTCTGACCATTGCCCCGATCTTCGGGCATCGGAGCGTCGTCAGCCAGGTCAAGATCGGCGTGGCGCTGATGGTGGCCGTGGCCCTCTTCCCCGTCGTCCCGCTGACGCTCAAGGCCCATCCCCACCTGCTCCTCCTCGTCCTGGCGCTCGTCAAGGAGCTGCTGATGGGGATGCTGATCGGGTTCGTGTCCCTCCTGATCTTCATCGGGGTGAGGTTCGCCGGGGAGATGGTGGGCCTCGACATCGGCTTCGGCGTGGCCAACCTCATCGACCCCCTCTCGGCAGAGCAGGTCTCCATCGTCGGCGAGTTCCAGAGCCTCCTGGCCGTGGTCATCTTCCTGCTGGTCAACGGCCATCACATCCTCCTGCGCGGCCTGGCCGCCAGCTTCGACCTGGTCCCCCTGGGGGGGGCGCAGATGCCCGACCTGCTCGGCCAGAGCCTGATCGCCCTGACGGGCAAGGTCTTCGTCATCGCCGTGCAGCTGGCCGCCCCCGTCTCGGCCACGCTCTTCCTGACCACGCTCGCCCTGGGCATCGTCGCCCGGACGGTCCCGCAGATGAACGTCTTCGTCGTGGGCTTCCCCCTCAAGATCGTCGTCGGGATCGCAGCGCTCATGGTCACGCTCCCGATGTTTTATTCCGCCCTGGTCGCGCTCTTCGGCGGCCTGGAGCGGGACCTCAGCACGGTGCTCAGGTTGATGTCAGGCAGATAATTGTAGGGCCGGATCGGCGATCCGGCCTACATAAAAAATAATATGGCCGAAGAATCCTTCCAGGAACGCACCGAACAGGCCACCCCAAAACGCCGCGAGGAGGCCCGCAAACAGGGGCAGGTGGCCCACAGCACGGAGCTGAACTCCGTCGCCATCATCCTGGCGGGCCTTCTGGCAATCCATTTCGTGGGGGAGACCCTCTTCAGGGACCTCAGCCTGTTCACCGCCGAGACCCTCAGCCAGGGCTACGGGATCACCCTGTCCCGGGACAGCCTCCCGGTCCATCTCCGCCGGTGGGCTGAGATGGCGTTCACCATCTCCTGGCCCATCCTCCTGATCATCAGCGTCGCCGCCCTCGCCGTCAACCTGGCGCAGGTCGGCTTTGTCTTCTCCTCCGAGGCCCTCACCCCCAAGCTCAGCCGCATCGACCCGGCGGCGGGCCTGGGCCGGCTCTTCTCCAAGCGGGCGCTGGTGGAGTCCCTCAAGGGACTGCTCAAGATCGCCATCGTCGGTTACATCTCCTACCGGGAGGTCATGAAGCGGATGGCGGACCTCGCCACGATGTCCGAGTCCGGCGTGGGCCGCATCTTCCACCTGATGGGGGACCTCACCTTCCAGGTGGGCATCCGCGTCGCCCTGTTTCTGGCCCTGCTGGCCGTGCTCGACTACCTCTACCAGCGGTGGGAGTTCGAGCGGAGCATCCGGATGTCCAAGCAGGAGATCAAGGAGGAGTTGAGGCAGACCGAGGGGGACCCGCAGGTGCGGGCGCGCATCCGGGCGCTCCAGCGGGAGGCCGCCCGGAAACGGATGATGGCGGAGGTCCCGCAGGCCGACGTCGTCATCACCAACCCCACCCACTACGCCGTGGCCCTGCGCTACGACGCGGGGCAGATGGCCGCCCCCACGGTGGTGGCCAAGGGGCAGAACCTGATCGCCCAGAAGATCCGGGAACTCGCGGAGGAGGCCGGCGTGCCCCTCGTGGAGAACCCCCCCCTGGCGCAGGCCCTCTACAAGGCCGTGGACGTGGGCCGGGAGATCCCGGAGGACCTCTACCGCGCCGTGGCCGAGGTCCTGGCCTACGTGTTCCGGCTGAAGCGGCAGAGGGTCTGAAAACTTGCGGCTTGTCTTTCCGCTGGGATGTATCTATATTGTAAATGGTCAGCCCTGATCCCTGATCCTTTTCCCGGAGTCTCCTCCCTTGATCCAGTTCATGGAACGCATCGGGCGCTACAGCGACATCCTCTTCGCGGTCGCCGTCATCCTCATCCTGGCCGTGATGGTCATCCCGGTGCCCCCGTTCCTGATGGACGTCCTGCTGACGTTCAACATCGCGCTGACGCTGATCATCCTCCTGATGACGCTCTACGTCACCCGCCCCCTGGAGCTGTCCGTCTTCCCCGGCCTGCTCCTCGTCATCACCCTCTTCCGCCTCTCCCTCAACGTGGCCTCCACCCGCCTGGTCCTGGGCCAGGGCTACGCGGGGCAGGTGATCCAGGCGTTCGGGACCTTCGTCGTGAGCGGGGACTACGTCCTCGGCCTGGTCATCTTTCTGATCATCGTCATCATCCAGTTCGTCGTGATCACCAAGGGCGCGGGCCGTGTGGCCGAGGTGGCCGCCCGCTTCACCCTCGACGCCATGCCCGGCAAGCAGATGAGCATCGACGCCGACCTGAACGCCGGCCTGATCAACGACGAGGAGGCCCGCCGCAGGCGGAGGGAGGTCTCCCGCGAGGCGGACTTCTACGGGGCCATGGACGGCGCCAGCAAATTCGTCCGGGGCGACGCCATAGCGGGCATCCTGATCGTCCTGGTCAACATCGTCGGCGGGTTCGCCATCGGCGTCCTGAAGCGCGGGATGACCCTGAACGAGGCCGCGCAGACCTACACCCTCCTGACCATCGGCGACGGCCTGGTGACCCAGATCCCGGCCCTGATCGCCTCCACCGCCGCCGGCATCCTGGTCACCCGCGCCGCCTCCGAGGCCGACCTGGGCCGCGACCTGACCCGCGAACTCACCGCCAGGCCCAGGGCCATCATGGTGGCCGCCGCCGTCCTGTTCGCCTTCGCCCTCGTCCCCGGCCTCCCGTCCATCCCCTTCCTGATCCTCTCCGCCCTGTCGGGGACCGTGGCCTACGCCACCAGCCGGGCGCAGCAGAGCGCGGCCCAGGAGACCCAGGCCAAGACCGAGGCCGCGGAGAAGAAGACCCCGGAGGAGAAGGTGGAGGACTACCTCCACGTGGACCCCCTGGAGATCGAGATCGGCTACGGCCTGATCCCCCTGGTCGACCCCCAGCAGGGCGGCAACCTCCTCGACCGGGTGACTATGATCCGGAAACAGACCGCCCTCGACCTGGGCATCGTCGTCCCCCCGGTCCGCATCCGGGACAACATCCAGCTCAAGCCCAGCACCTACGTCATCAGGATTCGGGGGGTGAAGGTCTCGGAGGCGGAGCTTCACGTGAAAGGATACATGGCCCTGGACCCCGGCTACGCCGAGGGCCCCATCGAGGGGGTAGAGGCCACGGACCCCGCCTTCGGCCTGCCCGTCCGGTGGATCACCGAGGCCAACCGGGAGCGCGCCGAACTCCTCGGCTACAACGTGGTGGGGCCGGACGAGGTGCTCGCCACCCACCTGACGGAGGTCATCCGGTCGCACGCCCACGAGATCCTCGGCCGCCAGAACGTCCAGGCCCTCATCGACGGCGTGAAGAAGGACTTCCCGGCAGTGGTGAGCGAGCTGATCCCCGAACAGATCTCCCTCGGCGGCGTCCAGAAGATCCTCCAGAACCTGCTCAAGGAGCGCGTCCCCATCCGGGACATGGTGACGGTCCTGGAGACCACCGCCGACTACGCCCCCATCACCAAAGACCCGGAGATCCTGGCGGAGTACGTCCGGACGGCCCTCGGGCGGACCATTTGCCAGCTCTATCAGACCCCGGACGGGACCCTCCCGGCCCTCACGGTCTCCCCGAAGGTGGAGGGCCTCATCCCCGAGTCCATCCAGAACACCGTGGCCGGGATCAAGGTGGCCCTTGCGCCCGACCTGGCCCGGAGACTCTTCGAGCGGATGGCCGGCCTGATCGACGGCATGGTCTCCAACGGCCAGCAGCCCCTCGTTTTGACGGCCCCCACGATCCGCCTCGCCTTCCGCCGCCTGACGGAGACGACCTTCCCCAGCCTGACGGTCCTCTCCTACAACGAGATCGTCCCCGGGATCGAAGTCTTTTCCGTGGGCATGGTCGATCTGGAGAACGAGACCTAACCCCCCGGCCCCCTTCCCTAAAGGGAAGGGGGAGCAGCCTTGTTAAAAAAACAAAGGGCGCGACGCAGAAGGGCTAACCACCAGGGCTCAGGAGAGGCGTTAGGCCGCAATGGAAACCTCTGGATGATCCGTCTTCTGGAGCAATGCCCTTGCGTCGCGCC
>CAYRZX010000404.1:0-5946 GCA_964428665.1 uncultured Gemmatimonas sp.
GACTCGATCTCCGTTCGCTTCTGATCCGCGAGGCCGAGGGTCGTCCGGATCAGCCACCGGGCGTTGGCGCGGCGGCGGAGTTTGGAGCGCTCGAACAATTTTTTGGCCCTCTCGAACAGTTCCGGGTCCGGGAGGGTCGATTTTTTGCGGCCCGACAGGGCGCTGTGCACGTCCGAGAAGTGCTGGCTCTGATAGACCTCCCGGATGCGCGTCCACTTTTCGTAGGCGTGGGTCTTGATCGAGAATTCGGAGGGGTCGTAGGTAAATTTGAGACCGAGGGACTGGACCTTCAAGCCCTGTTCGGAGGCCACCAGGTCGGCCCGGACGATCTGGCCGAGGAGGGAGGCCTTCATCGGGAGGTCGGTGCGGTACATGTCGAGCCCATAGACCGAGGACCGGACGATGTAAAAGGTCAATCTCAGGCCGGCGTAGCGGACAGGGGCGAGGGGGTCGTCCGGGGAGAGGGGGGCATCGGCGCCTTCGGACAGAAAGGCCATCAGGGCGTCGTCGGCGGCGACCTTGACCCCCCCGGCGCTGAAGTCGATCAGCTCGACCCGCCTCCCCTCCTCCTGCCGGATATAACGGGGCCTGAGCACGAGGTGCTCCAGGGCCACCCGGAGGACCTCGGCCACCATCTCGACATAGCGGGGAGGCGCTCCAGAGGTGGACGTTACGGAGAACCCCAGGACGATCACGTCCCCCCCCCCGAGGGCGTCGGGGTCGCCGGTGTCCGGGTTCATCTTGGGGGGTTTTCGGATGAAGATGGACCTCTCGTCCGGCCGGTCCCGGTCCAGACCCAGCACCTTGGCGCGACCCAGGACCATCGGGACGATGCGAAGGCTGCGCTGGTCCATGTAGGGCTTGGTGACGTGGACGACCTGGTCCGGCACGGGGTTCCCGCGCATGGTCTCCTTGAAGTCCCGGATGAGTTCCTGCGTGGTCCGGGTGGCCGGGGGGACGGCGCAGGGGAGCGACACGCGCGCAGGCAGAGGCCCCTGGGCGGGGTAGAGGAGGTCGGTCCGGGAGACGTAGAGGTCGAACTGGGCGGGGAGGCGGGAGTGGATGCCGCTTGCGGCAGAGGCGTGGATGAACCGGGCCGAGGCGCGGCGCTCCGGCTGGGAGGCGGGTGCGGTCTGGTCGGACATGGAAAGATATTTACCGAAGGCTGTCCGGTGGCGGCTGGAGGACCTCCGGCTGTTCCTGCCCCCTGGAGAGGTACCAGACCCGGCGCTGGACAACGTCGATGTCCTGGCGCAGGGCGCGGACGTGGGCGTCGAGGCTGTCGAGCCGCGCCAGGATGCGGACTGCATCCCCCGACGGGGAGCTGGCCGAAGGCGCGGAGACGCCGGGCGACGCGTAGTTCCAGAGGCAGACCACGAGGGCGAAGGCGGCCAGGACGAGTGCGATTGTGGATGCCGAGCGGTGCCCCTCTGCCCGGCGGGCAAATGCATTGCCGACCAGGAACACCAGGACCAGGAGGGAGAACAGGAAGTTGACGGTGTTGAGCAAGGGGTCTCCTCGCTATGCAGGGACGGTCTCTCGCACCTTCGTCTCAATGTGTACAGGCTTGCCCCCGGCCCGGCGGACGGCGATGAGTTCGGCCACGACGCTGACGGCGATCTCCTCCGGGTTGTCCGCCCCGATGTCCAGGCCGATGGGGGAGTGGACCTCCTCGAGGCGGGCGCGGGGGATGCCCTCCTCCTCCAGTTGCTTCCACATCAGCGCGATCTTGCGCCGGCTGCCGATCATGCCGATGTATTTCGCGTTGGTCCGGACGGCCTGCCGGATGACGGGTTTGTCGTGCTGGTGGCCCCGCGTGACGGCCACGAGGTAGGACTGCTCGTCGACCTCGAGGTGGTCGAGACAGGTCTCCATGTCCAGAACGAGGGTCTCGTCGGCCTCCGGGAAGCGCTCCCTGTTGGCGAACATCGGGCGGTCGTCCACGACGACAATGCGGAAGCCGACGGCGCTGGCGATCCGGGCGATCTGGAGGGAGACGTGTCCGCCGCCGAAGAGGTAGAGGGTGGGCGCCGGGACGATGGATTCGAGGAAGACGCGGACCTCCTTGGGGCCGGCGGGGGTCTCGACCTCCACGCTCAGGACCTTCAGGAGGTTCTCGTCGATCTCATCGCCGATCTCCTGTCTGACGCGCAGGTCGAGGGAAGGGCTGCCGAGGGTCCCGAAGGTGGTGCCATCCCTGCGGACCAGGAGCTTGGAGGGGACCTCCTCGCCGCCGCCGGAGACGAGGGTGGCCAGGATTGCGGACTGGTCCTCCCGCTCCAGGCGGACGATCTCCTCGAGGATGGGCCTGGACCGCCCGGCGGTGACCGGCTCGGTGAAGATCTCGACGTTGCCGCCGCAGTTCAGGCCGTTCTCGCCCGCGTGCTTCTCGGTGAGGATGAAATGTTGCAGGGTGGGGACGCCGGTCTCCAGGACCCGCCTCCCTTCAGCCCAGACGTCGGCCTCCAGACAGCCCCCGCCCACGGTGCCGACGATCCTGTTGTCGGGCCTGATGAGCATCTTGGCCTTCTTGCTCATGGGGAGGGACCCCTTGCTCGACACGATGGTCGAGAGGGCCGCCCGCTCTCCGCGAGAGACGATTTCCAAAGCTTCCTTGAAGATGTCTTGCATGATCGCGCTTCCTTTCAGATCCACACCTCCCGCAGCGTCCGGGCCAGTTCCACCAGGCTCTGGAGGTTGTGCGCCGGGAGGAAGTAGTCCAGGTAGGGGAGGGCGGTCTTCATGCCCAGGCAGAGGGGCTGATAGCCGGGGCTGCCCAGGAGGGGGTTGAGCCAGATCACCTTGTAAGAGCGCCGGCGCAGGCGCTCCATCTCCCGGCGCATCAGGTCGGCGTCGCCCCGGTCCCAGCCGTCGCTGACGATGACGACGACGGTGTTGCTCCGGAGCATGTCCCGGCTGAACTTCTCGTTGAACTCCCGCAGGCTCTTGCCGATGTCGGTGCCGCCGGCCCAGTCCTGCACGGAGTGGGCGACCTCGGTGAGCGACTCCTCCACGCCCTTGGTGCGGAGGAGGTGGGAGATGATCGTGAGGCGGGTGCTGAAGACGGCGACCTCCACGCTCTTCAGCTCCCGCTTGAGGCCGTAAATGAACTGGATGAGGAACTTGCTGTAGCAGTCCATGGACCCGCTGACGTCGCAGATGAGCATCAGGCGCGTCTTCTTGATCTTCCGCCGCCGGGTGGCGATGTTGACGCCGTCCTTCCCGTAGACGATGTTGCGCCGCCAGGTCCGGCGGAAGTCGATCTCCCTCCCCCGCCGGGCGGGCATGCGGCGCCGGCTGATCTTGGTGGAGATGATGTCCACGATGGCGGCGATGACCTTGCGGGCCTCCTCGATCTCCCGGTCGGTGAGGGCGGCGAGGTCTTTTTGCGCCAGCGCCTCATCGGGGCTGTAGCCGATGGACTCGGTCTCGTCGGCCTCCTCGGCCTCCGGGTCCTCCTCGGCCAGGTCGAGGGTGTCGATCTGTTTCTCCATCTCCCCCTCGCCGGCGGCGTCCTCCCCGCAGGCGTTCTCGTCCGAGTCGCCGGGGTCGGGCTGGAGGTCCTGGAGGGCGGACTCCCAGAAGACCCGGAAGACCTGGTCGAAGGTCTCCATGTCCTCCTGCCGCGAGACGAGGTTGGCCCGGGCCGTCAGGTAGAAGTCGGTCCGGCTGCTGATCGGGACGTAGCCGAGGCTCCGGCAGAGGTCGATGACGTGCCCGGCGGTCACCTCCACGCCGGCCCGGTGGAGGGCGCGGGAGAAGGAGACGATGCGTCCGAGCATGGAGCGGTCTGTCACGGGCACGGTCAGGTTCTCCAGGTGCGGACGAAGGGGGCGTTGGCCGGGCCTCTGACGGCGCGGTCCTTGAGCGCCTTCGCCTTCTCGATGAGTTCCGAAATGCCCTCGTCGTGGACCTTCTGGATGTCCTCCCGGTACTTAAAGATGCATCCGAGCGTGGCGTCCACGGTCCCGTTGTCGAGCTCCGAGATGCCGAGGGCCATGAGCGCCAGGGCCCAGTCGAGGGTCTCGGCGATGCCGGGGCGCTTGTAGAAGTCGCGCGTCCGGGCGACCTGCATGAAGCCGCAGACCTGGCGGGCGAGGTCCTCCCGGATGCCGGGGACCTTCACGTTGACGATCTCCAGCTCCTTCTCGAAGATGGGGTAGTCGATCCAGAGGTAGAGGCAGCGGCGCTTGAGGGCGTCGTGGATCTCCCGCGTCCGGTTGGAGGTGAGGACGACGTAGGGCCTGTGTCTGGCCTTGATCGTGCCGATCTCCGGGATGGTGATCTGGAAGTCGGACAGGACCTCGAGCAGAAAGGCCTCGAACTCCTCGTCGGAGCGGTCCACCTCGTCGATCAGGAGGACGGGGGCGCGCCTGTTGTTCCCCTGAATGGCGTCTAAGAGGGGGCGCTTGAGGAGGAACTCCTCGCTGAAGATGTTGCGGCCGATCTCCTCCTTGGAGTGGCCTCGCGCCTCCTCGAGCCGGACCTCGAGCATCTGCTTGGGGTAGTTCCACTCGTAGAGGGCGGCGTTGGCGTCGAGGCCCTCGTAGCACTGGAGGCGGATGAGGCGAGTGTCCATGATCTCCGCCATCACCTTGGCCACCTCGGTCTTGCCGACGCCCGGCTCCCCCTCCAGGAAGACCGGCTTGTTGAGCTTGCCGGCCAGAAAGACGGTGGTGGCCAGCGCCCGGTCAGCGATGTAGTTGTTGTCCGAAAATGCCTTTTCGACCTCGTCTATGGTGTTGAACATGTCGGAATAGAGTATCCTTTCAGGGAAGGTTTATAGATGGGGCAATCGGCGTTCGGATGTCGGAGAAACCAGAAGGAATATAAGGAAATGAAGGGATGGAGTCAAGGCGGTCGTCCGGCGCGTGGTTCGGGATGTTTTTCTTCCCTGTTGACTTGTGTGATGATATGTTGTATATAAAATGCCGGTAATCAGGAGGGTGAAATGGCCGTCAACATCATCGAGGTGAGCCGCCGGTTCTTCGAGCAGGCGGTCCGGCCGCTGCTGGAGCGGGAGTTCCCGGAGGAGGCGCGGCTAATGGCCTGCGGGGTCTTCGGCTACGGGTCGGAGTGCCTGGGGATGGACGACGAGGTCTCCCGCGACCATCACTGGGGGCTCCGGGTGGACGCGCTGATGCCCGACGCGCTGTTCCGCAGCCGGGCCCGGGAGATCCTGGCGCGCGTCGGGAAGGGGCTGCCCGAAGGCTTTGAGGGGTTCGCGCTGCGAGAGGGGCACGTGAAGGGGGCCGGGATCGCGCCGGAGAGTCTGGAGGGGTTTCTGAGACGGACGATCGGGCTGACGGATGCCCCGAAGACCCTTCGCGAGTGGCTGGACATGCCGGAGGAGGACATCGTGCACGTCACGAACGGGGAGGTCTGGTACGACCCCTCCGGGCGGTTCTCCCGCATCCGGGAGGCGCTGGCCTACTACCCGGAGGCCGTCTGGCTGCGCCGGATCTCCCACTGGTGCCGCTACTTCTCCGGGATGGGGGTCTACGCCCTGCACCGGGCGCTCATGCGGGACAATCAGGTCTACGCCACGACGGCGTTCGGGCGGGCGATCAAGTGGGGGATGGAGCTGGCGTTCCTGCTCAACCGGCGCTACTTCCCCTATGACAAGTGGCTCTACCCCTTCTTCCGGCGGCTGCCTGAGCTGGCGGACCGGATGGACCCGTTGATCCGCGAGGGGGCGCAGGTCGGGACCCCCTGGGAGCGCCGGCTGCGGATTCTGGAGGCGATCTCAGACATCCTGGACGAGAAGATGGTGGGCCTGGGCCTCATCCCGCCGCACCCCCGGTTTCAGGGGTCGGCCACGTCGGGCTACCGGCTGCTGGAGCACGCCTACGCGGTCCTCGTGCAGAGGCTGCCGGCGGAGATCAAGAACTATGTGCCCCGGTGGGACCAGGTCTTCCTGGAGGAGTTTCATACGGGCTACGTGGA
>CAYRZX010000405.1:0-1912 GCA_964428665.1 uncultured Gemmatimonas sp.
GCACGCCTGCGGCCTGAGTAGGCTCCAGCTGCGCCAGGATCAACGCGATGGTCTGGGGGTGCTCCTTGCTGATGAACGGGGCGATCTGGTTGGGCGCGATGTTCCGGAGCAGGTAGAACCCCCCGGACGTGGTGGCGGACACCCGGTCGAGCATCTGCTGCGCCCGCCGGGGTCCCAGGGCCTTCTCCAGCGCCCCGCGGGCGAAGTCGATCCCACCCATGGAGATGTACTTTCCGGCCATCAGGAGCTGCTCGAACTCTTCGAGGACCTCGTCCTCCTGCTCGGTGGTGACGGTCTTGAGTTCGGCGATGGTCTGGGCGATGTCCTCGATCTCGTAGTCGTTGAGGTATTTCAGGATCTCGGCGGTGGTGTCCTGCCCCAGGGAGATCATCAGGACGGCCACCTTCTGGCGCGAATTCAACTCTTCCGTTGCTGCCATAAGGTTTCCTTTATTCCCAGGAGGTCCCCTGTGCTGGGCCCTGCTCACTAGCTTTTGACCTAATAGGTCCAAATGTACGACATATCTCTCTATTAATCAAGATATATTTGAAATGCCGTCGTCATGATTATCGTCCGACGGCTGCCATTTCTGGAGTCTCTTTTTCCGCCCTGAAATTTGGTGTTGACAGGGGGAGGGGCTTTTTGTATTTTCAAACAATTAAATTATTGCTTAATTGTTTATGGCGAGGGATCGCCGGGGAAGGGGACGTATGGTTCAGGTCAAGGAACAGGACGTCTGCGACGTCGAATTCGTGGACGAGGAGAAGGTCCGTTCGGTCCGGCGGCAGATGAAGCCTGACCGGGTCGTCGGGAGGCTGGCCGAGACGTTCAGCGCCATGGGGGACGCCACGCGGGTCAAGATCATCCTGGCCCTGTCGCTGGCGGAGCTCTGCGTCTGCGACATCGCCGCGCTGCTGAACATGACGAGCCCGGCGGTCTCGCACCATCTCCGCATTCTGCGGGCGCTGCGCCTGGTGAAGGGGCAGCGGCGGGGGAAAATGGTCTACTATTCGCTCGACGACGCCCACATCGAGCGGCTGTTCCGGATGGGCATGGAGCACGTGGAAGAGGGCTGAAAGAGGAGACTTATGATGCGAACGACCTTCCGGGTGGAGGGCATGTGTTGCCCCCAGGAATCGGGGCCGATTGAGCGCCGGTTGAGGGCGCTTCAGGGGGTGACAGAGGTGAGTTTCAACCTGGTGGCGGAGACGGTGACGGTGGCGCATCACCTGAGGCCGGGGGAGATCGTCGCGGCGATCCGGGAGGTGGGGTTTGAGGCGAGTCCAGAGTCACGGGTCCAGGGTCCTGAGTCAAAACCCCAGCGCTGGCGACTGGTCCTGACCTGCCTGGCGGGGGCGCTGACGGCCGTCGGGATGGGGCTGGAGCACGCGGGGTATCCTGCCTCGGCGTATGCGCCGGCCTACGGGGCGGCGATGCTGGCCGCGGGCGCCGAGGTGGCCCGGAAGGGGATCGCGGGGCTGGGGCGGCTTTCGTTCGACATCAACGTCCTGATGACCCTGGCGGCGCTGGGGGCGGCCGGGATCGGGGCCTGGTCGGAGGGGGCGTCGGTGCTGTTCCTGTTCGCCGTGGCGCAGGCGCTGGAGCGGGCGAGCCTGGATCGCGTCCGGCGGTCTGTGAAGGGGCTGATGGCCCTGTCTCCGGCGGAGGCGTCGGTGCTGAAGGGGGGCGCGGAGACGCGGACGCAGGTCGAAGAGGTGGGGGTGGGGGAGACGATCCTGGTGCGGCCGGGGGAGCGGATTGCGCTGGACGGGAGGGTGACCTCCGGGGCGTCGGAGGTGGACGAGGCCCCGATCACGGGGGAGTCGGTCCCCGTGGCCAAGGGGGTGGGGGCCGCCGTGTTCGCCGGGACGATCAACGGGCCGGGGGCGATGGAGGTGGAGGTCACGCGGCG
>CAYRZX010000405.1:2012-5933 GCA_964428665.1 uncultured Gemmatimonas sp.
CGCGCGGGTCTACACGCCGGCCGTCCTGTGCGGGGCCGTGGCCGTGGCCGTCTTTCCGCCGCTGCTGATGGGGCTCCCGTTCACGGTCTGGTTCTACCGGGCGCTGGTCCTGCTGGTCATCGCGTGCCCCTGCGCCCTGGTCATTTCCACGCCGGTCTCCATCGTGTCGGCCCTGGCGCGGGCCGCGCGGGAGGGGGTGCTGATCAAGGGGGGGGCGCACTTAGAGGCGCTGGGGCGGGTGAGGGCCGTGGCGTTCGACAAGACGGGGACGCTGACGGAGGGGCGGCCCGGCGTGGACGAGGTGGTGGGCCTGGACGGGTCGTCGCCGGCGACGGTGCTGGCGCTGGCCGCGTCCCTGGAGGGGCGGTCCGAGCACCGGGTGGCGCGGGCGATCTTAGACGCGGCGCAGCGGGATGGGGTTGCGGTGCGGCCCTCGGGGGGGTTCCGGGCGCTGGCAGGGCTGGGGGCGGAGGCGGAGGTGGGGGGGGAGGTCTATGTGCTGGGCAATCACCGTCTGATGGAGGAGCGGGGGGTCTGCGGGCCGCACGTGGAGGAGGTCCTGGGCCGGGTGGAGGGGGACGGCCGGACAGCGGTGGTGCTGGCCGACCGGACGCACGCCCTGGGGGTGATCGCGGTCTCCGACAGGGTGCGAGAGGAGGGGGTGGAGGCCATCCGGGACCTGCGGCGCAGCGGGGTGGAGCACGTCGCCATGCTGACGGGGGACAATGAGATCACGGCGCGGGCCGTGGCGAGGCGGCTGGGGATCGAGGATGTGCGGGCGGAGCGGCTCCCTGAGGACAAGGTGGGGGAGGTGCGGGACCTGGTGGCCCGTCACGGGGTCGTGGCGATGGTGGGGGATGGGATCAACGACGCCCCGGCCCTGGCCGCGGCGTCGGTGGGCGCCGCGATGGGGGGCGCGGGGACGGACGCGGCGCTGGAGACGGCGGACGTGGCGCTGATGGGGGACGACCTGAGGAGGCTGGCGTGGGCGGTCCGGCTGGGCCGGCGGACGCTGTCGGTCATCCGGCAGAATGTGACCTTTGCCATCGGGATCAAGGCGGTGTTCCTGGCCCTGGCCATCCCCGGCCTGGCCACGCTCTGGATGGCCGTGGCCGCGGATATGGGGGCGTCGCTGCTGGTGACTGCGAACGGGCTGAGGCTGTTGCGGAAGGTGGCGTAGGGGCGACCGGCTGGTCGCCCCTACAGGTTCACGACCTGTCCTGTTCGGACGGATTCCATCGCCGCGTCCAGGACGGCCAGGGAGGGGAGGACCTGCTGGCCGGAGGACTCCGGCTCCCTCCCGGTGAGCGCAGCGTCCACAAACTCGGCCATCTGCCGGTTGAAGGCGTTCTGGTAGGCGCGGTCGCGGGGCTCCTCCACGAGGGGGCGATCATCCAGCCGGAGGGCGTGCCAGCAGTCCAGGACGAGGGTCCCCCTCTGGCAGACGACGATCAGGTCCTTGCGGGGCTTCCGGGAGCAGGCGGAGGTGTAGGTGACGGCGTGCGCGCCGTTCTCCAGGGCGATGTGCGCCACGAAGTCGTCGTCGCCGGTGTGCGCGCTGCTGTTGTTGTGGGCCGTGGCATAGACCTGGATTGGCCGGGCGTCGGCCATCCAGGGGAAGAAGTCGAAGGTGTGGCTGCCGGAGCTCTCCATCAGGACGCTCCGGCAGTTTTTGTACCAGTCCGGCGTCCTGGCGCTGTGGCTCAGGTTGGTGTAGAGGAGGTGGAGGGGTCTGCCGATCTGGCCGGAGCGGAGGACCTCGCGGACCTTCCGACAGACGCTCAGGAAGCGGCAGCACTGCGCGGACATCAGCGTCAGGCCGCGGCGCCTGGCCTCGGCCACCAGGGTCAGGCCGTCGGCGTGAGACTCGGTCATGGGCTTTTCGACCAGGACGCGCTTGCCCGCCCGCAGGGCGTCCATCGCCTGGGCGAAGTGGAGGGGACTGGGGGTGCAGAGGACCACGGCGTCGATGTTGGGATCGGCGAGGGCCTCCTCGTAAGCGCCGTAGGCGCAGGGCGCAGCGTAGGTCTGAGCCGCGGCGGTGCGCCGGCCCTTGTCCCGGCTGACCACGGCGATGAGCTGCGCCCGGTCGCACTTCTGGACGGCGTTGAGGTGAGCCTTCGAGATGCCCCCGCAGCCCACGACGGCGAGGCGGAGTTGATCGGGCATGGGAAATCTCCGTTATCCGGGATCAGTGTCGAGCCACTGGACTGAGTTCCAATACGACCTTCCCCAGTTTCTCCCCCAGTACCTCCCCTTCCTGAAATATAGCCCCTCCTGCGGACATCCGTCAACCTGATTTTAGGCGCATATCTTACAGACCCCTCGGAGGCGTGCGCTCACGAAACTTTTTCTTGAACAGAGCGCGTAAGTTGACTATACTTATGCCTGTGTTATCATATGGAGAGGCAAACTTGCAGCGGACTTCTCAAGGGTAGCGCGGGAATTCATTCCCGCGCTCGTTTCCACCATGTCCTACCAGTACGACGTCATCGTCATCGGGAGCGGGCCGGGGGGGGAGGGGGCGGCCATGAAGGCCTCCAAGGAGGGCCGGCGGGTCGCGGTGGTGGACCGGCTGTCCGACGTGGGGGGCAACTGCACGCACCGGACGACGATCCCCAGCAAGGCCCTCCGGCACGCGGTCCAGCAACTCGCCAGCGCGGGCCGGTTCCGGGACGCGGGCTTTCAGGGCCTGCTCCGGTCCGCCGAGTCGGTCATCCGGCAGCAGGTGTCCATGCGACGCACGTTCTACGAGCGCAACCTGGTGGACGTGGTCTGCGGTCGCGCGGCCTTCGTGGACCCGCACACGCTGGAGGTCACGTTCCCGGACGGGGGGAAGGACCGCTGCACGGCGCAGGGGTTCATCATCGCCACCGGCTCCAGGCCCTACCGGCCTCCGGGCGTGGACTTCTCGCACCCGCGCATTCTGGACAGCGACACGGTCCTGAACCTGAGGGAGAACCCGAGGTCGGTCACGATCTACGGGGCGGGGGTGATCGGCTGCGAGTACGCCTCCATTTTCCGGGGGCTGCGCATCAAGGTCAACCTGATCAACAGCCGGGACCGGCTGCTGGCCTTTCTGGACGACGAGATTGTGGACGCCCTGAGTTATCACCTGCGCGACCAGGGGGTGCTGATCCGGCACAATGAGGAGTACGAGAAGGTCGAGGCGGACGAGGCCGGGGTTCGGCTCTCTCTCAAGTCCAACAAGCTGATTCACACGGACGCGCTCCTGTGGGCGCAGGGGAGGACGGGCAACTCGGACGGGATGGGGCTGGAGGCCATCGGGGTCCGGATCAATGAGCGGGGCGCCATCGTGGTCAACGAGAACTACCAGACGGCGCAGCCGCACGTCTACGCGGTCGGGGACGTGGTGGGCTACCCCAACCTGGCCAGCGCGGCCTATGACCAGGGGCGCTTCGCGGCCACGCACCTGGTGTTCGGGACGTGCGAGTATCATTTAGTGGAGAACATCCCGACGGGCATCTACACCATTCCGGAGATCAGCTCCATCGGCCTGACGGAGCGGGAGTTGACGGAGAAGAAGGTCCCTTATGAGATGGGCCACTCCTTCTTCCGGCACCTGGCGCGGGCGCAGATCACGGGGCGCACCACGGGCATGCTCAAGGTCCTGTTTCACCGCGAGACGCTGGAGATCATGGGCATTCACTGCTTCGGGGACCAGGCGTCGGAGATCATCCACATCGGCCAGGCGATCATGTCGCAGAAGGGCGAGGCCAACTCGCTCATGTATTTTATCAACACGACGTTCAACTATCCCACCATGGCCGAGGCCTACCGCGTGGCCGCGCTGAACGGGCTGAATCGGCTGAGATAAAAAAGTTCAAGGTTCAAGGTTAGAAGGTTCAAGGTTTCAAACCTTGAACCTTGAACCTTGAATCTCATTGCTTATGCCCTTCC
>CAYRZX010000406.1:0-5852 GCA_964428665.1 uncultured Gemmatimonas sp.
GGTCTTTTCGGCGCCTCTGGACGCGCTGATGGGCGTGCCGAGGATGGAGCGGGAGACGGCCCTGGCGATCCGGGCGCATCGGGAGGAGGCAAGGCGCAGACAGGCCGAGGCGGGGGCTGCGGCGCAGGTGAGGGCCGCCGAGGAGGCCGGGGCGACGATTCTGACGATGGGGGACAGCCGGTACCCCTCCCTTCTGAGGGAGGTCCACGCCCCGCCGCCGGTCCTGTTCGTGAGGGGGTCGGGCGACGCCCTGCGGGGGCCCTGCGTGGCCGTGGTCGGGTCTAGGCGCTCCACGTCCTACGGGAGGCAGGCCGCCAGGATGCTGGCGGCGGGCCTGGTGGAGCGGGGGTTCACGGTGGTGAGCGGGATGGCGAGGGGCATCGACGGGGCGGCCCACAGCGCTGCCCTGGAGAAGGGGGGGAAGACCGTGGCCGTCCTCGGGTGCGGCGTGGATGTCGTCTACCCCTCGGAGCACAGGGGGCTGTATGAGGCCGTCGAGCGGGCGGGCGCGCTGGTCTCCGAGTTTCCGATGGGCGCAGCCCCGGACCCGCACCATTTTCCGCAGCGCAACCGGGTCATCAGCGGCCTGAGCCTCGGCGTTGTGGTCGTGGAGGCAGACCTCAAGAGCGGGGCGCTTCTGACCGCACAACACGCCCTGGAGCAGGGGCGCGAGGTGTTCGCCGTGCCCGGCCCCATCACCTCGGAGCGGAGCCGGGGGACAAACCGCCTGATCCAGGAGGGGGCGAAGCTCGTCCAGACGGTTGAGGACGTGGTGGAGGAATTTCAGACCAACCTCCGGGGCGCGCCACTCCCTGCAACGCCGTCGGCAGAGGGCCTGCCCGACGAAGAACGGGCCGTCCTGGACGCCCTGCCCGGGGAGGCCGCCCACATCGACGCCATCGCCGTTGCCGCAGGGCTCCCGGTGGGCCGCGCCCTGAGCGCCCTGCTCTCGCTGGAACTGGCAGGGCTGGTCAGGCAGTTGCCGGGGAAACACTTCGTGAAGATGTGAAGGGGCGACGATGTCGCCGTAGGGGCGCGATGAATCGCCGGGCGGGATTGAATCCCGCCCCTACAGATCAGAACCGGCGCATCAGTCCCACGACCTTTCCGGCGATCCGGAAGTCGTCGGCCCCTCTAGGCACGAGAATGGGCTGGAACGCCTCGTTCTCCGGCATCAGACGGACGGTGTCGCCGTCCTCATAGTAGCGCTTGACCGTCGCCTCGTCCCCGACGAGGGCCACGACGATGTCGCCCTGTGCCGCGTGCTCCTGCTGCCGCGCCAGGACGTAGTCCCCCGGCAGGATGCCGGCGTTCTTCATGCTCTCGCCCTGAACCTCCAGGGCGAAGACGTGGTCTGACGGCAGGAACGACCGGTCCACGGCGAGGGCGCCGGTGACGTTCTCCACGGCGAGGACAGGCTCGCCTGCGGCCACCTTTCCGATGATCGGGACCTCCCGCATCTCGGTTGTGCGCAGGAGCTGTCGCTCCACGAAATCGGTCAGCTCGATGCCCCGAGAGAGCATCGGCCTGCGGTTGATGTAGCCCTTTTTGGCCAGGGCCGACAGCGTGGTGCGGACGCCGTTGGTGGAGGCGATGTGGAACTCCTCCATGATCTCGCGGATCGTAGGCGGGTAGCCCTTCGTCCGGATGATGTCCACGATGAACTCGTAAATGGCCCGCTGTCGCTCAGTCAGTTTTTTTCTCATAGAGACCTCCTTGGGAATGAGGCCCTCACCCCGGTTCACTGCGTTCACCACCCCTCTCCCATAAATGGGAGAGGGGAAGCCGAGCGAAGCGAGGCGGGGTGAGGGCTGCACCCCTTTCCTCTCCCGCGCAGGGAGAGGGAGGGGGCGGGGGGTGGGTGAGGGCGTGATCTCCTCATCTGGTTATTTTTCTGCTCATTTGAATATACTGCACATGAGTTCATTTGTCAAGGGGAACTTTATCTGACCGAACGGGCAGGTGTCCGGAGGGGCCGGAAAGTCCTTGACGGAGGGCTGCGCGGGGATGTATCTTTGAGGCCATGAAACGCGTTCGGTATGAGAGGTGGGCGCCGTTCGGCTGGCAGGGGTTTCTCCTGCGCGTCCCGGCGGAGTGGAACCCGGGCCGGATCTCCGGGGATTTCAGGTCGGGCAGCGTCCGGCTGGACGACGCGGAGGTCGTCCGGATGGAGGTGGAGTGGCGGGAGGCCCAGGGGGAGGCGTCCGTCTCCGGGATCGTGGACCGGTTCGTCGAGGGGCTGACCAGGGAGGTCCAGCGCAAAAAGGGGCGGCTGGAGATCCAGCGCCGGTTGCACCTGGACGGCGACCGCTCCCCCGAGGGCGAACAGGAGGCGATCTTCTGGGAGGCTGACTGCCGGGTCCACGCCCTGGTCCGCCGCTGCGCCCCCTCGAACCGCATCGCCTTTATCCGGGTCATCGGGAGGCTGGGCGAGGACCTGGCCGGGGTGGCGCGCGATATCTTCCTGGCGGTTGAAGATCAGGGCCGCGAGGGGGAGAGGCGCTGGGCGCTCTACGACCTCCTGTGCGACATCCCTCCGGGCTTTGACCTGGAGACGAGCGCCCTGCGGTCGGGCCACATCCAGCTCAGGTTCACGCGCGGGCAGACCGTCCTCCAGGTGGACCGCCTGAGCATGGCCGGCATCCTGCTGAAGGAGCGCCCCCTGCAGGCCTGGTTCGAGGACTTTTTTCACAAGGAACTTCGCGACTTAGACGCCGCCTCCCATCCCTGTGAGGTCCGGGGGCATCGCGGCATTCGCGTCTCAGGGAGTCCCAAGGGCCGGTGGCGCACGATGCTGAGCCCCCTGCCCCTGCTCAACGTCCGAAAGCGCCTGGCGCTGGGCGGGTGCGCGTGGCACTGCCCGGAGTCCAACAAGATTTACGCCGTCCTCACTTTTTACAAGAAAGAGGAAGATTCGATCCCCGTCGAGGAGGTC
This sequence comes from uncultured Gemmatimonas sp., assembly GCA_964428665.1. Lineage (GTDB taxonomy): Bacteria > Latescibacterota > UBA2968 > SICM01 > SICM01 > SICM01. The sequence goes on from CAYRZX010000406.1 coordinate 2,936, forward strand.
TGTCGTGGGGTGGTTTGCCACCAGGCGGAGTCCGCAGATCAGCCGCGAGGCGATGCTCGCATCCAGGCCCGTGCGGAATGAGGCCGTGCAGTGGGAGCGGGATGAAAACGGGGAGGTCTGCATCACGCTGGTTCGCGCCAGGACGTGGAAGGCGGCCCTCCTGTCCAAGATCTTCTACATCCCCGAACGGAGGAAGCTGGTTCTGGACGAGGTAGGCTCAGGGGTGTGGGAGATGTGCGATGGGCAGACGAGCGTGGAGGCGATGATCCGGGGGTTGAGCGCGCAGTACAAGCTGAACCCGAAGGAGTCGGAAATCTCTCTCCTCCACTACCTCCGACAGCTCGGCCAGAAACGGCTGGTCGGGTTCTTAGTGGAGAAGGAAAGAGTTCCCCGAAAGGGGAAGAAAAGATAACCGCCAAGTCGAGAGCCTGATAAAAGAACGCTGCGACTCTGGCCCTCACCCCGGTTCAGGCCCTCACCCCCCGGCCCCCTCTCCCGCTTACGCAGGAGAGGGGGAGGTCTTCACCGTTGCTCTTTTTCCTGTGGGAGAGGGGAAGCCGAGCGTCAGCGAGGCGGGGTGAGGGCCTGTGCGCCAGGCGACATCGTTTCATGCACAAGATTTATGAAAAAGCTTTAGGTGTCACGATGTCCGAGGATGAAATAGACCTGCAAACGGCCATCGCCGATCTCGTCGAGCGATTCGAGCGGCAGGAGATGGGGATTCAGCCCACATCGGTCAACGTCATGGTGAGGGGGGACGTGGTGATCGTTCACCTCAAGGCGGTCCTCCCGGCTGCGGAGAAGCACCTCGCCCTGACGGAGCGCGGGCAGGACCTGGTGTCCAGGTTTGCGACCATGCTCTTCCGGGGGGGGGCGCAGCCGTCGGTGGAGCAGCTCATCGCCCGCGCCATGGACAAGAGGGTGCTGGACGTTCAGACGGCCATCAGCCCCCTGACGGGGAGCATCGTGGCCATGTTCGAGCTGGGAGAGAAGACGTCGGAATGAACGCCGGAGCGCAAGGTGGCGCAGAGTCTGACGAAGGGCCAGATGGAGGCCGAGATCAGCAAGCTGCTGATCCGCTTCGAGAAGGAGCACATCGGCCGCGGACCCGAAGGGGCGCGGAGCTACATCGTCGCGGACATGGCCGTCGTGCGGCTCAGGGGCGTTCTGACGCCCGCCGAGCGCCACTTAGCCAGAGACCCCAACGGGTCGGCGCTCATCCGGGAGATGCGCCTTCGCCTCGTGGAGGGCTCCAAGGCGCTCTTAGAGGCGTGGGTCCAGGACCTGACCGGGTGCAGGGTTCAGAACCTTTTGACCGACGTGAGCACGAGGACCGGGGAACATATTCTCGTGTTCGTGTTCGATCAGAACCTGGAGGACTCTTTCAAGGACCGCAAGGGTGAAAATAGTTGACAGAAGGCCCCGTTTTTAGTATTTTTAAGATACGAATTGGGCAGACTGGTCAAACGGCGCTCTGGTCGCAGAGGGCCTGTTGAAGAGTAGGCCGATGTAGAAGACCCACCTTGAGGTGGCATTCTATATCGGCTTTTTTGTTTGGGGGTCAGGAGAAGTGAAAACAGGGGTCGGGGAGCGTGGGTTGGAGGGAGAAAGGAGGTGTGACATGGCCGTTATCACCATCTCAAGGGAGTTCGGGAGCGAGGGGCTGGCCGTGGCCCGGCGCGCGGCAGAGGTCCTCGGGTATTCGTGCCTGGACAGGGGGCTGGTGGCGGAGGTGGCGCGCATGGCGGACGTCTCCGAGCAGGAGGTCGAGCGCTACGACGAGCGGGGGCAGGGGCTTGTAGCGGACCTCCTGGAGCGCGTGTTCGTGGGGCGCTCGGGGGGCTATCCCGCCTATACCTGGTACGGGGATTGTCCCGAAATGATGGTCGCCCCGGCGCTGTTTTACAGCGACCTGGAGCAGGGCCGCGTCCCTGCCCGCGAGGACATCATCTCCCTGATCGAGCACGGCATCCGGGCCGCCGCGGACCGGGGCAACGTCGTGATCGTCGGGCGGGGGGCGCAGGTCGTCCTGGCCGACCGGGCGGACGCCCTGCACGTCCGGGTGATCGCGCCCATCCCCTTCCGCTGCGGGCGGATCGTGGAGCGAGAAGGGGTGGACCCGGAGGAGGCGATGGAGTTGATCCGGCGGACGGATCGGGACCGGGCGCGCTATCTCCGGCAGTACTATCGCGTGGACTGGGAGGACAACCACCTCTACCATCTGACCGTCAACACCCAGCGGACGGGGGTTGAGCTGGCGGCGCGCCTGATCGCCGGGACGGCGAGCCGGGGCGCGTGGGCGCGTCAGGAGAGGCACGAGGAGACCGCTATTCTCCAGTACACCTCTCCGGAGTTGTTGGAGGCGGAGGGGTAGGTGAAGAGCAGACTACAGGACCACAGACTACAGGACCACAGGACCAATGCAAAAGCCTTGTGGTCTTGTGGTCTTGTGGTCTTGTGGTCTTGTGGTCTTGTGGTCCTGTTTGCCGTTTGCCTGATTAGGGAGGGTGTGATGACCGGTGTTCTACTTCTCGCCCAGGTCGACTGGGTGGGCCTGGTCCGGGCGCTTTTCAGCGGGATCGAGGCCCTGGGGATCGTGGTTCTTCTGGTCCTGTTGATCGTGGGCTGGGCGAAGATCGCCACGGGCACGAAGGGTTCCACCCCGTAAACGGATTAAAAAAACGGTTTCCGCCGCACTGCCGAAGACCGAAGAGGTCGGAAGGAGGTGCGGTTTTTTTTGCCTGAGAATCGGGGCGCGATAAATCGAGGAAAGGGCGCGATAAATCGCGCCCCAACAGGAGAAGGTGGTTTTTTCGTGTGGACATCCCCCGAATTCTGTATATTATCGTACGTTACGAAGGCCGATGCGCGATCACCGATCGCGCCTACAACGACGTAGAGATCGCCTGAGGCCGAT
>CAYRZX010000407.1:0-5847 GCA_964428665.1 uncultured Gemmatimonas sp.
AAACGCCACCTCCCGCTCCGCGGACTGCCCGCCGATCAGGTCCGTGACCGACACCCGGAGGAGGTTCCGGCCCGGCTTGACCTTCTTCAGGTCCAGGGTGAGATAGCCCGCGTCCCACGACGCGCTCCCGGCGCGGTCGTACGCGACCGACACCTGGGGCTTGCGGCCCCGGATAAACTTCTTGACGCCCACAATGGCCCTGGAGATCGGGTCCTCCCCCGCCTCGTCCACGTCGGATCGGATGCTGTATTCCACCCTGTAGCGGGTGTGGCCGCTGGCGTCCCTCTGAAGGTTGTAGACCTCGTAGTAGGCCGCCGCAGGCTGCCCCGCCCCGTAGGCCCGGGTCGGCATCGGCAGCACCCAGACGTCCCCCTTCCGGAACTGCTCGCCCGCCGGCTGATCCAGCACCGCGAAGGCCAGGGCCACGTCGCTGATCAGGAGCCCCTCCCCCGCGTAAGACTTTACCCTCAGATCCTGCTTGTAGAGCCCCGTGCGCCCCGACACCCGGTCCACGATCTGGACCGCCAGCTCATAGTCCCCCGGCGGCGCCTCCAGCCGGACCAGGGCCGGGATGAACTCCCCCCTCTGCTTCAGGAAGATCCCCTTCCCCTTCAACGCGGTCCCGTCGTGGATCCGGAAGACCTCGGACCGGTCCTTCGTGGCCAGGGCCACGGCCCGCTCCACAGCCACCGTCAGCGTATCCCCCTCCCCCAGAACCCCCATCTCCTTTGTGGGGAACCCGTACGCGATCTCCACGCGCGTCTTCCCATCCGCGCCCCGGTAGTCCGCCGTGTCGTAGTAAAACCTCAGCGCCTCCCCCTCCCGCTTCACCTGATAGACCGCGGGCGTCTCCGAGGCCGCGCGGTCCACCACGGCCTTCGGCGCGTAGGCGGCCAGCTTGCTGAGCCGGGCGATCGCCCGCTCCTCCTTGAAGTCCACCGTCGGTATCGGGGCGTAGTCGTAGACCCCGTTGTTCAGCTCGTCCGTGAACGTAACCTCGATGCCCCCGCCGATGTTCGCGTAGATCCACGACTCCCACAGCACCAGGCTGTGGTCCCCCCCTGTGGTCACGGGCGCGTAGACGACGCTGGCCCCCGTGGGCAACTGCGTGGGCAGCGCCGCGTTCGTGCTGCCGCGAAGGTCCACATTGTCCGTGCTCGGCGACTCTGCGTCCTCCACGCGCGGCACGATGCTGCCGGGGTTCGTGATGACCTTGTCCAGAGGGGCCGCCAGGGTCACATCCCCGGAATAGCGGCTCTTGACCGGGAACACCGGCCCCGCGTAGGACACGTCCTGCGAGACCGTCCCGTAGAGCGTCTGCGCCATCCGCTCCTTCACCCGCTGCACGGCCTCGCTCTGAATGACATCCATGTGCCCGGCGCGCGACCGCGAGTCCGGCTCCCCGTAGCGGATGTAGACCTCCCCCCGACGGTCCCAAGGATGGACGATCCGCCCGAAGTAGGTGCGCGCGTACCAGACCCGGCGGTAGTGCTCCACCTGCCCCTCGCTCACCTCCGTCAGGATGTCCGCATCCCGCCGCGCCCAGAACCGCCTCAGGAACGCCGGCCGGTCCGCAGGGGCCAGCGCCCCAAACGCCTCCGCCTCCGGGGTCGAGGCCACGGGACGGACATCCTCGTACAGGGCCCGCTCCGCCGGGTCCAGGGCCTCCAGATAGCGGTTGAAACGGTCCAGCGCCCGCTCCGCCCTCCCGTGCAGCAGGTCCACCTGCGCCAGGACCGGCATGAGACGCGCGTCCTCCGGGTGTCGCTCGCAGTAAGGGATCAGCTCCTGTTCGATCTTCTTGAACTGCTTGAGGTCCAGACAGGCCCTTCCGATCCCCAGCAGACCCTCCGGGTCGTCGGGCCGCATACTGACGTATCTCTCGTAGTATTTCAGGGCCTGTTCGGAGTCGTTCTCCAGCCACTCGTAGCAGAGCCCCAGCAGAAAATAGGTCGGCGGGTAGGAGGGGTCGATCTCCTGCATCCGGCGGGCCGTGAGCATCGCCTTCCGGCGGAATTGAATGGCCTTGAGGCCTTTCCCCACCGCCCTCCTGAAATAGACGTGCCCCAGGGCATACCGGGCCTGAAGGTCCTTTTCGTCCAGCTCCACCGCCTTCTCATAGGCATTCGTCGCCCTGCCCAGGTCCCCGGCGCGCGCGTAGGCCTCCCCCAGAGCGGCGTAATCGCCCGCCAATCCCCCCTTCTTCAGCCGGGCCTCAACGGCCTCCAGGCTGTCCAGCGCGGCCTGCCGGGGGGACTCGGCAAACCCGTCAGACGCGACCGTGAGCGCCAGGAAAATCACAAGCCATATCATGACATTCTTAAACCTCCTTCCCGGCACGCGCAATGTAGGGGCGGGTTCAAACCCGCCCCTCCTCCAGTTCGTCCAGTATCCCCTCTATATCCGCCACGGACAGCGGATAACTCCGCAGTTGAAACGTCTTCGGCGAATCGTAGTCGAGCGAGCCCTCGAAGAAGATCACCCCGTGCTGCACCGCCGCCTCCCGCCGCGTGAGCGCCCCCTCGGCCACGTCCCGCGTCACCAGCCGGATCGCCCGCTCGTAGGGATGGCCGTAGCCCCCGCCCCCCGGCGTCTCCACGCGCACCCGGTCCCCGGCCCCTAACATAACTCCCTCTGATTTCAACGAGGTAAAATCATCGTGAGATTCAAGATTTAAGATTGAAGATTCAAGATTTAAGGTTTCAATTTTGAATCTTGAATCTTGAATCTTGAAACCTGAACTTTTCACAATCTCCACCCTCGCCCGCGCCCCCCTCGCGCCGCGTCTCAGCCCCTGCGCCCCCCGCCGGCCCCGGTCCCCGAACAGCGTCAGGACCGCCTCCCCGCGCAGCACCTCGAACGCGAAGACGGCCCCCATCCCGCCCCGGTAGCGCCCCGCCCCGCCGGAGCCTGGCCGGACCGCGTACTCCAGAACCCGAATCGGATACCGCTCCTCCAGCCCCTCCAGCGACGGCATCTCGCCCCCCGTGGACGCCCCGCTCCCGTTCGTCAGCCCGTCCCCCCGGATGCACGCCCCCAGCCCGCCCCCCAGGCTCAGCGCCATCAGATAGTCCCCGAACCCCTCCGCCCGGCCGTGCAGCGACACGTGGCACGCCGACGCGAACGACCCCGCCCCGGCCCGCGCCGGATCGGCCTGCGCCAGCGCGGCGATCACGGCCTCGGCCACGCGCCCCGCCACCTCGGTCGCCCCCGACACGGGCTGCGGGGCCAGGGCGTTCACGAACGAGGCCTCCGGCAGGACCACCTCCACCCCCTCAAACGCCGCCGTGTGCCCCGCGACCTCCGGGAACAGGTGCCGCAGGGCGACCCGACACGCCGCCTCCGTCAACCCCCCTCCACAGTTCAGCGGCCCCACGCAGGGCCCGTCGCTCCCCTCAAAACTCAGACGCAGCCGATCCCCCGCCACCTCCGCTCCCACGATCAGCCGCACGCCCCGGTCCCGCACCCCGTCGCCGTCCAGGACGTCCTCGAACGCATACCACCCGTCCGGCAGGTCCGCGATCCCCGCTCCCATCGCCGCGCCCGCCCGCCGCCCCATCTCCACCTCCGCCTCCCGCACCACCTCCGCGCCATACCGCTCGATCAGGCCCCGGAGACGCTCTAACCCGGCGTCCAGCCCTGCGACCTGCGCCCGCAGCAGCGCCCGCAGCCGGCCCGGAAACCGGGCGTTGGCGGCCAGCAACTCCACGAGCGCCTCGTCCATCTCGCCGGACCGGTCCCTCAGCCGCGTCCACGGGACCCGGACCCCCTCCTGGCGCACGTCCGTCGCCCCCGGGCTGAACCCGCCCGCCGCGCGCCCCCCCATGTCGGGATAGCGCACAGCGCTCCCCGCAAAGAACAGCGCCTCGTCCCCGACGAACAGCGGCGCGAACATCCGCAGGTCCGCCAGCGACGATCCCCCGGCGTAAGGGTCGTTCCCGATGAACACGTCCCCCGGCGCAAATCCGGGCGTCCGTTTCACCAGATCGCGAAGCGCGAACGGCAGCGTCGCGGCCAGCAGCGGCTGGCTCCGCGCCCCCTGCGCCACGAGGTCCCCCGCCCGGCAGACACCGGATGCGACCGCAGGCCGGGCGTCCTTCACCAGCCCCTCGACCGTCGCGTCCATCCCGTCCGCCGCCGCCTGAAATCCTTCAGAGATGCGCGTGAAGATTAAAGGAGTCACAAAAACCTTTCACCACAGAGAACACAGAGGGCACAGAGAGAAACGTCAAATGTCAAACGTCAAACGGCAGACCACAGGACCACAGGACTACGGGACCACAGGACCAATGCAAAAGCCTTGTGGTCTTGTGGTCCTGTGGTCCTGTGGTCAGTGGTCGTTTTTTTCGTTTCACGTTTCACGTCTTTGCTACCGGCAGCGTGAACCAGAACGTGCTCCCTTTCCCGACCTCGCTCTCCGCCCAGATCCTTCCCCCGTGCAATTCCACCAGCGCCTTCACAATCGAAAGCCCCAACCCCGCTCCCCGCTGAGCCTCGGATGATCCCCCCACCTGATGAAACTTGTCGAAAACCCTTCCGAGTTCCTCCGGGGGGATACCCTTTCCCGTATCCCGCACCCATACCCGCACAAACGCGCCATCCGGCGCTGCCCCCACCTCCACCTTTCCCCTCGCCGACGTAAACTTGATCGCATTGCCCACCAGGTTCGTCAAAATCTGATGCACCCGGCCCGGGTCTGCAAAGGCCACACCCCCCTCATCCCCCTCCACGACGCCCAGCGCCACCCCCTTCTCCGAGGCCATCTGCCTCAGACCCTCCGCCACATCCCTTCCGATCTCTGCGACTGACACCTGCGTCGACGCGATCTCCAGCCTGCCCGCCTCGATCCGGGACAGGTCCAGAATGTCGTTGACCAGCTTCGACAGCCGATCCGCGTTCGACCTGATCCGCTGGAGGTTGCGGACCTGCCGGTCGTTGAGCGCCCCGCCGATGCCGTCCAGCATGTTGTCCACGTAGCCCTTGATGGACGTCAACGGCGTGCGCAGGTCGTGCGACACGTTCGACACGAAGTCGTTCTTGAGCCGGTCCAGCTCCTTCAGCCGCTCGTTCGCCTCCTCCAGCTCCCGCGTGCGCTCCCGCACCCGCCGCTCCAGCTCGTCAATCTGTTCGTCCCGCGGGTCCCGCACGATCTTCAAATGGACTGTAGCGGGCTTCTCCGAATAGACCAGGTCCCGGTCTACGGCCACGACCTCGAACGTGTAGTCTCCGATGGGGAGGTCCTGGTACTCCACGCGGCGCTCCCGCGTGTTCCGCCACGCCTCCTCGTAGCCCTTCAGGCGATACCGGTAGACTATTTGCTCGGGCCGGGTCTTAAAACTCATCCCGTGGAACTCAAAGGCGATCAGCCTGATAACAGACGGAATCTCAAGCTCGGCAGTCCCCTCATACCGCCGATCTGCCACCACTGCGTCGATGAACACAGGGGGAGGCGACGGCGAAGGTGGGCGATACCGCGTCACACCGCTCACAGTGCCGAACCAGAGATATCCCTCCTGATCCTGAAAGATCGAAGGCACCGCATTGCCCGCCAGACCGTCCTGGCGGATCAATGTCTGGAAGATCTGCCCAGTGCTTCCTGAGCCTGCCGAAGGATCATATCGGCTTACGCCTCCATTGGTACCGAACCAGATATGTCCATCTCGATCCTGAATGATCGAAAATACATAGTTGCTCGCCAGGCTATCTGTGGTAAACGTAGTAAACTCCCGCCCATCATATCGACTCACTCCACCAGTGGTACCGAACCAGAGATGCCCTTCCCGATCCTGAATGATCGACCGCATATCATTATGCGCCAGCCCGTCTTGGGTAGTAAACGTGGTCCAG
>CAYRZX010000408.1:0-5791 GCA_964428665.1 uncultured Gemmatimonas sp.
CTGTCATCTCCGAATTCCCAAACTTCAAAACCGGAAGGCTGCGTAACTAGTGTTTTAAGTGTCACGTCTCCTGTCTCTCCCCCTTCACGCCGATCACCGCCGTCTCAAACGGCACCTCCCTTCCCGCCGCCGCCATCGCCTTGCGGGCGATGTACACCAGCCCGTAGCAGCACGGGACCTCCATGTAGACCACCTGAATGCGCTTCAGGTCCGCCGTCCGAATGATCTGCGCGAGCCTGTCGATGTAGGCGTCCACGTCGTCCAGTTTCGGGCAGCCCACGACGATCGCCCTCCCCTTCAAAAAATCCTGATGAAAGTTGGCGTACGCAAACGGCACGCAGTCCGCCACGACGGCCAGGTCCGCGCCCCGAAGATAAGGGGCGAAGGGCGGGACCAGGTGAAGTTGCACGGGCCACTGCCGCAGCTCGGTCTGCGCGCGCCCCCCGGCCGCCTCCTGCGCGTGCTCCTGAATATGCCTCAGGTGCGTCTCCAGCATCTCCGGGGCCACCTCCTTGATCCGCTCAACCGTCGCCTCCTCGTCGTAAGGCGCCGACTCCCTCTCCTCGACGGTCAGCGCCCCCGCCGGGCACGCCCCCAGACAGGCCCCCAGCCCGTCGCAGTAAAGCTCCTTCACCAGCCTCGCCTTTTTGCCCTCAGGCGTGTCCACCACCTGGATCGCCTGCTCCGGGCAGGAGGGGATGCAGTTCCCGCACCCGTCGCACAGCGCCTCGTCGATCTCGATGATCTTTCTCTTCACTTTCATTCAATCCCCCCACCGAACAGGAAACTGATCCCGACCCCCAGCTCGAACCCGTTGTAATTTTCCCTTCCCCCCACCGGCTCTGAAAAATCCTTCATGAAGTTGTAACCTGCGTCCACGCCCAGCATAAAGTGCCGGCTCACCTGCACGTCCAGCCCACCTCCGACGTGCCCTCCGAACGACCCGGTCGTCCGGGTACTCTGGACCACCCGTCCGGAGACCTCACTCCCGGTCTCCCCCCCGATATAGGGTCCTGCCCCCGCTGTCAGATAGGGTCTGGCCGCTTTCTTGAGAGTGGACTTCGGAAGATAATACCTCACGCCGAACAGGATCGGCAGGACAGCAGCGGTGTATTGGGAAACGTTCATGGAACTGACGCTCGAACGCCACTCCGCACCCACGACGGAAAAAGAGATTTGGACGGACAGGTCCTCCTTCACCCAGTACCCATAGGCCAGTCCGCCCACGATATTTCCGTTTCCGGCAGTCATCTCCGTGCCCATCGGCCCCACCCGGGTCACGACCCGATCTCTCCCCAGATTCCAGAACCCGACCCTGAGCTCAACCCGTGAGCGCCTCTCCAGCGGATCGGCGTGAACGGTTGCCGCCCACGCGAGAAGCGCAACGCCAAACATGAACACCCTGAGCTTGAACATCTTCACCTCCCGCATTTTTCACTCCACGATCCGAAACTCCTTCGTCTTTGAGACACTCCTCCCGGCCAGCAGGTCGGTCACGCGCAGCATCAGGCGATAGGCCCCCGACTCCAGTTGCCGGGCGTCGATCTTCAGATAGCGCGGCTCCCTCGACGCGCCCCCTCTGATCTCGTAAGATTTGGTGATCGCCTCCTGCGCCTGGATCTGCGCCCTGAGATCGGCGCTGGCCTCCTCCTTCGGCAGGCCCAGCCAGTCGTCCGCGTGTGACGTGCCCTGCGCCTGGGCCTGCGTCGCAGACACGGCCAGCGCCGCCGCGATGTCCACCTCCACGACTCATCTCAGCCAGGCGTTCATGGTGGCGCCCCCTCTACTTTTTCACGATTCCTGTGCAGAGGGCTACATCGAGAGCCTGATTAAAAAATTGCTGCTGCTCCGGCCCTCACCCCGTCAGGCTGCGCCTGCCACCCCTCCCCCATAAATGGGAGAGGGGAAGCCGAGCGTCAGCGAGGCGGGGAGAGGGCCTGTGCGCCAGGCGACATCATTCCCTGCACAAGATTTATAAAAAGTTATTCTTCAAAACCCCGCCCTCACCGTCGCCTCCCCCACGTCTCCGGGGAGGTACACCCACCCCTCATCGCGGTCAGCCCACGCCTCTCCGTTGACGAGGAGAGAGCGGACCTCTCTCCCTTCGGGCGGGCGGAACCGGAGCCTGATCCTGCCGGGCGGGTTGCGCGTGGGCCCCCTGAGCCTCGCCGTGATGCCCGCCTCGTCCGCCTCGTAGATCAGGCCCATCGGCCCGAAGTGCGTGGCCGCGTCCTCCACGCCCGCGCGACACCCTGGCCTCAGCCAGTCGCGGGGGACCGCCTGGCCCAGGAGCAGGTCCTCCCCCTCCTCCCGCACGAACAGGTAGCGCAGCCATCCGGCGGCGTTGGCCTCGTCAGAGGACTTGTAGTGGTCCCCCCGCCAGTCCCCTAATCCCGGCAGCGCGTGCTCCGTCAGCATCCGCGTGTCCGAAAAAGTGTTCGCCGCGATCCCGTTGAACGCCGCCCGGAGCGCGTGCTTCACGTCGTCCCGGTACAGATAGGGCTCCACGCCCAGCAGCAGGCACGCCTGCATCGAGAACCCCCCCCAGTCGAACCAGCGCCGCTCGAACGCCTCCGCCGGATAGCCGTACTGCCCGGAGAGGTACAGGTTGTCCTCGTAGTCCTTCAGAATCCAGAGCGCCTCCGCGGAGGTCGGGTCGATCAGCCGCGTGATCAGGAGATGCATCGCCCCCTCTAAGGTCTCGCAGATCCAGCCGAAACTCCGTCCCCGCCGGTGGACGTGGGACGGAAAGTGAGGGACGCAGACGCCATCCCGCAGCCGCACCACGGGCGACCGCCCCGCCGCCTCTCTGAAGGCCCGCAGGATCGCCTCCCGGTAGCCCTCCGCCTCCCGCGCAACCCTCGCGTGGCCCGGATGCCCGGCCTGCCCCAGCCCCCACGCCGCCGCGTCCAGCCCCCGCCACGTGTAGGCGTTCGTCGAGAGCCACTGCCACCAGTCCCCCACGTCCTCCAGACTCCCGTGCGGCAGCAACCCCCTGCCGATGTCCTCCCGCCCCCGCGTCCGCCCGACCTCGCGGACGATCCAGTCCGCGGCGGAGAGCAGGTTCGGCGCGATCTCCCCCAGCCACGCCCCGTCCCGCGTGAACCGGTAGTGCTCCACCAGACACCAGAGGATCCAGCCGTGGTGCTGGTTGTACCCCCCGCTCTCGTACCCGCCGGCCCCGTAGAGCACCCCCTCCTGGGACTCGAAGTCCCCCGGCAGTCCCACTGTCCCCTGGTACCGCAGAAAGGCATCCAGACACGCGCGCGCCTCCCGGTGGTAGCCCCGCCGGTCCAGGTCCACGACCATCATGCACGATTCGTTCCCGTACGCCCCGTACCGGAACGACCCCACGCGGGCGAACCGCCGCTCCGCGCCCGGCGCCCGCTCGCAGTTGATCAGCAGGTGGCCCGCGTGCGCCCGGTGGAACTCGTTGAGCGCCGGCTCAGGCGTGATCAGCCGCATCCCCTCGTCCAGCCTCCGCCGCCAGTACCCGGCCACGCCCTCCCGCTCCGCCTCAAAGCTCAGGGCCTGGAGCCTTTCAATCTCCTCCCCCTCCGGTTGCACGTAGGGGACCTTGACCACGATCTCGTGCCGCGCCCCGGAATCCAGGTCCAGGACGTACCGGAGGCCGTCCCCTTCCGCGTGGAGACTCCCCTGCCCGCGCCGGTCAATGTATCCCCTGATCTCCCCCCCCGACCGGATCAACCCCCCCCTGTCTGAGCGCACGGCCCCGGCCCTCTCCCCCGTCAGAAACCGGATCAAAAGCCCCGTCCTGACCCGGCGCTCCGACGGATTATGGAACGCGAACCGCCCCATCCAGACCCCCGGCGCATCCCCCGGCGGAGGCGGCCCGCCCGGGTCCGTGCCCTCTATGAGCGTCGCAAAGGCCACCTGTTCGATGCGGACCCCCTCCACCTCCCACGCCGCGACCCCGATGGGCAAACACCCCTCCTGGATCGTGCGCTCCAGAGGTCCGGGCAGGCCGAAGGAGACCTCCATCCGCTCCCGGTCTGCGCTCAAAAGGCGTCTGAGCCGGGGGAACTTCGCAGGCGCATCCTTCAGGGCGCGTCGAATGGCAGGCATGAAACCTGCGAATAGGGGGAACTTTGCAGGTCCACCCTTCAGAGCGCGTCGAGTCGCAGACCTCCTGCCCACGACTGCGGACTCCATCCGCCAGAAAAGCCGACTGCTCAGACTCAGGCGCGGCGTGTCCCTGCCCGGACACCGGATCAGGTAGCGGTTGTTCGTCCGGTAGAAGACCGACCCGTCGGGCCTCAGCCCGAACCTGTGCCGGCCCCCGTCCGTCCCGAGGGGCAGGTAGAACGGTTCCCGCCTGGCCGGCATCTCCCGCCACGCGCGGGCCCACGTCTGTTCAGGCAACTCCGCTACGGCGTCGTAGACCCCTTTGCGAGAGCGGCTCAGAACCTCCGCACAGACCCCCGCGAAGTCCCGCCCCTCCCGCCCCTCCACGGCGCAGAGGCCCGCGTCCGGGACACAGACCGGGCCGTCGGACAGGTCGTCCACCAGGATGGTGACGGTCTGTCCGCCGCGGATCGTCAGGAGCGTCTTGTCGAACGAGTTCGGGTCGGGGTTCTTCGTCCGCCAGACCGTCACGAAGAAGGCGTCGGCGGAGATCGCCTCAACCCCCTCCACGTAGCCGTTGAACGCCTCGAAGAGCGGTTCGCCCGAAGACCCCGGCGCCCGGAGCACGGTCAAAGTGTAGCGGTCCCAGATCGAGTCGGTGTGGGCCTCGATGGCCTCCACCTCAGGAGACCCGGCCGGGAGGATCAGCCTGACCTGGAGGGTGGTGCGGAAGGTCGCCGGAAAGTCGGACAGGTTCGGGAACTCCCTCCGGTGGAGGGGGTAAAAGGCGAAGACCGCCGCATCCCCTTCCAGAGAAACCTCCGTATCCGCCGTCTGCCACCCCCTGTTGAACCAGTCCCCCAACTCCCACCACCCCACGTCCCCCCCGCCGGGCGTCCGGTCCTTGGGCAGCCTGCGCTCCGGCCACCGGCTGCGCCAGTACTGGAGCCTCAGCCCTTTGGGCAGGGTTCCCTTGAAACGGGCGACGACACGATGAATCTCTCTGGGGTCCTCCCAGATCACGCCTGCCTCCCCGTCCAGCGGCCTCCCGAAAGGGGCGGCGTCAAAGGGTGAGCCGGTGTTCGCGCGCGCCATGGATCTCCTCACAAGGTCTCGCTTGAAGAAAAAACCCACATCTATGCCGCAAACACAGACGTGGGTCTCAGGTCCTGCTGACGCCAGCAGATCCAGAAAGGATCAGGTCTCACCTCCCAGGGCTGGCGATCTCCCGGCGCCGAAGAACAATGATCAGACTCAAATGAGAGATGCAATTGCTGTACCAGCGCTCGTCCGCTGCGAAGCCTCCACCAAAGAGCAGTCCACTTATCCATCTGTATTTACAAATAGATCGCTCCCCTGTCGCTCACCTTGAGAGGAACTCTCCGCCGTGCGAAAGAGATAAGAAACTCCCCCCACTGAGACACCGATGCCTCAAAGCCACAGGGACATTTCTCGGACGATGGCCGTCACTTCAACGTAAACCGAACCGGATAGGTCACCCAGACGGCCACCGGCCTCTGGTTCTGGATCGCCGGCCGCCAGACGCTCTTCCAGCCTGCCTCCCTCGCCGCCTCGTGGAACATCTCCGGACCCTTCGTGATCTTCACGTCCCGCACCTTCCCGGTCTTGTCCACCAGGATCACGACCCAGACCGTGCCCTCGATCCCCGCCCGCCGCGCGATCTCCGGATAGACCGGCTTCGGCT
>CAYRZX010000409.1:0-5790 GCA_964428665.1 uncultured Gemmatimonas sp.
AGGTTCAACAAGACTCTCTGCAAAAAGACAGGCGCGGTCGAAAGGCCGCGCCTGTCTTTTGAAGCGCGGGAATGAATTCCCGCGCTACCCATTGAGAAGTCCGCTGAAGCGGACTCACATCCTTGCTACGCTCGCCCCTATTTCAGCAGGACCAGCTTTTTGACCTCCCTGAACGAACCGGCCTCCAGACGGTAGTAGTAGACGCCGGAGGCAAAGTCCCTGGCGTCCCACGTCACCGAGTAGGCCCCGGCCTCCTGGCGCAGGTCCACGAGACGCGCCACCTGCTGACCCAGGGCGTTGTAGACGGTCAGGCGCACCCGGCCTGCCTGGGGCAGGGCGTAGCGGATCTGCGTGGTGGGGTTGAAGGGGTTGGGGTAGTTCTGGAACAGGGCATAGTCCCTGGGAACGTCTCCGTTGAGCAGGGCCTCGGCGGCCACCTCCGAGATCGGGATGATATTCCGGTCGTAGAGGAACCCGCTCAGTTTCAGGTTGCCCAGGATATCCCCTGAGCGCTGGTCAAAGGAGAGGACCAGGTTGGTCTGGTCCGCCGGGGCGAGGCCCTCGAAGGTCAGGGAGACGCTGCCCTGCGCAGGCTCCGTGGCCGTCAGGCCGGTGTCTCCGATCCTGCCGCTCCGGAAGGCGAGCAGGGCCGGGTCGTAGGTGAGGGTCAGGTCCCCGCCGAACAGGTCCCTGGCGTCGGAGACCTGCACGGGCAGGTCGAGCGAGCCGTCCTCCCGCTTCTCCGCGCTGCCGAGGGAGAGGGTGGGGGAGAGCGGCTCCACGCCGGACAGGACTGTGACGGCGGGAGAACCTGCCACGGGCCTGGTGGCGGACTGGAGGGGCGTGCCGAAGAAGGGGCCGACGATGGCTGCCGGACCGCCGATCTGGAGGCTCAGGTCGATCCTCCTGCCCCCCCGCACGGGGATGCTGCCCCAGTCGCTGACGACCGTGCGGGTCTTGGTGTTGGTCATGCGCACGCGGTAGTAGCCGCTGGCGAGGCCGGTCTTCGTGTCGATGCCGACGGAGATCCTCCCCTGGTCGTCTGTGACCCCCTTCCAGGCGAAGTCCAGCGCCTTCCCGGAGATGGTCCGGGAGAAGGCCAACTCCAGGCCGCCCAGGACGGAGACCGGCACGACCTGCCCGCGGACCTCGCCGCCGGGGCTGGCCGCGGTGTGGAAGTTGACGTAGAGCCGGCCCGACCTCAGCTCCGTCGCCATGGCCGCGGGGATGGCCCACGCGCCGGAGGTGGTGTTGCCCTCCATCGTGACGGGCTGGATCACGGGTCCGTTGGCGTTGTTGGCCGCGTTGTGGAAGTGCGACCCGGAGATCGGGCCGCTCAGGCCGGAGACCGTGGCGCGGTAGCGGAGGTTGCTCCCGTCCATCCAGAAGACCGCCGTGCCCCTGGCCTTCCGGCTGAAGTCCTGGCCGTCCCGGAAGACGAAGTCCTTCTTCTCGCCCACCGCAAGGTGGCAGGTGGCGCAGGAGGTGGTCCTGGCCGTGGTCGTCGGCGCGACCCGGCTCCCATCCGCGCGGTACTGGGCGTACTCCCACTCGCCGTTGCGGATGGCTCCGTAGTCCACGCCGAACCCCTGCTCCTTGCGCATCGCGAAGACAGTGGGTGCGGCGGTGGAGGGGACGAAGCGCCCGCCGGCGTCCCGCCTCACGTTGCCCAGGGGGTCGTGCAGGGTGGCCTGGGTCTCCAGCACGAGTACGCTGCCGTAGGGGTAGGGCTCTCCGGGCGTTGCCGACGCGGCTATGTCGTTGGCGTAGACGGCGCGACGCTGCCGGTTGTCCACGCGGTCGAACTCGTGGAGCACCTTCCAGTTCTTGTAGCCCTGCGGGAAGCCCACGCGGTCCACGGTCGGCCACGTGGCCGTGGCGGCAGGGGTGACGGAGGCAGGCCCCGGGAACTCCTGGCCCCAGTCCACGTCCGCCCAGTACGCAGTCCCGGACACGGGGGTGAGCTGCCCCCGGATCTCCCCGCCGGAGTTGGCCGCGGTGTGGACGTTGACGTAGATGCGGCCCGCCATCAACTCCGTGCGCATCGCAGCGGAGATCTCCCACGTGCCTCTGGAGGTATTGCCGTCGAAGGCGATGGGCTGGACCACGCCTCCGTTGGTCCCGGCGGCTGCGTTGTGGAAGTGTGACCCGGTGATCGCGCCACTCAGTCCATCTATGCTCACCCGGTAGTAGAGCCCTTTGGCGTCCAGCACGAACACCCCCGTCCCCTTAGCGGAGGTGGTCACGGGCGGGTTCTCCTGGGCGCCGTCCAGCGCGGCCGTGAAAATGGTCGAGGCCCCTGCCTCAGCCATGCTCACCTGCACGTTCACCAGGGCCGTATTGTTCGCGGGCGCAATGCCCTGGGTCGTCCCCGTCCCTTGAAAGGCCAGAAAGATCGTGGCAAATGTCAAAAAGAAGACCTTACGTGTCATGTGATCACTTCCTCCTCTGGTGATGTTCATACCGCACTGCTGCGAAACGAGATTCTTCGTCGCGGAGTTTATCCTGAGCTTGTCGAAGGACTTCTCAGAATGACCCAATCACGTGTGACGTATCGTCTCCTCCTTTCTCCTGAATGGGGTTCTTCATCAGGGTTTTCCTGTCTCCGTGCCCGCTCCAGGCCGCCGAACAGGCCCGAAACGGGCCTGCCGGGTATGAGCCCTCCGGGCCTTGTCCGCAAAGACCGGAGGGGCACGGAAGACAGGAAGGGTGCGCTTTCGTGTTGTCAGGGCCATCATCCCTCCTCTCCGTTGAGCAGGTCCTCGATGAGAGGAGAGCAGTTGATGATCCGGACGTGGCCGGCCCTCAACCGTCTCAACGCCTCGACCCCCTGCCTGTCGACGAAGCTCACGTTTGAGAAGTCCAGGACGACGATTCCCTTTTCTCTGAGCAACTTCAGGCTTTCGCCCTCCAGCACAGAGACCCAGTCCGAGACGACCCGGCCTTCCACCTTCAGGGTGGCCAGGGAGGGGCTCTCCCCGATTTGGGTGATGCGGAGCAATGGAGAAATTCCCTTGTGGGGGGTTTGTAGCCCCCCTTCCACCCCCATAACCCCCTCCCTCCCCCCACAGGTGGGGGAGGGAGGGGGTATCCAGGGCTTTGCCGCTTGGAATGGGGGAGGGTGGGGGGCGATTCATGTTTCACGCTTTTATATGGCAACTCCCGTGCCGGGAAAAAAAAGGCCATTCAGAGCGGACTCTGAATGGCCTGAGCGGTTTCGAGTTGCCGAAATTTCGTCATTTTGACGATATATCGGGATTTTTCCGGATGCCGAGTCGCTTCATCCTCGACTCCAGCGTGGTCCGTTTCAGCCCCAGGAGCCTGGCCGCGCCTCGCTCCCCGCTCACCCGCCAGCCCGTCTGCTCCAGGGCCTCCAGGATGTGCTCCCGCTCGACCTCTTCGAGGGTGCGAATTCGCGCCCCGCTGGGGGCGACGCCGGGCCTGGGGAGCCAGTCGCCGAAATCGAGGCGGGGTCCCTGGCTGAGGATGACGGCCCGCTCGATCACGTTCTCCATCTCCCGGACGTTGCCGGGCCAGGGGTAGGCCCGCAGGGCGTCCATCGTCCTCTGGGGGATGGCCTCGATCTTTTTCCCCAGCCGGACGATGTGCTTCAGGACGAAGTGCCGGACGAGGAGGGGGATGTCCTCCTTTCGCTCGCGCAGGGGAGGGAGGTGGACGGGGAAGACGTTCAGCCGGTAGAAGAGGTCCTGCCGGAACTTCCCCTCCCGCACGGCCTGCTCCAGGTCCCGGTTGGTGGCCGCGATGACGCGCACGTCCGCGCGCAGGGTCTGTGCGCCTCCCACGCGCTCGAACTCCCCCTCCTGGAGGACCCGGAGGAGCTTGGCCTGGAGTTCCAGGGGGAGATCGCCGATCTCGTCCAGAAAGATCGTCCCGCCGTCGGCCAGTTCAAACCGGCCGGGCTTGCGGGAGAGGGCCCCGGTGAAGGCCCCTTTTTCGTGGCCGAACAGCTCGCTCTCGATCAGGCCGGCGGGCAGGGCCGCGCAGTTCACCTTGACCAGGGCCTTGTCTTTTCGGCGACTGAGGTTGTGGATGGCCCGCGCGACGAGTTCCTTGCCGGTCCCGGTCTCGCCTGAGATGAGCACGCTGACGTCGGTGGGGGCGGCCGTCTCCACGGCCTTCAACACCTTTCTCATGGCGGCCCCCTGGCCCACGATCTCCTCGAAGTTGTGCTCGGTCTTGATCTCCTCCTGCAGGTAGACGTTCTCCTGCTCCAGCCGGGCCTTGAGCTGGGTGATCTCCTCGTAGGCGGTCATGTTCTGGAGGGCCAGGGAGATCTGTTTGGCCACCTCGAACAGGAAGGCGCCGTCCTCCCCCGAGTACTGCCCCACGACCTTGCTGGTCATGTTCAGGGTGCCGATGGTCTTGCCTTTGGCGATGAGGGGAACGCCCATGCCGGACCGCAGGCCGGCCTTCAGGGCCGCCTCCCGGACGTGCTGGCTGACCGGGTTGGGGGGGGTCTCGCGGATGTCCCGCGTGACGAAGGGGCGCTGGTGGATGAGAAATCTCCCCTGGCCGCCCTTGCTGCCGGGGACCTCCATAAAGGGGGCGATGGTCGGGCCTACCAGGGCAAAGGCTTTAAAGACATCCCGCTCCGGGTCGTAGAGGTTGATGTTGCAGCGCTCGAACGAGAGGACCTTCCGGAGGGATCGGGCGATGGTGTCGAACATGGTGGTGAACAGGGAGTCCCGGTCCAGGTGCGTGATGATGGCGTTGTTGATCTCCAGGAGGACCTGGAGCTGCGCCTCGGACCAGGAGGACTTTACGGGGATTTTCCGTTCTGTGTCCTTTTGAACAGCGGCCTGTTTCATCGTTAGAGGTTTCCGCTAAAAGGGGCCGGTTATGCTTTTCTCCTGTATTCTGTATTCTGTCTCCTGTATTCTGCCTTTAAGGCCATCTCGTCTCGAAGGCGCCCTTCCCGTCGCCGTAGACCAGGCGGCCATAGTCCTCCCAGACCTTATATTGTTCGGGGGAAAGGCCGGGGCCGTCGCGCAGGACGGAGAGGTTGTCGGAGAGCCTCTTGACGGTCCCCGGGGCGGTGAGGGCGATCCGCACGGCGGGGTGGCGCAGGACAAAGCGGTAGCAGTCGGCGCCGGTGGGGACGGGCCGATCCCCCCAGTCGGCGGGGCGCTTGAGGAGGCTCCCCCAGCGCGTGCAGGTGAAGGAGACCACCGGGATGCCCGCCTTCAGGGCCGCCGGAAAGACCTTCTCCTCGGCCCCCCGGTGGGCCATGTTGTATCGGGTCATCAGGAATTCGATGCGCCCGCGCTCGATCAGGTCCACGGCCAGGGTCCGGCTGTGGACGGAGGCGGCGGCATAGCGGACGAGGCCGGCGTCCCTCCAGCGCCGGATTTCGGCGAGGGCCCCGTCCGGCCCGAAGACCTCCTCTGACCCGTCGGCGGGGGAGACGTACTCCGCGTGGAAGGCGTCGAGGAGGTCCACGCCGAGGGACTTCCGGATGCGGTCGAGGTCCCGGCGCAGGGCCTTCGGCTCGCGCTCCTCGCTCCCGCAGGCCACGAAGACCTCCTCGCGATGCCGCTGGAGGAGGGGCCGGAGGCCGGCGATCATCGGGGCAAAGGAGAGGTTGTAAAAGAAGAAGTAGGTGACGCCGCCCTCGAAGGCGGCCTGCACGCAGCGCTCGTCCATGTCCGCGCTGGCGGCCAGACCCAGGCGGCTGACCGGTTTGCCGGAGAGTGTGACGATGTCGCGCATCGGAAAAATCCTTAAACGAGGCAGGCGCGGTCTTTTGACCGCGCCTGCCTGAAGGATGTG
>CAYRZX010000410.1:0-3544 GCA_964428665.1 uncultured Gemmatimonas sp.
CCTGTGCCATCATCTGCTGGAGAAAAGCAGCGGTTTAGAGATAGGTTCTTAATGATCTCACTAGAAGACGTAAAACTTGCCCAGGTCCGCCTGCGCGGCGTGGCCTTCCGCACGCCCCTGATCCCCTGGTCAGGCGAAGGGTCCGACCGGCAGCTCTACTTCAAGCCGGAGAGCCTCCAGCCCGTGGGCGCGTTCAAGCTCCGGGGGGCCTACAACAAAATCGCCTCGCTCTCCGGGGCGGAGAGGAGGCGCGGCGTCATCGCCTTCTCCAGCGGCAACCACGCCCAGGGCGTGGCCTATGCGGCCCGCGCCCTCGGCGTGCGCGCCGTCATCGTGATGCCGGAGGCCGCCCCCCGGGTCAAACGCGCCAGGACCGCGGCCCTGGGCGCGCAGATCGACCTGGTCAGCGGCGGCGGGGAGGAGCAGTGGCGGTCCAGGGCCGAGGCCCTGGCCGACGAACACGGCTACGTCATGGTCTCCCCCTTCAACGACGAGACCGTCATCGCCGGCCAGGCCACCGTGGGCCTCGAAATCCTCGAAGACCTCCCGGAGGTCAAGGCCGTCCTGGCGCCCGTGGGCGGAGGCGGGCTGTTGAGCGGCGTCGCCGCGGCGGTCAAGCTCAGCCGGCCCGGCGTGCGCGTCATCGGCGTGGAGCCGGAGCTGGCCAACGACGCCCAGGCCAGCTTCAGGAGCGGCCAGATCGTCGAACTCCCCCTCGACCAGACCCGGCGCACCATCGCGGACGGCATGCGCGCCACCCGCCTCGGCGACATCCCCTTCGCCCACATCCGGGCCTTCGCCGACGACATCCTCGCGGTCAGTGAGGCCGAAATCCGGGAGGCCACGCGCCGGCTGGCCCTCGGCGCGCGCCTGATCGCCGAGCCGAGCGGGGCCGTCGCCTTCGCCGCCTTCCTGTTCCACCGGCAGGAGCTGCCGGAGGCGCGGGGGAGCGTGGCCGTCATCAGCGGCGGGAACATCGCCCCGGAGACCCTCGCGCAGATCCTGGCCGAATAACGGACTATGAACGAACGACCTTCTGTCCCACGCATCCTGACCGTCGCCGGCTCCGACTCCGGGGGAGGGGCCGGGATTCAGGCCGACCTCAAGACCATCGCCGTCCTGAGAGGGTTCGGCGCGAGCGTCATCACCGCCCTCACCGCCCAGAACACCCTCGGCGTGGCCGGCATCTTCGAGGTCCCGCCCGACTTCATCGCCCGGCAGTTCGACGCCGTGGCCTCCGACATCGGCGCGGACGCGGCCAAGACCGGCATGCTGGTCAACCCCCAGATCGTCCGCCTCGTCGCCCGGAAAGTCGTCGAGCACCGCATCCCCAACCTCGTCGTCGACCCGGTCATGCTCGCCAAGAGCGGAGACCCCCTGCTGTCAGAGGACGCCCGGGGCGCCCTCCTGGACGCCCTCCTCCCCCTGGCGGCCGTCGTGACCCCCAACCTCCCGGAGGCCGCCGTCCTGGCCGGCATCCCCGTCCGCACCCCTGACGACATGCGCCTGGCCGCAGAGCGCATCCGCGCCTCCGGCGTCCGGCACGTCCTGGTCAAGGGCGGCCACCTCGAAGGCCAGGCACTCGACCTCCTCTACGACGGCCGCGACTTCCTGGAGTTCTCCGCCGAGCGAATCGACACGCAGAACACCCACGGCACAGGCTGCGTCTACTCCGCAGCCATCGCCACGCTCCTCGGCCACGGCCATCCGGTCCGCGAGGCCGTCCGCCAGGCCAAGGCGTTCATCACTATGGCCATCCGGCACAGCCTCTCCCTCGGCCACGGCCACGGCCCCGCGAACCCCTCTGCGTGGATCGCAAAAACGTAGGGGCGACCCACCGGGTCGCCCCTACCGAATCGCCTCCTTGATCCTTCGTGCCGCCTCCTCCACGTCCTCTGCGCCCACCACTGCTGAGATCACGGCCACCCCGTCCGCGCCCGCCTCCATCACCATCCCCGCGTTCCCCGCATCCACCCCACCGATCCCCACGATCGGCGCCCGCACAGCCGCCCGGACCTCCCGCAGGCCCTCCGGCCCGATCACCGACGACCCCGGCTTCGTCGGCGACGCGAACATCGCCCCCACGCCCAGGTAGTCCGCCCCCTCCCGAACGGCCTGAACAGCCAGGTCCACCGTCTTGGCCGACGCCCCGACGATCCGGCCCGGCCCCACGACCCGCCGCGCCTGCGCCACCGGGAGGTCCTCCTGCCCCACGTGCACCCCGTCCGCATCCGCCGCCGCCGCCACGTCCGCCCGGTCGTTCACGATGAAGGCCGCCCCCCCTGCCCGGCAGACCTCCCGCAGGGCACACGCCGTCTCGTAGAGCGCCCTCCCCCCCATCCCCTTCGCCCGGAGCTGCACCACGTCCGCGCCGCCCCGCACCGCCGCCTCTGTCACCCCCACAAGGTCCCGTCCCCGCGCCGCCTCCGGGTCCACGATCACGTACAGGCCCTTCACGAGCCGTTTCATAACCTCCTCACCGAGAGAACAGTTGACACCCTGAAGATCTCAGCGTAAATTTCTGTCCGACTGTTCCTGATCAAAACAAAAGTACACGGGAGACATCATCGTGAGCCAAGACGTTCTGCGCGTCGAACACCTCTCCGCCGCGCCCGGCACGACGGTCCAGGGCTACTGGGAGATCGCGGAGATGCAGGACGGCGCGCCCGCCCGCCTCCCCGTGGCCCTCCTCAACGGGAAGGAGGACGGCCCGGTCCTCTACCTCCAGGCCGTCAGCGACGGCGACGAACTGAACGGCCTCGCCGTCATCCGGCAGGTCCTCCGCCGCGTCGACCCGGCCCGGCTGCGCGGCGGCATCATCGCCATCCTCATCGTCAACATCCACGCCTTCCACGCCCGGCATGCCTTCAGCCCCGCCGACGGCAAGAAGATGAACCGCTGCTTCCCCGGACGCCCGGACGGGACCTCCTCCGAGCGCATCGCCCACCAGATCTTCCACAAGGCCGTCCTCCAGGCCGACCTCTGCATCGACCTCCACCAGGGCGGCGTGCGCCCCATGATCGACGAAGTCCGCGTCCGGGTGGACCGCCGCAAGCGCTACCATCGGGACAGCCTGGAGCTGGCGCGGGTCTTCGGCATCGGCTACATCCTGGACAGCGAGGGGCCGGACGGCCAGCTCGCCAAGGCCGCCCCGGAGCGCGGCATCCCGACCATCGACCCGGAGCTGGGAGGCTGCCACGGATGGGACCCCGCCAGCATCCGCAAGGGCGTGACCGGCGTCGAGAACGCCCTGCGCCACTACGGCCTGCTGCCGGGCCGGCCCCGCATCCCGGAGCGCCAGACCGTGGTGGACGCCTTCACGCCCCTCCTGTCCGGCCGGGGAGGCTTCATCGAGTACCAGGCCGACCTCTACGCCCACCTCCAGGCCGGCGAGGACGTGGCGCACATCACCGACCCCTTCGGCAACGTCCTGGAGACCCTGCGCGCCCCCCACGAGGCCATTCTCTGGTCAAAATCCCTCTACCCGATGGTCGCGTCCGGCGAGACCGTCGCCACGCTCGGCAAAAACATCAGGTACATCTGA
>CAYRZX010000410.1:3644-5747 GCA_964428665.1 uncultured Gemmatimonas sp.
TCTCCCTCACCTCCGGCACCACGAACACCTCCTCCAGGGGCAGCCGGGAGAGCGCCCGCAGAAAGACCTCGACCCGCTCCCGCACGCCCAGACGGCGCTCCACGAGCAGCCGCCACTTCCCCCTGTGCCGGCATAATCCTCCTGGAGAGCCCTCCAGACTCCCCACGGAGACCTCGACGGACAGCCGCTCGGCCAGGGCCTCCAGCTCCTGCAACAGTTGCGTGTCGGTCATACAGATCAGCGTTCAGCAAAGGGCCTTTCTGATCCACTCCCGTAGGTGCTCTACCGTGCGCTCATCCCCCGGCATCAGCGGAAACCCCCCGATCCCGTGCGCGGCGCTGCGATAGAACCGGTGCCCCAGGTACGCCTCGTCCCACGCCGCCGGAAAAAGGACGTAGGCCCCATCCATAAGCCTCTCGAACCTCCCCCCCTCGTCCAGCCTCCCGATGCCGTCCCGGTAGGCGTGCATCTGATCGATATCCTCCTGAGTCGGACTCCAGCTCCCGCCGTCCCACGCCCTCCGGTACTTCGCGTCGAACACCCACGTCCTCTTTCCATCCCCTGCCTCCACCTCGCAGACCACGTCCGGCCTCATGTCGTGCGTGAGACTCGCCCGGCCCCGGGTCGTATAGGTCCGGTTGTAGAACAGCATCGCTTGCAGCCCCTCCGGCGACGCCAGACGCACCGCGAAGTCGAGCCCGCGGCCGAGGGAGACCTGAAGCGCATCTTCGGACACAAACAGAGAGGGGAGGGTTTCAAGAGGCGTGAAGCCAAGAGAGGTAAAAACCTCCACCAGCTTGAGGTAGACCCAGTACTCGTAAAGTTCAGGGGTGTCCCGAAAGGAGACCTCGAAGGGCCTGCCCCGCAGGTCCCCGAGCCCCCGGGAGAGGTCCCGGTGGACGCGCAGGACCTGAAGGTACCGGGCGTCCAGCAGCGTCCCGGTCGCATCGGAGGGAAAGGATGAGGAGAGGGTCTGAAACAGGGGGGTTCTCAGCCACCCCTCAACGCGGGACAGCATCCGGCGGCAGGCCTCAACCCATCGGGATGGAAGCGCATTCCCGGAGGAGGTCCCCCGCTCCACGAGATGCTTTAGCCGCCCCCGAAGGGTCACAAGGACGTGCCTCAGGAGCCGGTTTTCAGGCAGGTCGACGTCCACACGGGGCACGGCCTCCCGGACCGCCCGGTAATACACCTCCCCCCGGCTCGACCGCAGAGGTCTGAGAGCAATCCCCTTTGTTGAAGCAGGGACCCAGACCGACGGCGTGCGCACGACCCATCCCATCGCATCCGCCGTCCCCCTGCGCGCGCGGGAGACCTCCACGACCTCGGGGCGACGGGTCAGCCGGCGGCGCGGAGACCGCAGAATCGCCTCCACGCCCTGCGCCAGGTCCGTGAACAACCCCTCCAGAAGGCCCAGGTACTCGGCGGCGGACGGCCCGTCTGCTCGGACCGCAGACCGGCGCGCCCGAACCCCGCCGGGCATCCGGAACAGCAGCGAGCGGCAGGTCGCCTCGATATCCGCCCGCATCGCCTCGAAATGCGTCCGGTAGTCCAGCTTGGCGGGCCGGACCTCGACCTCGGCCGTCAGGGCAACGCCCCCGTCGGCCACGACCTCAAACCGGACCTCGCCCACGCGCAGGCCGGGGCTGAACCGCCCCCAGAGCCGGTTCCCCTCCCGCGCGCACGCCACCGGCGCCCCATCGGCCAGCAGGCGGAGGTCGCCGACCCGCCGCCCCTTCAGCGCGACCGAGACATTCAGGTCCGCCGCCTCCGACAGACACCCCTCCTCCTCATCCAGCCCGCCGCTGACGACCGCCAGCGTCACTCGCGCCCGCCGGTTCTCGGCGACTAAGTCACTCCCTTTTCGTCTGAAGGTTAAAACCAACCTATCCCCCCATCCCCCTTTCCTAAAAGGAAAGGGGGAGAAGCCTTAGCAAAACAACAAGCGGCGCGGCGTCAAAAACCCTCACCGCAGGAGCCAGGTAGAATCATCACACCTGCCGGGGGCACAAAAGTCTGATCACCACAGGACGTCAAGGTTACGCCGCGCCCAAGCCTCCCCGGCGTCTGAGGGGCGTGCTTCTTTGGTGCTACCTTTCTTGC
>CAYRZX010000411.1:0-5729 GCA_964428665.1 uncultured Gemmatimonas sp.
CGAAGGCCTCGAAACGCCTCGCCTGGCCCAGCGCCGGGTCCGGCAGGAGGAGCGCCGCGAGCATCGCCGCCGCGCCGATGATCTGTGTCGTCCGGTTTGTCATGCCGAGAATATACAAAAATTTTCTGTGTATCGCTCTCTGTCTTGTCCTTGCGACCGCCTCCGCCGCTGCGCAGGACGCCTCGTTTTTGCTTGCGCAGGGCATCGACCTGGCCAGGGCGGGCCGGCTGAAGGAGGCGGCGGCGGCGCTGGCGCGGGCCTCGGCGCTGAATCCCCGGTCGGCGGATGTCTGGCACAACCTGGGCCTCGTGGAGGCGCAGATGGGCCGGCTGGAGGAGGCCGTGGAGGCGCTCTCGCGGGCCGTCGAGCTGGAGCCGGACCGCCGGCCCACGCACCTGACGCTGGGCGCGGTCCAGCAGCGTCTGGGCCGGCTGTGGGAGGCGAAGAGGGCCTACCTGAAGGCGGCGGCCCTGGCCCCCCGCCTGCCGGACGCCCACCGGGCGCTGGGGCTTCTGTGGGTGGCGCAGGGGGACCTCGCAGAGGCCGCCGCCGCGTTCCGGCGGGCCGTGGAGCTGGCCCCGAACGACGCGGAACTCCACTACAGGCTCGGCGCGGTGGCGCTGCGCAGGGGAGAAGCAGGGACGGGCGAAGCGGCGCTGCTGCGGGCCGTGGCGCTCGATTCGACCCATGTCTCTGCGTGGCTGGAGCTGGCCGCCTTCTACAAACGGGAGCGACATCTGGACCGGGCGCTGAGCGCCTACTCCCGCGTCCTGGCGCTGAACCCCGCCTCCTCGCGCGCGCTTCAGGGGCTGGGGGACGTGGAGGCGGGGCGGAGAAATTTCGCCCGCGCCGCAGGTCTGTTCCAGCGGGCGGAACAGGCCGATCCCTCCAACGTGGATGCGCCCTACCTCCTGGGCAAGGCGCTGGTGGCGCTGGGGAGGGTCGAGGAGGCCGTCCCGGCGTTCGAGCGGGCGATCCGGCTGGCCCCTGACTTTGCGGATGCCCGCTGCGCGCTCGGCGAGGCCTGCGCCGCGCTGGGGGAGGACGGGAGGGCTGCGGATGCCTTTCAAGAGGCCGCCCGGTATGCGCCCGGACGGGCCGACGCGCATTACGGGCTGGGCGAGGCCCTGGCCAGGCTGGGCCGGACGGCGGAGGCCGCGGAGGCCTACGGGCGGGCCGTGGAGGCCGACCCGGACCACGCCAGGGCCCACTACGGCCTGGGCCGGGTCTATCTGCGGGAGGGGCGGCGGGAGGAGGGGGAGCGGGAGCTGGCGGCGTTCGAGCGGCTGTCCAGAGAACAGGGGGGGGTGGATGCGCTGGAGCGGGCCGTCCTGCGCCACCCCGAAGACGCCCGGCTGCATTACCGCCTCGGCCTCGCCTACGCCGCGCAGGGGCGGGCGCGAGAGGCCGCTGAGGCGTTCGGCCGGGCCGTGGGCCGGGATTCCTCTTTCGCCGACGCCCACGAGCGGCTGGGGATCGCCAGGGCGGAGGTCGGGGACGCGGCCGGGGCGGAGCGGGCGCTGCTGCGGGCCGTGGCCCTGTCGCCGTCGGCCAGGCCCTGCCTGGCGCTGGGCGCGATGTATGAGCGGCAGGGGGAGTGGGAGAAGGCCGTCGCGGCGTTCGAGCAGGCGGCCCGGCGGGATGTCAGGTCCTCTGCCGCTTACCGATCCCTGGCCGCGCTCTACGAGCGGGCCGGGAGGATCGGCCAGGCCGTGCGGGCGCTGGAGCGCGCGGTGGAGGCCGATCCGGGGGATGTGAGGGCAAGATCGGATCTGGAACGATTGAGGGAAAGGTAGGGGCGACCGGCCGGTTGCCCTTAAAGCCGGGTCACGAAAGGGTCGGACTGTGCAACGGCGGATTGTCGTGGCTCTGTTCATCGTCTGGGTCTCCTCGGCTCCGGCGCGGGAGGCCCCCCGCTCGACGGCGGGCGTGGACTCCCTGTACCGGGCGGGCGTGGAGACGATGCGGACGGACGAGGAGGAGGCGCTCCGCATCTTTCAGGAGGCGCTGGCGCTCGACCCGAAGCACGTCCCGAGCACGGTCAAGCTGGGCCTCATCCACCTGAAGCAGGGGGACATCGACGGGGCGGAGCGGATGCTCCGGCACGCGATCCGGAGGAATGACCGTCTGGCGGAGGCCTACAACGGCCTGGGGCTGGTGCTGCTCAGGCGTCGGAACCAGAAGTACGCGGCGATTGAGCACTTCCACCAGGCCGTGTTGCTCGACCCGAAGTACGCGGAGGCGCAGTACAACCTGGCCAGGACGCATCTGTCTCTGGAGGACCTGGACGCCAAGCCCGCGTTCAAAAAACTGATCGAGATGGCGCCCCATCACCCCGACGCCCACATCCATCTCGGCACGATCTATGAGAAGGAGGACCTGGATTATGAGGCTGCGATCCGCTGTTACGAGCAACAGCTAAAGATCACCCCTCATCATCCGGCGGCCCGCCGCCGCCTGGCCGCGCTCTACCGGCGGACGGGCCGGGAGGAGGAGGCGGAGAGGGTCGTCCAGGCCGGGGGCGACCCCCGGACCGACCGGGGGAGGCTCTTGCAGTCCATCAAGCAGTACGCGGAGAGGGGGGAGACGGACCTGGCGATGAATCTGGTGGACGCCTATCTCGCGGGCCTTTCGCCGGAGGAGCGGGCGCTCTACCGGGACATTCGGCTCGTGGCGTCGCCGGAGGAGCGGGCCGAACACGAGGCGCTGCCCGCGGAGGGGCGGGCGCTCCACGCGACGCGCTTCTGGAACAGGAGGGACGTGACGCCGGCTCTGGGGGTGAATGAACGGCTGCTGGAGCACTGCCGGAGGGTGGCCTACGCCAGGGAGTTCTTCGCAGATGGGCAGCAGCCGTGGGACCGGCGGGGGGAGGTGTTCATCCGGTACGGGGAGCCTGACCACACGAGCCGGTTCGACGACGTGAAGCCGGAGCGCGACCCGAGGATGAAGGGCATCAAGGACCGGCTGGCCTACGGGCTGGGAGATGCGCTGGCCCTTCTGCTGCCGTCGGCGGACCCGTTCCACTCGCAGGGAGGCCCCACGCTGCGCGGGAACCGGTACGGGGGGCTTGAGTCTGGGGGTCTGGAGGATCGGATAGGACAGGTCGACCTGCGGACGCGGGCGATGGACATGGACCTGCGCGGAAGGCCCGTATTCCCGCTGCGGTCCGATGCGCCGTGGGAGTACTGGCTCTACAAGGACATCGACCCGGGCATCGAGGTGGTGTTCTCGGACGACCTGCGCGAGGAGCGGTATGATTATGCCCCGTTCCGGTATGATTATGCCATGAAGGAACTCACGACGAAGCTGGGGCTGAACGTGGAAGACGTGATGCAGCGGTACCAGGACATCCAGTCGAAGGTCGTGATGGAGCGTGCCGCGGCGCGCTTCCCGGACCGCTTCCGATCCCGGCTCGGGCCGGAACTCCCTTCGGGGTTTGACGCGGCGGACTTCCGGGGGGAGGGGGGGAAGACCCGCGTGGAGTTCTACTGCGGGGCGTCCATCGGGGGCCTGATTCCGAAGAAGGAGGGCGGGAAGTCGGCGCTGCTGCTGGAGCGGGCCGTCGCGGTGTATGACAGTCTCTGGGATCGGGTGGCCTATCTCAGGGACGAGGTCTCGCTGGAGGTCGAGGGGGCCGACCGGAGGCGGATGATGATCCCGGACGCGATGGCGGTCGAACTGCCGCCGGGGACCTATCAGATCACCTTCCAGGTGAAGGATGGGGGGTCGCGGGCCGCGCAGGTCTTCCGGCGGAGGGTGGTCGTGGAGTCTTACGCGGACAGCGGCCTTTGTCTCAGCGACGTTCAACTGGCCTCGTCCGTGACGCCGGTGGACCGGCCGGGCCATTTTGTCAAGTCCGGCCTGCGGGTGACCCCCATGCCGGTTTCCACCTACATGCACGGCCAGGCGGTGAGCGTCTACTTCGAGGTCTACAACCTGAGCGCGGACGATTACGGGTTGAGCGCCTATGACGTCACTTACCGGATACGGTCCGAGGGCAGGGGGGGGGCGCTGGCGAAGGCGCTGGCCGGGGCGGGCCGGTTTCTGGGGCTGGGGAGGCAGGGCGAGGATGTGGCCGTGTCGTTCGAGCAGGGGGCCAAAGGGCGGGAATCGGCGAGTTATCTCACCCTGGACGTGGCCGAGGCCGGGCCGGGGCGCTACCTCCTGACCGTGGAAGTGAAGGACCGGCGGACCGGGGCCACCGCGTCGAAGGGGGTGCGATTTGAGGTCGTCAGGCGGTAGGGTTGTTTTTGGGGAAAAAATGGCTTGACATTGTCCGACGTTCATATTATTATATTCGCGCCGGAAAATGTGAACGTGAACATCAATCCATTTGGATGGCTCTGGTGAATCAGCAGAGACGGACTACGATTAAAGATATCGCGAGGCGACTGGGCGTTTCGCACATGACGGTGTCCCGGGCGCTTGCGGACCATTCCAAGGCCCCGGTCAAACCGGCCACGCGACAGCGGGTGCAGGAGGTCGCTCTGGAGCTGGGTTATTGCCCCAACCTCCAGGCGCGCGCGGTGGTCACCGGAAAGAGCAACACCCTGGGGCTGCTCCTGTTTGAGATCACAGACCCCTTCATCGCCAATTATGCCCAGACCACGATCGTAGAGGCGCATCGGCACGGCTATCAGGTGATTCTGGAGCTGGCGACCTCTCACTGCTCTGAGGACCTGCTGGACGACCAGCGGGTGCAGATCCGGGAGATGATCTCGCGGGGGGTGGATGGGCTGCTCATGCACGTGCGGGGGGATGAGCCGAACCGGGTTCTGGAGGCGGTTAGAGGCAGGACGCCGGTGGTGGTCTTTGGCTATCAGTCAGGCTATTCTTTAGAAGGCGTGAGCAGCGTCGTCCTGGACCGGGCTGCGGGCACCTGCGCGGCCACGGAACATCTGATCCGCCTGGGGCACCGGCGGGTGGGGTTTGTGGGGAAGGCCTGGGATAGGCCGCTGCCCAGCGCCAGCAAGGGGCAGGGGTATCTCCGCGCCGTGCAGAAATATGGCCTGGTTCCGGAGCGGATCGCCCTTGAGGACTGGGGGCCTGATGTTCTGGAGAGGAGCTATCAAGCGGGCCTGAAGATGGGGCGCGCGTCCGACCGGCCGACGGCCTTCGTCTGCTGGAGCGACCTGGTGGCGATGGGGATCTGCCGGGGTCTTCAGGAGGTCGGGGTCCGGGTGCCGGAGGATGTGGCTGTAGTGGGGTTCGACGACATCCATCTCGGGGCCTATTTCACTCCTCCCCTGACGACGGTGGCCCAGCCGGTGGAGGAGATCTGCCGGAAGGCGATGGAGTTGCTGATCGACCAGTTAAAGGGGAAGAAGGGGGTGAGACAGGTGGCGGCGCAGCCGCGCCTCGTGGTCCGGAGGTCGTGCGGGGCGGGCAGCCGCCCGACAGATTGGCGTGTCGCTTCAGGCCCTCCGAGGGCGGTGGGGATCGCTGATTCAGCCCTCCGTTCATCTCTGGCGGGGGATTAACCTATATCGGCGGGCAGGCCGCAGGTGGGGGGATACAGGTCGAGTAGAGTGAAGTCAGAAAGGGAATACTTATGAGGGCATCTATAAAGGTTTTGGGTCTGTGGCTCGTCGTCGGGATCGCCGCCGTCTCATCCGCGCGGGCTGAATCCGGTCGGTATGGGCTGGGGTTCTACGGGTCTGTGTTGCAGCCGGTGGGGACGTTCAAGAAGTGGTATTCGACCTCGCCGAACTTCGCGGGTCAGTTGACCT
>CAYRZX010000412.1:0-5726 GCA_964428665.1 uncultured Gemmatimonas sp.
AAGCTCAGGGCAGGCAGGCCCTTCGACGATGCTCAGGACAAGCTCAGGGCAGGCGCGGCCGGGGGGCTTCGGGGATGCGATTCGAGGGGTCTGCGAGCGGCCCGACACGGCGCGGGTCGCGGACCTGAGACGCCGGGTGCGCGCGGCCATGGAGCGGCCCCCGGCGGCGTGGGAGTGCCCGGCCCGCATTGACGAGTGCCTCATGGCCAAACCGCTGGCGGTGCGCAAGGCGCGGGCCATCGCGCTGAAGCTCTCGCAGATGCCGACGGACCTGTGGGAGGGGCAGGTGTTCGCGGGGTCGATGACGCTGGAAGACCCCCGGCTGCACGCGGAGGGGGGCTTCCCGGACTACGCAACGGATGAGGAGCGCGAGGAGGCCGCCAAGAAAGGGCTGAGTATCCGCTCGGTGTTCGGGCACATCGTGCCGGACTACCCCCGGCTGCTGAGGATCGGGCTCAAGGGCATCCGGGCGGAGGCGAAGGCCCAGCGGCCCTGCGCGCAGGGTGGGGGGGAGCGGGCGTTTCTGGATTCGGTAGTCATCGCCGTGGAGGCGGTGATGGACTTTGCCGCGCGGCTCTCGGCCCGGTGCGAGGCCGAGGCGGACGCCCGGTTCGACGTGGGTCGGTCCCTGGAGCTGCGGCAAATGGCCGCGAACCTGCGGCAGGTCCCGGCGGGGCCGGCGCGGACGTTCTGGCAGGCGCTCCAGTCGGTCTGGCTGCTGCACATGGTCTTTCATTCGACCATGAACGGCAACGCCCTGGGGCGGCTGGACCAGTACGCCTGGCCCTATCTGAGAGCGGACTTAGAGGCGGGACGGCTGGACTTAGAGCGGGCCGGGGAGCTGGTGGACTGCTTCTGCCTGAAGTTCAACGAGCGGGCGAAGACGACGGAGGACCAGCGGCCGGAGGCGCGCGAGGCGGAGGAGATGGACCTCTCCAGGCGCACGCGGCACTCCACGTCCTCGCAGGTGGGGACGCGAAGGGACCGGCTGGACGCGACCAACCACTGGCTGCAGAACATCATCCTGGGGGGGCTGAGGCCGGACGGGAAGGACGGCACGAACCCGCTCACGTTCCTGCTGTTAGAGGGCTACCGGCGGAATCAGATGACGAACCCGCTCCTGACCGTGCGGGTACACCGGGGGTCGCCCGGCGACCTGCTTCATTGCGTCTGCGAGGTGTTGAAGGAGGGGGGGGGCATGCCGGCCCTGTTCAACGACGAGGCGCTCGCGCCGGCGCTGGAGGGGCTGGGGTTCCCCCGCCAGGACGCGCTGGACTACACGAACGACGGGTGCTGGGAGGTGATCATTCCGGGGCGGACGGACTTCCGGTTCCAGCGGCTCAGCCTGATGCTCTGCCTGGAGCGGGCGCTCCACCGGGGGCGGTCGCGGCTGGACGGGGAGCAGTCCGGGCCGGACACGGGGGACCCCAGGGCCTTTACCTGTTTTGAGGAGGTCTGGGGGGCGTTCCTGACGCAGATGGACGCGATGGTGGGCCGGACCGTGCAGCGGGTGGTGGACACTTTAGACGACCGGGGCACGATCGCGCCGGTGCCGCTGCTGAGCGCGCTGATCGAGGGGGCCATCCCGGCCAGGAGGGACATGACGGCCGGGGGGGCGAAGTTCCGGACGTTCGGGATGCTGGCGGAGGGCGCGGGGCACGCCATCGACTCGCTGGCGGCCATCCGGGCGGTGGTGTTCGAGCAGAGGCAGGCGGACATGGCCGAGGTGTGCGACGCGCTGGACGCGGACTTCAGGGGGCACGAGGCGCTCCGGGCGAGGTTGATGGCTGCGCCCAAATATGGGAATGACGACGAGCGGGCGGACGGGATGGGGAGGGAGGTCATCGGGGCGTTCATCGCCACGGTGGCCCGGCACGCGGAGGGGCGCCAGGCGAAGGTCCGGTTCCCGTGCGGGGTGGGGACCTTCTCGTGGTACATCGGGATCGGGCAGGGGCTGGGGGCGTCGCCGGACGGGCGGGGGTCGGGGGCGCCGGTGTCGTCCAACTTCTCGCCCGCGCTGGGGCGGGACATGGAGGGGCTCCCCGGGGCCATCCTCTCCTACAGCAAGATGCACCAGGGCCGGCTGCCCGCCGGGGGGCCGCTGGACCTGCGGCTGGCGGGGCGGCTCGTGAAGGGGGAGGAGGGGACGGGGCGCATGGTCGCGCTCATCCGCAGCTTCGTGGACTTAGGGGGGGCGATGATGACGCTGACGGTGGCGGACACGGAGGTCCTGCGGGCGGCGCAGCGGGAGCCGGAGAGGCACAGGTCGCTGCGGGTGAGGATGGGGGGCTGGTGCGCTTACTTCACGATGTTGAGCCGGGAGCAGCAGGAGCACCACATCCGCCGGCAGGAGGCCCGCTCGTGAGAAACGGGAACGGACGGGGGGACGTGGAGGGGCTGATCTTCGACGTGGACACGTTCGCGGTCCACGACGGGCCGGGGATCCGCATGGCGGTCTATCTCAAGGGGTGTCCGCTTTCGTGCCGGTGGTGCCACAGCCCGGAGTCGCAGGGGGTGAGGCCGGAGCTGATCTTCGTGCGCGACCGGTGCGCGCGGTGCGGGGCGTGCGTGGAGGCCTGCCCGCACGAGGTCCACTGTCTGGACGAGGGGCATACACTGGACCGGGAGCGGTGCGTGGCCTGCGGGAGGTGCGCGGAGGCCTGCCCTCATGGGGCCCTGGCGATCAAAGGGTACTCCGCGCCGGCCTCCGCGCTGGTGGAGAAGGCCGCCCGCCTGAGGCCATTCTTCGAGCACTCCGGCGGCGGGGTGACGCTGAGCGGGGGGGAGGTCACGCGGCAGGCGGACTTTGCGGCGGCCGTGCTGGAGGGGTGCCGGGGGCTGGGCATCCACACGGCCGTCGAGACGTGCGGGGCGTGCGGGTGGGGGCAGTTGGAGCAACTGCTCCCGCACGCGGACCTGATCCTCTACGATCTGAAGCTGATCGACGACGCGGCGCACCGGCAGTGGACGGGAGGCTCCAACCGGCAGGTCCTGCAGAACGCCTCGCGGCTGGCCGGGCGCAACGTCCAGGTGCGGGTGCCGCTCATCCCCGGCGTCACGGACACGGAGGAGAACCTCTCCGGCATCTTCAACTTCATGCGGGAGGTCGGCCTCCACTCTGTGGCGCTGCTCCCCTACAACGCCTCGGCGGGCGCCAAATATGAGTGGCTGGGGCTGACGTATGAGGTTCAGGGGGAGCCTCAGGGGCAGGATCGCTTAGAGGGGTTTGTGGAGATGGCGCGGCAGGCGGGGCTGGAGGCGGTGATCGGGTGAAGCGTGAAGCGTATCTCGTAAAAGCCTCTTACGAGATACGAGATACGAGATACGAGATACGTTTTATTATGAGCTACGACGTCGGCATCAAGACTTTGAGGCGCGAGCCTGCTGACCGGCTGGCGCACACGGAGTACTGCAGCAACTACGCCCTGGTGCGGGCCGTGACCGGGCGGGACCCCAGGACCGACCGGGAGGCGTGGCGGGCGTTCTACGAGGCGTGGGACATCGACTTCCTCTGGACGACCAACGACGGCCCGACCCCGTGGGAGAGGCGGGGCCGGGTGACGGACATGGGGCACGCGGAGTTTTTAGAGGGGGGGATCGACCGGCGCGACCACATCTTCTGCCCTTTCCGGGACGCGGAGGAGGTCCTCGCGTTCGACGCGGTGGAGGAGTACGGGCTGCCCGACTTCGAGGAGCTGACGAGGTACTATGAGCAGGTCTACGTGGGCGGCCAGAGGTCCTGCGCCGGCCAGGTCTTTCCGGGGGGGTACTACAAGACGATCGTCTCCGGGATGATCCAGGCGTTCGGGTGGGACAGGCTGCTGGAGGCCGCGGCGGACCGGAGGCGGTTCGACCGGGTGATCGAGGGGTTCTACCGGCTCTCCCTGCACCACTATAAGGCGTGGGCGAGGACGTCCATCGAGGTCTTCATCTGCCACGACGACATGGTCTGGACGCAGGGGCCGTTCGTGCATCCGGACTTTTACCGGGCCTCGATCTTTCCGAGGTACCGGAGGCTGTGGGAGGTCCTGCGCGAGGCGGGCAAGCTGGTCCTGTACTGCTCGGATGGGACGTGGACAGCCTTCGTGGACGACATCGCGGCGGCGGGGGCGGACGGGTTCATCTTCGAGCCGACGACCTCGCTGGACTACGTCGTGGAGAGATACGGGAGGACGCACGCGATCTTAGGGAGCAAGGTGGACTGTCGGACGTTGACGTTCGGGACGCGGGAGGCGATCCGGGCGGAGATCGACGCGACCCTTGCGCTGGCGAAGGGGTGTCCGGGGTTCGTGTTCGCGGTGGGGAACCATATTCCGAGCAATGTGCCGGTGGAGAACGCGCGGTTTTATTTCGATTATCTGCGCGAGCGATGGGGGCGGTGACCAAGGCTAACCCGAGAAAGGTTGGGGAGGAGCGGTGAAGGTCTCCAGGATGACCTCGCGCGAGCGGATGCTCGCGGCCCTGCGCCGGCAGGAGGTGGACTATGTCCCGTGCTGTCCCTTTTTCAGCCCCTCCCTCAAGGGGCCGCAGTACACGTGGAAGGGCCGGGCGGACTCCCTGGACCGGGTCGTGAACGGGCTGGGGCTGGACGGCTTTGTGGGCGTGGGCGTGGAGGCGTCCTGGCACCCCGACGTGAGGGCGCGCACCTGGGCGGAGGAGCGGCCGGGGGAGCGCTGGCCGGTCCTGCACAAGGAGATCGCGACGCCCAGAGGCCCGCTGACGGCGGCCATTCGGGTCACGGACGACCTGGAGCACAGGACGGATATTCCCCTCAACAGCGACTGGAACGTGTCTCGGTTCGTCAAGCCGTGGCTGGAGACGATGGAGGACGTGGAGCGCTACGCCTACGTGCAGATGCCGCCTTCGGACGAGGCCATCGCCCGCGCGCGGGAGCGGTTCGCGGCGCAGAAGGGGGTGGCGGACCGGTACGGCGTGATCACCTACGCCTCGTGCGGCATGGGGCTGACCGCCGGGCTTCAGCTGTTCGGCGCGGAGCAGGGGGTGGTGCTGTCGATGGATTGCCCGGAGGTCA
Source organism: uncultured Gemmatimonas sp. (assembly GCA_964428665.1). Lineage (GTDB taxonomy): Bacteria > Latescibacterota > UBA2968 > SICM01 > SICM01 > SICM01. Next base: position 5,033 of record CAYRZX010000412.1, read on the forward strand.
TCGAGCGCTTCCTGGAGATTGAGCATCAGGCCACGATGAAGCGGGCCGAGGTCCTGGCGGACCTGGGGGCGGACGTCATCTGCCGGAACGGGTTTTACGAGACGATGGACTTCTGGAGTCCCCGGCAGGTCGAGCAGTGGCTCGCGCCTCTGCTCAGGGAGGAGATCGAGGCCATGCGCTCCGGGGGCGCGGCGGTCACCTACACGGTCTGCACGGGCATTATGCCGATGCTCCACGTCCTGGCGGACCTGGACTTTGACGCGTACAACGCCATCGAGCCGGCGCTGACGGGGCAGGACATGCGGGTCGTGGCGGAGAGGCTGTGCGGCCGTCACGCGATCTGGGGGGGGGTGTCGGGGCCGATGCACATCGGCGAGGGGACGCCGGAGGTCGCCCGGCAGGCCGTGCGGCAGGCGTTCGAGACCTTCGGGCCGAGGGGCCTGGCGCTCAACGCCGTGCCGTCCATCCGCGCCCACTGGCCGTGGGAGAATGCCCTGGCCATGTTCGACGAGTGGCGCAGGATTCGCGACTTTAAGGTCTGAACCTTAACGTCCTGCGGCGATCAGGCTTTTGTGCCCCCGGCAGGTGCGGTGATTCTAACGGGCTCCTGCGGTGAGGGTTTCTGACGGCGCGCCGGTTGTCGTTTTGACAAGGCTGCTCCCCCTTTCCTTTAGGAAAGGGGGATGGGGGGATA
>CAYRZX010000413.1:0-5703 GCA_964428665.1 uncultured Gemmatimonas sp.
CTGTGCCCGTCCCCGCGGAACCAGATCGTGTCCACGAGCGCCGAGACCCCGATCCCCGACACGTAGCCCACCACGACCCCGTAGAAGAACGGCCTGGCCCGCCGGTAGAGCGCCACCCCCCCGAGCCGCAGGAGGAGCGTCTTGGCCGCCCAGACCAGGAAGATGCTGAAGGCGTAAATGCGCGGCCCGGACGTGTACTGGAACGCCAGGCCCAGCGGATGGATGGGCCACCAGGGGAAGCGCCCCCGCAGGAAGGTCAGCAGCCCGGCCTCCGCCCCGCCGACCAGCCAGACCGCCCACTTGGCCGCGTCCGGCGAGGGCCGGTCCGTCTTCTCGATCTCCGACACGATCAGGTCGAACGTCTGCACGTTCCCCCCCTGCATCCCCCACGTGCCTAAGTTCCGGCCCCCGTGTTCGTAGCCCATGTACACAAGAGACAGCGTGGAGGCGAAAAACCCCACGGCGAACGACAGGAAGACCGTCCCGACGACCCGCCCCATCCGCCCCCCCTCGAACAGCTTGAGGTGGTGCGTGGCCCCCGGCAGGGTCGGGATGCGCGAGTTCCCGTAGAACAGCCCGCTGGACACGATCCGCGCCCCCACGATCTGCCCCGCCGACATCCACGAAGTGCCGGCCAGGTGTTCGATCATCTCCTGCCCCTTCACGGCCACCGGGAACAGGTAGGCGAACCCGCTCGCCGCCGTGTACTTCACGACCGCAAAGTAGGCGATGAAAATGAGTCCCACCTGGAGAAAAGCCGTGAAGGGCGTGTGCCCGACTGCGATCATCCACCCGACGATGTAGATCGTGGACGCCAGGAGCCCGACAAGGGCCAGGCGATAAGTCCCATCCCCTCGCCGCGCCGCCTGCCAGACCCCCCGGAGGTGATTCCGGGCCACGTAGACCGACCAGGCCACCAGGAACGTCATCGCCCCGTGGCTCTCGATGTTCACCACCTCCGCCGGCCCGGCCTGCTGGCCCGTCTCTCCCACGGCCACGCCCAGGGTGGTCATCAACCCGACCTTGAGAAGGGCCAGGACGCCGAACAGCCACAGACTCAGCAGGATCTCCGTGTCGCACAGAAACGTCAACCCGATCACGGACGGCAGCACCCGCAGGTAGAGGGACGGGAAGCGCTGCCCCAGCCGGACCTCCTTCGACAGGTAGCCGTCGAACAGCGTGATCCGGGGCCATCCGGGAGAGAAGAAATAGACCAGGTTCCAGAGGAACACCCCGAACACCACCCCGAACCCGACCCGGAACAGCCGCTCCCGGAAGACCTGCGGCATCCCCCTGTCGAACCCCTCCGTCAGGTCCACCGGCATGACGGCCAGCGGAAACGTCAGCCGCTCCGCCTCGACCCACTGCCTCTGGAACAGGACGATCACGCACAGCCCCGCCGTCATCACCGCCGCCGAGACCGTGAACCACCAGTAGAACGCCCCGACCCACCCCGCCCACGGCAGAGACGCCCCCGGCGTCAGCCCCTCCTGAAACTGCCGGATGACCCCCGGAGACCCCTCCGGCAGCGCCCACCAGGGGAGGAGGTCGAACAGCACCTCCCGCCACCGGTTCTCCGGCGAGGCGAAGTAGGTCGGCGTCGTGGAGATCCCCACCCAGTAGGTCACCCACCCCTCCACGGCGATGGTCCCCGACATCCACGCCATGCTGAACACGAGCAACAGCTCCGCCTGCGACAGCGCCAGCCGGGGCAGCCACCGCTTCAGGAGCGCGTTCAGGAACAGCCAGCCCACGAACGGCAGGAACGACGCCATCGAGAACTGCTCCTTCACGAGCGACCCCGACCCCTGCAGCACCCCGATATAGTTGGCGTAGACGCACAGCAGCGCCGAGGTGGCCGCGCCCGCGACGATCGCCCGACCTGTGATCGGGTGGACATCCGCCCCGGTCGCTAATGCTCCCGGCTCGGACGATTCTTCCGCCTTCCGCCTTTCGACCTCCGCCTTCATTCGTTCACCTTCCACCCCGGCTCCGAGAAGTCCATCCGCCGCACCGGGGCGTAGATGCGCTCCCCCTTCGGGTAGAGCCGGTCCTGTGTGTAGATGAAGATCGCCCCGTCGTGGACAAAAATGACCTCATCCCTCGCGTCCCCCACCACATCCTGCACGATCACCTGCCCCCCGCGGTACCACCCCCGCTCCGGCAGCCCGCCCCCGCCCGGCGCGAGCACCTTCCGTCCCTTCGCGTCGTACAGCCCGAACGCCTTCTGGCTCGACGTGAGCAGCAGCAGTTCCTCCCCGTCCCCGCCCCAGTTCACCGCCGGCCCCCCCTGGCTGACGTTGTCCGGCTCGAACCGGGCCAGCCGCTCCCCCTGCCCGCTGAACAGGTTCAGAATCCCGTACGTCCCCCACCGGTCCCCCACCCACATCTCCAGGCCCGGCAGGTCGGGCCGGAAGTTCCCCGCGTAGACCCCCTGCGCGTGCCCCACGCGGTGATGCCTGCGGACCCCCCCAGTCCGGGCGTCCACCAGGAAGAACCCCGGATCGCTCCCCGCGATCCCGACCTCCGGCCCGTTGGAAGGGTCCCCGTCCAGCTCCCCGAACGCCGCGTGGTCGATGTGCCCGGCCCCGCCCGAGTCCTCGATGTAGTCCGCCCCCTCCATCGTCCAGAGCAGCTTTCCGTCCCCGTCGTAGAGCTGGTAGCCCGGCAGGACCTCCTCCCGCCCGTCCCCGTCCACGTCGTAAAACCAGAGATACATCCCGTAGAACGTCCCGTGCGCGTCCTGCCGCCACCGGAGATTCAGCCCGTCGTCGTACGCCCAGAGCGAGTACCCCGTGCCCGCGCTGTCCCCGTCCCTCAGGATCAGGTCCTGCGGCGTCGCCGTCTTTCTCAGCCTGCACGGCCAGAAGACCCTCAGCGAGTGGAGATACTTCCCCACGCTCGCCCCTCGATGCCCGCGATACGGCCCCGTCTTCGGCAGGTCCGTCTCCGCCAGGACCTCCCCCGTCCTCCCGCTCACCGCGCGGATGCGCTCCCCCGCGATCCCGATGAACTCCTGCGCCCCGTCCGCGTTCAGGTCGTGCGTGATCGGCCGCGCCAGCGCCGCGTTCGGGTACTGCCGGTCCCACTGCACGTTTCCATCCATGTCCAGACAGACCACGCGCGGCCCTTCCTTCCCCGCCTGCTGGAGCACGACCTCCGCCCTGCCTGCGCCCCGGAAGTCCTCGAAGCTGACCGTGCAGGGCCAGTAGGCCCCGATGTCGATTCGCCTCCACAGGACCGGCCTCGGATACTTCTCCGACGCCTGGGCGACCTCCCGGTCATAGGCGCTCTGCCGGTTGACATAGACCGCCTGCCCCGCCCGCGTCGTCGTGACCCGGATCCCCCGCATCCGGCTCCGCGTGTTCGTCCGCACCCCCGCCTTCCCCGTCGGAAAGGCGTCATCGTCCACGATAAACGCGACGACCCCGTCCAGATAGCACGCGATCCGGCGCCCCTCGCAGACCGCCCTCATGTGGTAAGCGTGCGCCCGGTCCACCCCGTTGCGCAGGTCCGCCAGCAGTGCCCACGCCTCGTCCTCCCGCCGGTAGAGCGCGAACCGCTCGAACCCCTCGATGCAGAAAAAATAGTAGCGCCGGAGGTCCTGGTACCGGAGGACCAGCCCCGACCGGGCCAGGATGGCGTGCGGGTCGTCGCTGCTCGGCTGCGTGAACGCGCAGACCTGCTGCACGCGCGCCTCCACCGCGTAGTCCCCCCACGGCGGCTCCCCGGCGATCAGCGTCCGGTCCGATTTGTTGATGTGCTCCAGGACCTCGACCCCGTCGCGCCGCACCACGCGATAGAAGCTCGCCATGTTCCAGTAGGCCGGGGCCGTCAGCCCGTTCGTCCACCCCTTGAAGTACTTCTCCTCCACGCCCTGGTCCGGGTCGTTCGGGTCCAGCACCGTGCCCGCCGGGCACCCCGTCAGGTCGATCTCGGCCAGGACGATCTCGTCAGCCATGTCTCTCTCCTTTCATTTTTCCAGATCCCTCACAATCTCCCTGATCTTCTCCGCCTCCGGCCTCAGCGCCAGCGCCTTTTTGAACGCCCCCAGCGCCTCCGCCGTCCTGTCCTGTTTGAGACAGGTCAGCCCCAGGTTCCCCCACGCCTCCCCGTCCTCCGGCTCCTGCGCCAGCGCGGCCCGATAGGCCGCCTCCGCCTCCTGGAGACGCTCCATATCCAGCAGGGCGTTGCCCAGCGCCACCCGAGCCGGGGTATCCAGCGGGTCGACCCGGAGCGCGGCCCGGCACGCCGCCTCCGCCTCCGCCGGGCGCTCCACGTCCAGAAGGACGCGCCCCAGGTCGCCGTGCCAGAGCGCCCGCGTCGAGTCCTGCGCAATGGCCTTCCGGATCGCCCCGGCCGCCCGCCCCAGGTCCTGCTGATGGGCATAAGCCATCCCCAGCGCGTGCCAGGCCACCGGAGACGCCGGGTCCTGTCTCAATCCCTCCTCAAGATACCGGATGGCCTGGCCCACGTAAAAAACCCGCTCCTCCGGGTCGTCCGCCGCGAGCGCCATGTAGGCCCGCCCCAGGTCGCTGACCGGGGGGTTCCCGCGGTGCGGGATCAGCGTGAGCCGCCCGATGGGCCTCGATGCGACCTCCGCCGGCCTCCGCAGGATGCGATGGTCCGTGAAGGAGAAGTGGGGCGTCCTCAGCCGGGCCGTGTGGCACCCCGCGCAATCGTCCCCCCTCCGGTCCCGCTCGGCCTGGGAGAGAAGGCACGGCCTCTTCGAGTGGCACGTCAGGCACCTCTCCCGGAAATAGGCAACCGGCGCCTCCGGCTCCGCGTGCGGGTCGTGGCAGGTCCGGCACCTCATCTCTCCCCCGCCCTCCCGGAAGCAGCGGGACGCGGCGATCCCCTCCGCCGGCGTCAGCGCCCCCGCGTCCGTGACGCCTGCCGCATCCACCGGGATGAACGAGACCCAGACCTCCTCCGAAGGGCGTCCGGGCTGGAAGTCGAAGGGACCCCGCCCCTCGCGCGGCAGGCGCACCACCGTCCGCCCCGTGCCCAGGTGCATCGGCAGGTGGCACGCCTCGCAGACCGCGCCCTGGAGGTCCAGCGACAGCCCGCCCAGCGCGGCCATCCCCTCCATCTCTCCCCGCGAAGCCCCCTCCGCGTGCCGTCTCCCCGGCCCGTGGCACCGCTCGCACCCGATCCCCTCCGGCAGCGGGACCTCGAACCGGTCCTCCGTCCCCATCACACGGCGCGGCGCGTCCGTGTGGCAGTCCAGACACGTCGCGCCGGGCCTCCCGAACCGGGCCTGGTCGGGCCGGTCGAACCCCGGCGTCATCCCCCACCCGGTCCCCCGGTACCACGTGATCGGCAACTCGAACAGCCTGCCGCTCCGCTCGGTCAGGTAGGTCCGGGCGTGGCGGCCCGACCCCACGGCATAGTCCATCCGCCGCCGTCCCGTCTCCGCCCCGGACCGCCGTTCCACCTGATGGATGCTCCCATCCCGCGCCTCGACCCGGTAGACCAACCCCGACGCCGTATGCGCCACCTCTCCCCGACCTTCTTCCTGGAGACCGGCCACGCGCCGGAAGGAGCGCCCCATGCCCGTGCGGGCGTAGGACGCCGCGATCTCCCCGTGACACGCCGCGCAGACCTCGCTCCCGGCGTAGTCAGACGGAGCAGGGCGCAACTCTGAAACAGGGGAAGGGGAAGGCCGCAGCCATCTCCAGGCCAGGACAGCGAGGAGGAGGA
>CAYRZX010000414.1:0-5680 GCA_964428665.1 uncultured Gemmatimonas sp.
CCAGGCTGTCTAAGATCGCCTGCGTCTCCGAGTCGATCCAGTGCAGGTCCTCGAAGACGACCAGCAGGGGCTGCTCCTGGCTCTCCCGAAGCAGCAGGCGTTTGACCGCCTCCAGCGTCCGCCCCCGGCGCTGGGGAGGGTCCAGGTTCTGCCACGCCCGGTCCTCCACCGGCACGTCCAAAAGCGACAGAAAGGCCGGAAGCGTCGGCTCCAGAGCCCTGTCCAGCGTTAGCAGCTTGCCCGTGACCTTCTCCCGAATCCGCCGCAGGTCGTCCCGGTCCTCGATCTGGAAATAGGTCTTCAAAAGGTCGATGACCGGCAGGTAGGGCGTGGCCCTGCCGTAGGAGACCGAGCTGCTCTGGAGCATCAGCCACCCGTGCACCCGATGCGACCGCGTGAACTCGTAGACCAGCCGGGACTTGCCCACCCCAGGCTCCCCCACCAGCGCCGCGACCTGCCCCCGGCCTGCCCCGGCCTTCTCCACGGCCTGCCGCAGCGCCTCCATCTCCGCGTCCCGACCCACAAACCGCGTCAGTCCCCGCGCCGCAGACGCCTGAAGCCGGGTGCGCACCGGGCCGGCCCCCGTCACCTCGTAGACCTCCACCGGCGCGTCCAGCCCTTTCACCGGGACCGGACCGAGAGGCTGGACCTGCGCGTAGCCCTCAGCCAGGCGCAGGGCATCCCCCGTCATCAAAATAGACCCCGGCATGGCCATCTGCTCCATCCGCGCGGCCAGGTGCGTGGTCTGTCCCACCGCCGTGTAGTCCATCCGAAGGTCGCTCCCGATGGACCGCACCACCACCTCCCCTGAGTTCAGACCCACCCGCATCTGAATCGGAATGCCCTCCGTGCGCTGCACCTCCTGCGCATACCCCTTCACCGACTCCTGCATGCGCAGCGCGGCGTAGCAGGCCCTCACCGCGTGGTCCTCGTGCGCCAGAGGCGCCCCGAACAGGGCCATGATCCCGTCCCCCATCACCTGGTTGACCGTCCCCTCAAAGCGGTGCACGGCCTCCATCATCCGCTCCAGGACCGGGTCCAGCAGCTTCCGGGCCTCTTCGGGGTCCCGGTCCGCCAGCAGTTCCATGGACCCCTTCAGGTCCGCGAACAGCACTGTCACCTGTTTGCGCTCCCCTTCCAGCGCAGACCGTGACTGGAGGATCTTCTCGGCCAGGTGCGCAGGGGTGCGGGCGATGGGATAGGCGGGCGCAGCCCTGCCGCCATGCCTCTCCCTCGCGGTTTCCTGTACGGGCGCCCCCTCTCCGGTCCAGACCAGCACCGTCCCGCCCTCGTCCACGGCCAGCCGCTTGGCCTCGATGATCTCGGCCTTCAGGTCCTCCAGATACTCCGCATCCAGGTCAAACCGCCTCCGGAGCGCCCGGTAGGAGGCGCGTCCTTCACGCTGGAGCAGGTCAAGCACCTGAGCCAGGATATCGTCAAACGTCCTCATCGGACCCCCTGCCCTGTTCGTTTCAAGATGTCCTGGTAGACGGACTCTCCCAATCGAAAGCCCGAACCCCGCATGCTGTCCAGCGCAGCTTTTACGTCCAACCTGATCCCCCTGTTGTAAGCAAGCAGAAGGGTACCTGCCGTGCCGACGATCTTGAGCCCCATCGAAGTCGCAAAATGACGGGCTTGCAGGTCGTCCACCAGCACAACATCCACTCTCTGCTCCTGTCCCATCACCAGGGTCTCCGCTTCTCCGGCGTGCAATTGAGCCTTCAGTACGGCAACCTTCCCCGTGTCGACGGGCGCTATCACCTTCATCCAGCCTGCCGCAATCGCCGCCGTGACGTTCGCTGCGTTTGGGTAGCCGGCGGCTCGATCCACTGTTTCGGCCCGAACTTCAGGCGTGATCGCAACCGTCCCGAACACTTCTCTCAACAGGCCAAAATGTCCCGTCTGGCTGAGCCAGATGATCGGGCTGGAGTTAGAGGCAACCATCACAGCATCCTCTACTCTGGACGAGTGAGATCAGCGATGACCTTCAGGTCCTGGGCGTATTCCTCTTCCCCGTATTCCAAAACAGGCATGTTCAACGAACGCAGCAGATCCATAAACTTGACAATAGGCATAGCTGCCAACTCTGCCGCTTTGCCCAGTGACAGCCGGTGTTCGCCATAGAGCCGCACCGCCAGACTCTCCCTCGCCTCCCGGCTCAGGGTGTCCCTGTCAAAGCCTTCAGCCCGCAAAGCCTGGTAAACGTTCGCGGGGCAATGCACTTCCAGAATCACATCTTCTGTTGATGAGGTCATCGTTCCACCTCCTGTAACGCCGTCAGTTCTGCCTCCGCCCGGCTCAGATAGAACGTCATCTCCATGTCGCGGTACATCTCAACGGCGGTGGAGAGTTCAGCGCGGGCCGGCGCCGGTCTCCCGATTTTTTGATACAGGCTCCCCAGCCCAAAATGGCAGTGCGCCGCGAGGGGACGCATCTCCAGTTCCTCGGTTAGAGCGAGCGCCTGCCGGTAGTATTCCTCGGCCTGATCGACCTCCGGGGGGGCGCGGTGAGTGTAAATCTCACCAAAGAGCCGGAGGGCATACGCCTCGTACCCGCGCTGTTTATACTGACGCGCGCGATCGAGGGCGCGTACGGCGAGGCCGGACGCCTCCTCAAAGCGACCGCACAGCAGATACGCCTCGCCCAGATGGGTGACGATGAAAGAATAGGGGCTCCATATCATGAGGGCGGCCTGCGCTTCCACCTGTTTGAGCAGTGGCAGGGCCTCGGCGACGCGCCCGGACAGGGCATACGCATAGCCCAGGTTGGAGGCAGCCATAGGGAAATGGAGTGGGATCTCCGCGGTCTGGCAGAGTCCGAGGCTGCGTTCGAGCGGAGGGATGGCCCTGGGGAGGTCCCCTTTGCGGAGATGGAGCCCGCCGATCCCCAGATACGCATGGATAAGACTGTTTGGATGGTCGGCCGCCTCGGCAATCCGGACCCCTTCTTCTCCACAAGTGATCCCCTCGGCGAACATCCCCACCTCGGCAAGGCACCTGACCAGGACAGAACGGGAGAACACGGAGGGAAAGCTAGGCAGGCCGAAGCGTTCGTGAATCAGATCGCCCTGGAGGACCTCCACATTTTGCCCGAGAAGGTCCATCGCCCGGCGATAGTCGCTCAAGTGGATATAGAGTATACTCAGAAAGAGATTCGCAATGACCCGGATACTCAAGTCTCCGAGGGCCTCGGCAAGGGCAAGGGCGCGCTGGCCTGACGCGACGGCCCGGTCAGAGTCCCCCCGGAAAGAGAAAGCCACGATCATGTAGGCGGAGACCAGCCCCAGCCGGCGCTGATCGCCCAGGGCCTCGGCGAGGGTCTCGGCCTCGCGCAGGTAATCCAGGGTCGCCCCGTGTTCTCCGAGTGGAAACAGAGAGTTGCGCAGGTCGATTCGAAGATCGACGGCATGCTCAAGTATGTCACGGCTTTCGGGAAGATGTTCGAGCGCGTCCAGCCCCTGCTCAAAGGAGGCCACCGCCTCCCGGTAGGCTGAACGCTCGGCTGCCTTTGTCCCGGCCTGTCGACAATAGGTCAGCGCCTTCTCCCATACCTCGCCCCGGAGGGCGTGGTGCGCGAGGCGTTCGGCGTGTTCAGTCAGCCGGTCCGCATACAGACCTTCGATGGCCTCCACGATCCGCGTATGGAGCGCCCGCCGACGCTCCTGCAGCAGACTCCCGTAGGCCACCTCGTGGGTCAGGGCGTGCTTGAAAGTGTACTCCAGGTCGGGAAACAGGCTCGTCTCGTAGAGGAACTCCGCAGATTGAAGATGCGCAAGCCCCCGGCGAAGCCCCTCCTCCGGCAGGTCAGCTATAGGCTGGAGGAGCGTAAAAGGCACATCCTTGCCGATGACCGAGGCGGTCTGGAGCAGACCCTTCTCCTCCGGCGGCAGCCGGTCGATCCGGGCGGCCAGGACCGCCTGCACCGTGGCCGGAACCTGAACGTCCGTGAACGATCTGGTCGTAAGGGCGGGTGTAAGGGCGGGTGTAAGGGCGGGTTTCAAACCCGCCCCGACAGCCCCGACCGCGTCTCGCACCAGAACCCCCTGCTCCACCAGCGTCCGCACGCTCTCCTCCAAGAAGAACGGGTTCCCCTCCGTCCGCCCGATCAGAAGCCGCTTGAGCGGGGCGAGGCCAGCGTCATCCCCCAGCAGGGCCTGAAGGAGTTCCCCGGCGCTCTCCGGGGGCAGCGGGTCCAGCCGGAGCTGCGTGTAGCAGGTCTTGCTCCCCCATCCGTGCTGATACTCCGGGCGGTAGTTGACGAGAAGAAGAGCCTTTGCCGTGGGAAGGCTCTCCACCAGGCTGTCTAAAATCGCCTGCGTCTCCGAGTCGATCCAGTGCAGGTCCTCGAACACCACCAGCAGGGGCTGCTCCTGGCTCTCCCGCAGCAACAGACGCTTGATCGCCTCCAGCATCCGCTGGCGACGCTGCGGCGGGTCCAGGTTCTGCCACCCCCGGTCCTCCACCGGCACGTCCAGCAGAGACAAAAAGGCCGGGAGCGTCGGCTTCAGGCCCTCGTCCAGCGTCAGCAGCTTGCCCGTGACCTTCTCCCGAATCCGCCGCAGGTCGTCCCGGTCCTCGATCTGGAAATAGGTCTTCAAAAGGTCGATGACCGGCAGGTAGGGCGTGGCCCTGCCGTAGGAGACCGAGCTGCTCTGGAGCATCAGCCACCCGTGCACCCGATGCGACCGCGTGAACTCGTAGACCAGCCGGGACTTGCCCACCCCAGGCTCCCCCACCAGCGCCACGACCTGCCCCCGGCCTGACCCCGCCTTCTCCACGGCCTGCCAAAGCGCCTCCATCTCCGCATTCCGCCCCACGAACCGCGTCAGCCCCCGCGCCGCAGATGCCTGAAGCCGCGTGCGCACCGGCCCGGCCCCCACCACCTCATACACCTCCACCGGCGCGTCCAGCCCCTTCACCGGGACCGGACCAAGAGGCTGGACCTGCGCGTAGCCCTCCGCCAGGCGCAGGGCATCCCCCGTCATCAAAATAGACCCCGGCATGGCCATCTGCTCCATCCGCGCGGCCAGGTGCGTGGTCTGTCCCACCGCCGTGTAGTCCATCCGAAGGTCGCTCCCGATGGACCGCACCACCACCTCCCCTGAGTTCAGACCCACCCGCATCTGAATCGGAATGCCCTCCGTGCGCTGCACCTCCTGCGCATACCCCTTCACCGACTCCTGCATGCGCAGCGCGGCGTAGCAGGCCCTCACCGCGTGGTCCTCGTGCGCCAGAGGCGCCCCGAACAGGGCCATGATCCCGTCCCCCATCACCTGGTTGACCGTCCCCTCATACCGGTGCACGGCCTCCATCATCCGCTCCAGCACCGGGTCCAAAAGCCTCCGGGCCTCTTCGGGGTCCCGGTCGGCCAGCAGTTCCATCGACCCCTTCAGGTCCGCGAACAGCACCGTCACCTGCTTGCGCTCCCCCTCCAGAGCAGACCGGGACTGGAGGATCTTCTCGGCCAGGTGCGGAGGGGTGTGGGCGCGAACGACCGGACCTGTATCGGAGACGGACTTAGCGTCCGCCTGCCCCAGCGCAGCCCCGCACTGCCCGCAGAACTTGAACTCCGGCGGGTTCTCGGCGCTGCACTGCGGGCACAGAAGCCGCAGCTTCTCCCCGCATCCCCCGCAGAACTTCATCGCAGGGGGATTGTCAAACTGGCAGCGCGGACATCTCAT
>CAYRZX010000415.1:0-2486 GCA_964428665.1 uncultured Gemmatimonas sp.
CCCGCCCCCACCAGCGCGACCTTGATCGTCCCCTCTGCCATGCCACCCTCCTGAATAATGTACAGTTCACAAAAAGGCGCGCCGCCAGAAACCCTCACCACCATGGCCCAGCAGAAGCAACCCACCCGCCGGGGGCACAAAATTCGGTGCGTCCACTGAACGTCAAGGTTGCGGCGCGCCCAGCCCCTCGCGGCGCTTGAGCGAGCGCCCTTCTTTTGTCCCACTTTTCTTGGGCGCGCAAGAAAAGTGGGAAAACAGGACGGGAGGCTGGGAAGGAAAAGGAGGAGAATTTCAGACAAGCACGTCAAAAATAGCGATTGCCTTCCACCCTGTCAACGGAAATCGCCCCCGTTTCTTGTGTTGACAAAGCCCCTCCGGCGTCATAGATTCTTATGGGGTCACAGACAGCTTGTCAGTGGAAAGCAACTACGAAAGAGGTATACGGTGCTCATTCGCGGAAGGCTTCTGGGGGAGGGCCGGGCCTCCACGGTGGAGGTCCAGGACGGAAAGATCACCCGGATCGACCCGGATTGTCCGGCGGCAGGGGCCTTGGGAGACGAGACCCTGGTCATCGCCCCGGCGTTCATCGACGTGCAGGTCAACGGCGTGGCGGGCCGCAACGTGAACGCCGCGAACGTGAACGCCGAAGAGATCGCCGCGATCCCCTCCCACCTGCACGGCAGCGGCGCGGCGATGTTCTGCCCCACCCTCACCACGGGGTCGGCGGAGCAGATGATCCGGTCCCTCAAGGCCATCGCCGAGGCGTGCCGCGACCCGAAAGTCGCCCACGCCATCCCCGGCGTCCACGTCGAGGGGCCTTACATCTCCGCCGAGGACGGGCCGCGCGGGGCACACGTCCTTCAGTACGTGCGCGACCCGGACTGGGACGAGTTCCGGCGGTTTCAGGAGGCCGCGGAGGGACGCATCAAAATCCTGACCCTCGCCCCGGAGCGGGCCGGGGCCATCCCCTTCATCTCGAAGGTGGCGGCCAGCGGCGTGATCGTCTCCCTGGGCCACACCGCCGCGGAGCCGATGCACATCGACGCCGCGGTGAAGGCCGGGGCGCGGATGTCCACCCATCTCGGCAACGGCGCGCACGCCAAACTCCCCCGGCACCCCAACTACATCTGGGAGCAGCTCTCGAAGGACGAACTCTGGATGGGCTTCATCGCCGACGGCCACCACCTCCCCCCGGCGGTCGTCAAGTGCTTCGTCCGCGCCAAGGGCCTCGACCGCTCCGTCCTGGTCAGCGACGCCGTCGCCCTGGCCGGCCTGCCCCCCGGCCGCTACGCCGGAGAGTCGGTCTTCGGCCTGGGTGACCCCCGACAGGTGGACGTCAGCCCGGAGGGGAAGATCTCCCTGGCCGGAACCCCCTACCTGGCCGGGGCCGGCCTGCTCATCCACCGGTGCGTCGAAAACGTCCCCCGCTTCTGCGGCCTCCCCCTCTCCGACGCCATCCGCATGGCCTCGCTCAACCCGGCCCGCCTGCTCGGCATCCACGACCGGGCCGGAAGCGTGGAGATCGGCAAATCCGCAGACCTGACCCTCCTCCGCTGGGACGCGGACCGGCAGACATTGAAGGTCGAAGCCACGCTGGCGCAGGGGGAGGTCGTATGGAGCGCCTGATCCTTTTCGACATCGACGGCACCCTCCTGAGCACCGGCGGGGCCGGCAAGTGGGCCATGCTGGACGCCCTGAAGGAGGTCTTCGGGCGCGACGCGCCCCACGAGGGCTACCGGATGGGCGGCAAGACGGACACGCAGATCTGTCTGGAGCTGATGACCTCGGCGGGGCTGTCTGAGGGGGAGGTGCGGTCAGGGCTGGACGCCGTCTGGGCGGCCTACGTCGCCGGCATGCGACGCCGCCTGTCGGACGGGTTTGAGGCGAAGGTCTATCCCGGCGTGCGGGAGGCCGTCCAGCGCCTGCGCGGCGACCCCCGCGCCCTCCTCGGCCTGCTGACGGGCAACATCCGGGCCGGGGCAGCGGTCAAGCTTAGCGCGGTGGGGCTGGACGGATGCTTCAGGACCGGCGCCTTCGGGGACGACCACCACGACCGGCGCAGGCTGGCGGACATCGCCCTGGAGCGGGGCCAGAGGGAGGCCGGGCGGACCTTCAGGGGCAAGGAGATCGTCATCGTAGGGGACACCCCGAACGACATCCTGTGCGGCCAGCACCTCGGCGTCCGCACCGTCATCGTGGCGACCGGGACCTACACCGTCTCGCAGCTCCGGCCCTACAACCCGGACCACCTCTTTGAAACCCTATCTGACACGGACCGGGTGATGGACGCGATGTTCACCTCGCAAACGGCCTGAATATCCCGAAAGAACTCGTAAACCCGTGCAGGTGGGTGGACTGTGCGACGGGACCGATCTCCCCCGCGCAGAAGAACCCCCCCAGCGGGACCTCTCCCATCGCCTTCGCGAAGGCGTCGGAGTCGTGGTTGAGCCGTCCGTACAGATACTGCCCCCGCCCCTGGCAGGAGA
>CAYRZX010000415.1:2586-5675 GCA_964428665.1 uncultured Gemmatimonas sp.
TCGGAGTCGTGGTTGAGCCGTCCGTACAGATACTGCCCCCGCCCCTGGCAGGAGAAGAGCAGGGCCCCGGTGGGCGAGGTGTCTCGTGAAGCGGCCCGGTAGCGGGACAGCATGAGGTCCAGGTCCTCCGCCGCCGTCTCCGCGTCCCGCACGTGGAACTGGATCGTCTGGCCATTCCGGAGTTCCTCCCCCACGGCCAGAATCCCCTGCTTCTGGTCGGCCCCCATCAGACTCCGGATCAGGAAATCCCCCGGCTTGAACGCCTCCTGAAGCTCCGTGCTCGCAATCCCCACGTGCAGGGCCTTCTGCATCAGACGCCGGTCCTGCGGAGAGAGGGTGTTGTAGATCTCCGTCAGGACCTCTATCGGGTTCCTGCCATCCACCTCCAGCAGCAGGTATTTCTGCTCGCATCGGGTGATCGTCAGCGGCCTCCCGATGGGCCGGCACCCCTGCGCCACCACCGTGTCCACCCTGACGTTCCCCTGGAGCGCCACCCCGGCGACCCCGGAGGAGAAGACCTCCCGATTCACGAACAGGACATTCCCCCCCTCCGCCGACGCAAGCCCCCCGACCTTCGCGCTGTCGCGGTAGGCAAAATCCAGCCCCATCAGAAAATTCCTGGGATCAGGGGGAGGGGTGGCCAGGAGGACGAAGTGCGGCGTCGGCCTCGGATGCACCCCCAGGGTCTCCTCCCACGCGGAGGGGTCGTCGTCCGGGCCGGGCAGGTCGTCCGCCTCCACGTGAAAGGGGTGCAGCGTCACGCCGGGGAGGCTGGCCGCCGTGAGCGAGAGGGCCGGCCCCTGCTCCACCTCCACGCCCCCCCCGATGACCCCGGCCGCCGAGCACCCCATCAGGACCGTCGGAGACAGGAGGTCGCAGATCAGGTCCGGCAACTCCCCGTAGGCGTCCTGAAAATGGGGCGAGACAAAGGCCGCGACCAGGTCCGGGCGCTTGCCGCCAAGCCGCTTCGAGAGGGCGTCCCCCAGCTCTGCCGCGGCGTCGGGCAGGGTCCGCCTCTGAGAGAGCGCTGATGCCCACTGCATGGAAATCACCTCCTGGTGAGAGCGAGAGAGCCCCGAACCGCCGCCAGCCTTTCGTGAAAAACGAACATGAACAATTTAACGCATACGGAAGGGGTTGTCAAGCGCCGCCGGCCCGAAACCCCTTGACTTCACCGGGCGCTTTTACGATCTTTTTCCTGCTTCTGACTTCTGACTTCTGACTTCTGACTTCTGACTTCTGACTTCTCTTTTCATGACCCTCATCCGTCTCGACAACATCTCCCGGTTCTACGGTGCCAACGAAGTCCTCGTGGACCTTTCCTGCCAGGTGGAGGAGGGGGAGCGCATCGGCCTGATCGGCCCCAACGGCTGCGGCAAGACCACCCTCGCCCGCCTGATCTCCGGCGAACTCGAACCTGACCGCGGGGCCATCCACCGGAAGAAGGGCCTCACCGTCGGCTACCTGGCGCAGGAGGCCGGGGTGGAGCCTGGCGTCACCGTGCTGGAGGCCACGCTCACGGCCTTTCAGGACCTCCTCGCCCTGCACGAAGACCTGGTCCAGATCGAGCGCCGCATGGCCGCCGGAGACCACGCCGAGGCCACGCTCTCGCGCTACGGCAGGCTGCGGGACCTCTACGAGAAGGAGGGGGGCTACGCCTTCGAGCGCGAGGCAAAGACCGCCCTGTTCGGCCTCGGCTTCCGGGAGGAGGACCTGGATCGGCCCGCGGAGGTCCTGAGCGGCGGCCAGAAGAGCCGCCTGAGCCTGGCCCGGCTCCTGGTCCGCCAGCCCGAACTCCTCGTCCTCGACGAGCCTACCAACCACCTCGACCTCCAGGCCACGGAGTGGCTGGAGGGCTTCCTGTCGGCCTGCGCCGGGGCCGTGATCCTCATCTCCCACGACCGCTATTTCCTCGACCGGACGGTGACGCAGATCGCGGAGATCGAGCGCCGGAGGCTCGTCCTCTACCCTGGCGGCTACACGGCCTACGCGGCGGAGAAGCAGCGGCGCGTCGAGCAGCAGCGGAAGCTCTACGAGGCGCAGCAGGAGTTGATCGAGCGCACGGAGGAGTTCATCCGCAGGAACATCGCCGGGCAGAAGACCAGGCAGGCCCAGAGCCGCCGGAAGATGCTGGAAAAAATGGAGCGCATCCACCGGCCCGCCGCCGGCGGAAGGGGCGCGCGCTTTAACCTCTCCGGGTTGGACCGGGGGGGCGATCACGTCCTGAGCGCAGAGGGCGTCACCAAGTCCTACGACGCCCGGACGCTCTTCCGGGACGTGACCTTCACCCTCCGCCGGGGCGACCGGATGGGCATCGTCGGCCCCAACGGCGTCGGAAAGACCACCCTGCTCAAGGTCCTGGCCGGACGCCTCCCGAAGGACCGGGGGGAGGTCCTGCTGGGCCACCGGGTCTCCGTCGGCTACTACGACCAGGAGCGCGCCGGCCTCAACCCGGACAGCACGGTCCTGGAGGAGATCCGCTCCGTCAAACCGCTGGAGGAGGACGAGGCCCTCCGCGCCTTCCTGGGCCGCTTCCTGTTCTCCGGGGACGAGGTCCATCAGGTGGCCGGAACCCTCAGCGGCGGGGAGCAGAGCCGCGTGGCCCTGGCCAAGCTCATCTTCGCCCGGCCCAACCTCCTCCTGCTGGACGAGCCCACAAACCACCTCGACATCCGGTCGCGCACGGCCCTGGAGGACGCCCTGTCGGACTTCGACGGCACGATCCTGACCGTGTCCCACGACCGCTACTTCCTCAACCGCATCGCCCGCTCCATCCTCTGCCTCGACGGGGACTCCTGGGGCGTCTACTACGGGGACTACGACGCCTACGTCCAGGCGCGAAACCGACAGTCCAATGACGAATTCCGAATGACGAATTCCGAATGGACGAACAAAAAAATCGACATTCGACATTCGACATTCGACGTTCACTCCATTCAGAAACCCGAAACCCAGGCAGCCACCAAGGCCGAGCGCAAGGCCCTCTACGAACAGGCCAGGCGCGCAGATCGGGAGCGGGAGCGGCGGGAGCGGCGGTTCGCGCAGATCGAGGAGGAGATCATGTCTCTGGAGGGTCAGGTCCTGGGGCT
>CAYRZX010000416.1:0-5666 GCA_964428665.1 uncultured Gemmatimonas sp.
CGTATACAGGTCGGGCAGCGTAAAGTCGGGCGGGCGGGCGCCGATGCCCAGACCGGTCTGGCCCCCGGCGCCGGAGGTCACCCGGAGGGAGTCTCCCTCCGTCTGCCAGCGAAGCCCAAGGGGCTCGCCGAAGGCAGTCAGAAGGGCGTAAGTGACCCCGTCGATAGAGACCGTCTCCGCCCCCTTGAGAGGGATGCAGAGGTCCCCCTTGCAGACGGCGAGCTGCCCGCCCCCATCCAGGGCCTTCGCCTCGGCGCCCACCACCTCGCAGAAGGCGTGGAGAGGGACCAATACCTCTCCGTGTTGGAATCGGGGGGCCGGGGTCAGCGGCGCCGGCCGGCCGTCGAGGTAGAGCTTCAGAACAGACATAGATCGTTCCTCCTGGCTATAGATGGAGACTGCGCCGAGAAAGAAGCTCAGGACGATGCAACAAAATGCCCAAAGCCACCGGGGGCAGATCGATTGAGTGGAAGAGTTCATCAACCTTCTCCTTTCTTTTGAGCCTGCCAGATCGACATGGTTCCGACATACAGGAACCCGAAGCCAAACATGAACAGGAAAGGGATGGGGAAGTAGATCCCCTGCTGGAGACAGAAGCCAATCAGACAGATGAAATACCCACACAGGAGGAGTTCGACCATCGGCATCCAGGTCCTCCCGATCCGGTAACGCTTGCTCCGCCAGGTGTCACCGGGACGCTCGATGCGATACTTGGGCGTCCGGTGGAAGGAGGTCCGATGGCCCAGGAGCGCCTCGAGCACGGCCCTGGCGTTGTTCAGGGAGATGCCCAGGCCGATGGACATCAGGCAGGGGAGGTATTTGATCTGGGATCGCCAGGCCGGGCTGATCTCCCGCTGGGAGCAGATGTAGAACGAGGAGACGGCGAACGCGGCCATGGAGAACAGCGGGAGGTCGACCAGGAGGACCTTATACCACCCCATGTGCGCCCGCGCCAGGATGGCCGGGAAGATCAGGACAGACACCAGGGCCATCAACAGGTAGGAGAGGTTGCCCGTCAGGTGGAAGACGGACTCGGCCTTGACCCGAAAGGGGAGGTTGCTCCTGAGCAGGCCGGGCAGGAGTTTCCTGGCCGTCTGGACCGACCCCTTGGCCCACCGGTGCTGCTGGGTCTTGTAGGCGTTCACGTCCACAGGCAGCTCCGCCGGGGCCACCACGTCCGGCAGAAAGACGAACCGCCACCCGCAGAGCTGCGCCCGGTAGCTCAGGTCCAGGTCCTCGGTCAGCGTGTCGTGCTGCCACCCCCCGGCGTCCTGGATGCAGGACTTTCGCCAGACCCCGGCCGTGCCGTTGAAGTTGAAGAAGAGGCCCGACCGGCTGCGCGCCCCGTGCTCCATCACGAAATGCCCGTCCAGAAAGAGGGCCTGGACCTTCGTCAGCAGGGAGTAGTCCCGGTTGAGGTGCCCCCAGCGCGTCTGGACCATGCCCACCGAGGGGTCGCCAAAGTGCGGGATGACCCGGCGCAGGAGGTCGGGGGGGGGGACGAAGTCCGCGTCGAACACGGCGATGAACTCCCCCCCGGCGGTCTTCAGGCCCTCGGCCAGGGCCCCGGCCTTGAACCCCTCCCGGTCCCCCCGGCGCACGTGGGAGATGGCGCGTCCGTCGCGCCGGAGGGCCTCGACGCAGGCCTGCGCGATGTCGGCGGTGTCATCGGTGGAGTCGTCCAGGACCTGGACCTCCAGCCGGTCCCCGGGGTAGTCCAGCCTTGCCACGGACCGGATGAGGCGCTCCACCACGTAGCGCTCGTTGTAGACCGGGAGCTGCACGGTGACGGTGGGCCAGGCGTCCGGGGGGGCCGGAGGCTTTGGGGTGCGGTGTCGGTTCCGGTAGTAGAGGTGGACGACGAACCCGCGGTGCGCCCCGTAAATGAGGAGAAGGCCGAGGACGACGCAATAGGGGATCAACAAGATGGATTGCCACCACGCCATAGGGGTCTGCTCGGATTTTCTACTGCCCGCCCCGCCCAGGGGCCAACGCCGACAGGGGCCAACGCCGCGCCATCAGCCGGTAGGGCGTCTGCGCGGTCCTGATCCAGGCGTTGTCGATCATCGAGCGGGCCGCCTCGCTGAGTCCGTCTCTGCTGTAGCCCTCGAAGAACCCCCGATAAAAATCGTCGGGGTGGACGTCGAGCGTCACTTCGAGAAATGCAGCATCGGCGTGAGAGAGGGTCGCGTAGTCAAAAACCCATCGCCCGCCCGCCGGGATGCGCGTGTCGAACACCTCCCGGCCCTCCTCCGTCGTCAGGACGACCCTCCGCTGCACGGCCCGGACCTCCTCCGTGCCGGGAAGGACACTCATCGCACAGTCCAGGAGCCGGACGGTCACGTAGACCGCCGGGGTCACGTAGGTCGGTAAATGATGCCCGGCGCCCGTGTTTTCCACCCTCACCTCTGCGCGGAGGGAGTCGTCCTCTCCGCAGCCCCTGGGGACGACCTCTACCTTTACCGCCTGGCGCGTCATCTCCGGGTCGTGGATGCCCCGCCAGAGGTGGCGGCGGTCAGGCATGTGGCAGGTCTGACAGGATTGTCCCTGCCGGGCCTGGGGGGACGCGAGCCATTCGTTGTAGGTGTTCTCCAGAAGTTTGTCGTTCAGCCGCACCCCATCCTCAGGGAACTGGTGGCACCCCCGGCAGAACGCCGATTGCTCGAACGCCGGTGTGGCGATGGCCCCGCCGTGCCCGACGCCCCACACCTGCGCGGAATGAATCTGAAACTTCATATCGGGGATAATTCATCGATTCAAACCCTTCGATTCCTGCCGGGTAGCCTGTCCGGGCGTTCCGGGGCCTTCCGGCGTCTTACCCATATGACTCCCTCCTTTATCATCCGCTGTCCAGCATTTCGTGTACCTTGTGCACCAGATCGTTCGGCGCAAAAGGCTTCTGAAGAAAGGCCATGTCCGTCTCCAGCACCCCTTGCCGTATGACCTCGTCCTCCGTGTAACCCGACATATAGAGCACCTTCATGCTCGGACGCAGGGGGGTCAGGCGCTCGGCCAGCTCACGGCCGTTCATCTGGGGCATCATCACGTCGGTCACCATCAGATGGATTGGAC
Source organism: uncultured Gemmatimonas sp. (assembly GCA_964428665.1). Taxonomy (GTDB): domain Bacteria; phylum Latescibacterota; class UBA2968; order SICM01; family SICM01; genus SICM01. The sequence goes on from CAYRZX010000416.1 coordinate 3,073, forward strand.
CCTCGTGCCGCTCGCTGACCTGAAGGGCCTCAGCGCCGCTGGCCGCTTCCAGCACGGTGTAGCCATCCTTCTGAAGAATGGCGCGCACCAGGCTCCGGACCATCTCTTCATCATCCACCAGCAGGACGACCTCCGTATCCTGGGGCAGCCCCACAAGACACCTGTCCGGCTGGCCGGCCTCGACGGCCTCCTCGACGCGAGGCAGGTAGACCCTGAACGTCGATCCCCGCCCCGGTTCGCTGGAGACCGATACGCAACCCCCACTCTGCGTGACGATCCCGTAGACCGTGGCCAGGCCCAGCCCGGTCCCCTGTCCCTGTCTCTTGGTCGTGAAAAACGGCTCGAAAAGATGCGCTCGGGTCTCCGCATTCATCCCACACCCCGTATCGCTGATCACCAGCGCCACATAGGGACCCGGCCTGGCATCCGGGCATTGACGGGCGCAGACCTCGTCCAGATCGACGTTTCCAGTCTCGATGGTCAGCTTGCCACCCCCGGGCATGGCGTCCCGCGCGTTGGCGGCCAGGTTCAGGATGACCTGTTCAATCTGCCCAGGGTCGGCCTTCACGCGTCCCAGCCCCGGCCTGAGCGCCGTGACCAGATCGATGTCCTCTCCGATCAGACCCCGGAGCATCTGGCCCATGTCGGAGACCACCGTGTTGAGATCGAGGACCTTCGGCGCCAGCACCTGCCTTCGTCCGAAGGCCAGAAGCTGGCGGGTCAGCGAGGCAGCCCGATCCCCGGCCTTCTTGATCATCTCGATCTCCGCGCGCAACGGATCGCCGGGGACGAGGCGTGCCAGCAGGAGTTCGCTATAGCCCGCAATCACCTGGAGCAGGTTGTTGAAGTCGTGGGCGATGCCCCCGGCCAGTTGCCCGACGGCCTCCATCTTCTGCGCCTGGCGAAGCCGTTCCTCAAGCTGCCTGCGTTCGGTGATGTCCCGGACCAGAGCGATGATGCAGGGCCTGCCTGCGATGTGGGTTAGCGAGGCTGATATCTCAGCGGATAAAATCTGGCCTGCCTTGGTCAGGCACGTAAGCTCATTCGTCCATCCTCGCCCACGTTCAAAGACCGATTGCGCAAAGGTCCTCATCTCGGGCATCTCGTTCGGATGAATGGCAGATACGGGCAGAGACAACAACTCTTCGCGGGAATACCCGAGCATGCTGCACGTCCTGGGATTGACGTCCAGAATTTTATCCCGCGTCGGGTCGATGACGAAGATCGCATCGTTGGAGTAATTGAAGATGTTGCGGAAAAGCTCCTCTCGCTCCCGCAGCATCTCCTCTGTCTGATCCCCTTCGAGGATTTCCAACTTCAACCACGCCTCACTTTCACCGGGTCGATCCCCCGTTTAGACACGCCCCCCAGGCCGCCGGACAGATCCAGATGGGCCTGCCGGGATGGTCCGCCGGTTCGTGTCCCAACGGCCTGGAGGGACACAAGTGAAACGCAGAACGATGAATGCAGAACGATGAACAAAAACACAAACCTGTTTTGCCTTTCGTTCATCGTTCATCGTTCTGACTTCATCGTTGCTTTTCTCAACTGCTCAGGGCCGAGGCGGCCAGGGCCTTCAGGTTGTCCTGGGGCACATCCGCCACCAGGGCGTGGACGAGTCCCCGGTCCTCCCAGACCGCCACGTTGTATCCCTTGTAGGAGGTCAGGCGAACAGGATGGCCCGCGCTCACGGTCTCCTGGCCGTGAGGCAGTGACAATTCGCGCCGGTCGAACACGAACAGGCAGATCACGTGCGCCCCCTCGCGATAGACCATGTGCGCCCCCTGGCGATCCAGGAGGTAGCACAGACGGCCGCCGACCAGCCGGAGACCCGCCCCCTGAAACGGCGGGGCCGAGACGCCGATGTCGAGACGGCCCCTGAACCACTCGCTCATGGCCCTGGGGTCTGCCGTGACCAGATTCAGGCCCCCATCCTGCTTCATCAGGCACCGGATGTGCTCGTCCACCACTTCCGACACCACAGACTTCGGGTATTCAGCGGAGCGGAAATAGAGGGACCCACCGAGCGCCGCAAGGACCAGGGAGGCGGCCAGGGCCAGGAGGCCGAAGGTCCGCCGCCGGCTCATGGCATCCCACCGCCGCTTTGTCTCCTCCGCCTGAACGGCCCTGACGATACGGAGACGCAGGTCGGGAGGGGCCGGCTCCACGAGCCGGTCCCGCCTCCCCCGGATGAGGGACCGGACCGATCGCTGGGCCTCATATCGCCTCTGGCATCCGGGGCAGACCGGGAGATGCGCCTCGACCTCCCTCTGTTCCGCGCCCGTCACCTCGCCGTCTAAAAAGGCGCCCAGCGCCTCCTCGACCCGGTTGCACGTCCATTCAGGCATAACTGCCTCCTTGCTCGTCTCCCCGCCTCCCGGCAGCCCTTATAAGATGCGCCCGCAACAGGCCCCGTCCCCGGTGGATGCGCGACCGGACCGTGCCAATCGGACACTCCAGAATCTCTGCGATCTCCTCGTAGGAGAACTCTTCCACATCTGACATCAGAACAGCGACCCGATACTCATCAGGAAGGGCATCCAGCGCGGCCTTCAACTCATCATCCATCACCGCCTCCAGAGAGACCTCCTCCC
>CAYRZX010000417.1:0-5666 GCA_964428665.1 uncultured Gemmatimonas sp.
TGATCCGCATCGCCGTCGGCGACTTCAAACAAGAGACCAACTCCTTCTCCCCCGTCCCGGGCGACCGGCCCCACTTTGAGCAGAGCGGTTACCTCCTCCGGGGGGCCGAAATCCTGGACCAGCTCCGGGGGACCGCCTGCGAGATCGGCGGCGCCCTCCGGGTGACCGACCCCCGCCCGGACATCGAAGTCATCCCCCTCCTCGCCGCAGGCACCGGCGCCTCTGCAGGCCCCATGCGGCGCGCCCTGTTCGACGCCCTGCTCGGCGAGATGCTCGACAGACTGCGCGCCGCCGGCCCCCTGAACGGCGTCTACATGAGCACGCACGGGGCGATGGTGGCCGAGGGCCTCGACGACGCCACCGGCCAGGTCCTGCGGGCCATCCGCGACGCCGTCGGCCCGGCCCTGCCCGTGACCGCCTCCTGCGACCTCCACGCCAACGTCACCCCCCGGATGGCCAACGCCGTGGACGCCATCGTGGGCTACCAGACCTTCCCGCACGTGGACCTGGACCGGGCGGGAGGGCGCGCGATGGAGATCCTCCTTGCCACCGTCGCCGGCGCCGTCCGCCCCACGACCGCCCTCTGCCGCCTCCCGGCGGTCCTGCCCGGCGAGAACGGAGGGACCGTCGAAGGCCCCTTCTCGGAGGTCATGCGCGAAGTCCTCGCCCTCGAATCCGGGCCGGGCGTCCTCTCCGCCTCCGCCTTCTCGGTCCAGCCCTGGCTCGACCTGCCCGACGTGGGGTGCAGCGTCCTGGTCGTGACCGACGGGGACGCGGCCCTGGCCCGGACCCACGCCGGGCGCATCGCCGACCTGTTCTGGGACCGTCGCCATCGCTTTGCCGTGACCCGGACCCCCCTCCGGGAGGCCCTCCGCCGCGCCCTCCAGAGCGACCGCCGCCCCTTTGTCCTGTCGGACGGCCCCGACGCCCCCTCCTCCGGCAGCACCGGCGACTCCACGGAGATCCTGAAGGCCCTGCTCGACACGAAGTTCAACAGGACGGCCCTCCTCAACGTCGTGGACGCGGACGTCGTCCAGCGCGCCATCCGCGCGGGGGTCGGCCGGACCCTCACCGTCTCCGTGGGGGGCAAACTCGCCCCCGCCTTCTTTTCGCCCGTCGAATTCACCGGGACCGTCAGAACCATCTCCGACGGCAGGTTCACGCACAGGGGGCCCGGCTACCGGGGGGTCGAGTTTCAGCGCGGACGCACCGTCGTGCTGCAGATCGGCCCCATTTCCCTGGTGGTCTCGGAGCAGCCCGCCCTCCAGTGGGACCCGGAGTTCTACCGGTCCCTGGGCCTGGAGCCGGCGGACGCCCAGCTCGTGGTCGCCAAGTCCCCCACGGGATTTCGCGCGGCCTATGCCCCCTTCGCCGCCGAGATCCTGATCCCCGACGTGCGGGGCATCGCCAGCCCGGACCTCCCCTCGCTCCCCTGGAGCCGGATCGGACGCCCGATCCACCCGCTGGACGCCCTGAAAGACTGGCGCACCCCGCCCATCGGAGGCGTGTATGTAAAGGATAAAAGATGAAGGATGAACGGCCCTCGCCCTCCCCCAACGCTGGCGAAAGACCCTTGGTGCCCCCTCCCTCTCCCGTCCGTACGGGAGAGGGAGGGGGTATGGGGGTAGGAGAGGGCCTAATTTCCATCTTGACAGATCGCCTCTGAGGCGCTATGATTAGAGGCTAAATATGCGATGTTCTGTGTTTTCGGCGTTGCTCGTCCCAGTCCTCTTGCTGGGCACGTCTGCGGGCGCAGGCGGCGACGACACCCCGTCCAAAGCCGTCAGCCCCCGGACCCTGCGCCTCGCCACGACCACCAGCACCGACGACTCCGGCCTGCTCAAGGCCATCCTGCCCGACTTTGAAAAGAGGTATCGCGCCAGGGTGGAGGTGGTGGCCGTCGGCACCGGCCAGGCCCTCCGGCTCGCCGCCAGCGGCGACGTGGACGTGGTCCTGGTCCACGCCCGTCAGAAGGAGGACCAGTTCGTCGCCGAAGGACACGGGGTCGGCAGGCAGGACGTGATGTACAACGACTTCATCCTCGTCGGCCCCCGGTCCGACCCTGCGGGCGCCTCCGGCGCGGCGACGGCGAAGGACGCCCTCGCGAAGATCGCGGCCCGCCGCGCCCCCTTTGTCTCGCGCGGCGACGACTCCGGCACGCACGCCAGGGAGCGGGAGATCTGGGCCTCCGCCGGGATCGCCCCCTCTGTCACCTCGAACTGGTATCTCTCCATCGGCCAGGGCATGGGCGAGACCCTGCTCTTTGCGAACGAAAAGGCCGCCTACACCCTCACCGACCGAGGGACGTGGCTGGCCCGGCGATCCGGCCTGCCCGAACTGAAGGGGATGGTGGGCGGCGAGAGCATCTCGGAGAACCGGGACAGTCAGCTCCTCAACCCCTACGGCGTCATCCCGGTCAACCCGGCCAGGCACCCCGGCGTCCGCCTCGACCTGGCCGCCCGGTTTGTGGAGTGGATCACCTCTGCGGAGGTCCAGCGGAGGATCGCCGACTTCGGAAAAGAGGAGTTCGGTCAGCCCCTGTTCTACCCGAACTCCGCCACGTGGAAGGCGGCGACTCAAGAGAGCGCAAAATGAGAGGCTTTTAGTTTTGAACTTTGAACCTTGAACTTTGAACTTTGAACTTTCCCATGCTCGACGCCCTTTTCTCCATCTGTCTCCTCTCCCTCTACGTCTCCGGCCTGGCGCTGCTGATCGCGACCGCCGTCGGGGTGCCCATAGGCGCGAGCCTGGCGCTCCGGCCCGTGCCCGGCCAGCGGCTCGTCGAGGGGGTGATCTACACCGGCATGGGCCTCCCGCCCGTGGTGGTGGGGCTGTTCGTCTACCTGCTGCTGTCCCGCAGCGGGCCCCTGGGCTGGCTGGGCTGGCTGTTCACCCCCGCGGCCATGGTCACCGCCCAGGTCGTGATCGCCCTGCCGCTGGTGACGGGCCTCACGATGACGGCGGTGCGCCACGTCAACCCGGACCTCCGCTCCCAGTTGCGCGCCCTCGGCGCCACCCCCCTCCAGGTGACCTGGGCGATGCTGCGCGAGGCGCGGTCGGGCGTGTTGGTGGCCGTCGCCGCCGCGTTTGGCGGGATCATCTCCGAGGTGGGCGCGGTGATGCCGGTGGGCGGAAACATCGAGGGCAGCACGCGCGTCCTCACCACGGCGATCGTGCTCGAGACCCGCAAGGGCAACTTTGAGCTCTCCCTCGCCCTGGGCGGGGCGCTGCTGGGGCTGGCCTTCTTCTCGAACCTTCTGTTGCTGTGTCTGCAGGGGCGCGTGAACCGGTGATCCTCTACCGGCTCGCAGGCGTGCGCAAGAGCTACGCCGGGAGAACGGTGCTGGACGTGGGCCACCTCGACGTCTCGTCCGGCGAGCTGCTCGCCATCCTCGGCCCGAGCGGCGCGGGAAAATCCACGCTGTTGCGGCTGCTGAACTTCCTCGAGGCCCCGGACGCCGGGACGATCCTCTTCGACGGGCAGCCCCTCCCGGACGGCCCGTCGCCCGCGCTTTGCCGGCGGGTGACGACGGTGTTTCAGAGGCCCGCGCTGCTCAACCGCTCCGTGCGGGACAACGTGGCCTATGGCATGCGCCTGCGCGGCGAGTCCCCCGACGGGCGCGTGGAGGACGCCCTGGCCCGGATGGACCTCACGGCCCTGGCCGGGGCCCCGGCGCATCGCCTGTCCGGGGGGGAGACCCAGCGCGTGGCCCTTGCCCGCGCCCTCGTCCTGCGCCCGGACGTGCTGCTGCTCGACGAGCCGACCGCCAACCTCGACCCTTACAACGTCGCGCTGATCGAGTCCATCGTGCGAGAGCAGAACGCCCGCCTCGGCGTCACCGTCGTGCTGGTCACGCACAACGTCTTCCAGGCCCGCCGCCTCGCCGGACGCGCGGGACTCCTGCTCAACGGAAAACTGATCGAGGTCGCCCCGGCAGCCGACTTCTTCGAACGCCCCAAAGACCCGAGGACAGCGGCGTTCGTGAGGGGAGAGATGATCTGCTGACTCCCCCTCCGCGCCCGGAACGCCGGAACTTTTTGGGCCTTTATCCGTCCGAAGAGTAGAGATTAAATAACTTTTCATAAATCTTGTGCATGGAACGACGTCGCCTGGCGCACAGGCCCTCACCCCGCCTCGCTGACGCTCGGCTTCCCCTCTCCCGTACACGGGAGAGGGGTGGTGACCGCAGTGAACCGGGGTGAGGGCCAGAGCCGCAGCGATTTTTTATCAGGCTCTCAATATAGCTCCCTGTCCAGGACCCCCTATGAACGACCTCTCCGAAGCCCCCCGGCTGCCCGGCTATGGCGCCTATCTCAAGCAATGGGTGCGCCTCCACCTTCGAAAGGCGTTCGTCTGGTCCCTGTCAGCGCACTTCCTGGTCTTTGCCGCCTTCGCCGTCTGGTGGCGCATTTCAGGAGGCGTGCGCGTGGAGGCCCGCCGCATCGCCCTCCGCGAGTGGCAGACCCCGCCCCAGCTCTTCCTGCGCAACGTCCCCATCATCCTGCAGGAAGGGGGCGGCGGCGGGCCGGGGTCGATGGAGTCCCCGCCCGGGCCGGGCAAGGGAGGGGCTGCGATCAAGACATCCCCCCTGGCCATCCCCGTCCCCGTGCCCGACGACGAGGTCTCCAACCCGGAGGCCACCATTGCCACCCAGGAGGAGGCCAAGCTGGCGGCCTTCGTGACCGATGAAAAGGCGGACACCTCCGGCGGAGGCGGGGGCGGAGGCGGAGGCGGAAGCGGCGGGGGGTTCGGAGGAGGCATCGGGACCGGCGTGGGGCCGGGAGAGGGGTTCGGCATGGCGGCCTTCCAGACGCGCCCCATCCCGGTGAAGCTCGTCATGCCCAGCATCCCCAAGTCGATGAGCAAGAAGGTGAGCGGCGTGAAGGTCCTGGTCCTGGTCGATGAGATGGGAATGGTGGTGGAGGACCGGGTGATCGAGTCCTCCGGTTTCGCGATGGTGGACAGCCTCGCCGTCGAGGCCGTCCGGCAGACCAGGTTCATCCCGGCCAAACAGAAGGGCAAGTCCATCAAGGCCTGGACCGACCTGGGCGTGACGTTCACCCGGTGACGGAAAAAAATCAGGGGCGGCCCTCACGGGTCGCCCCTGTGCGTTGCACGGCGTCTGACGCCCCCTATTTGATCCCCGCGTGGAAGTCGTGCCAGTCCTCCAGGGCGTTCAGCCGGACCGCGTCCTTCACCGCCCCGTCGTCCTTCCTCCCCGCGTGGGAGAGGATGTCCGCGCGGGTGGCGTCCCCGTGGTTGTAGCCTTGAATCGAGGCGTTCAGCCTCTCCACGGCGGCCCTGTCCAGCCTCCCGCCCTTCTGGGCCAGGACCCACTCCTCAAACTGCACGTACGTGGGGAACCTCTCCCGCAGGAACTTCAGCGTGGCCTCCCGGTCGAGCCCCAGTCCGTCCAGCACCATCTGATCGAACCCCTTGCCGCAGGCGTCGTGCCCCTCGGGCAGCAGCCCCTTCGCGTCCAGGAGCACCTTGCACCAGAGCCTCGGCAGGTGCAGCACCCCCAGCGGGCCTGCCACGCCGGAGCTGATCAGCGGAACGATCTTGCTGGCCATATCTCTCCTCCTTGTATCTAAAGGACAGCGGTGGATGACCTGCTCTTCCGTCAGTGCCGGACAAGATAAGGGGATTTGGGCCGCGTGTCAAG
>CAYRZX010000418.1:0-5657 GCA_964428665.1 uncultured Gemmatimonas sp.
CGATCCGGATGCGGATGTGGCTGGCCCCGTTCGACATGGGGGTGAGCCAGGATGCCACGCTGCGGGCCGTCCCCACCGGGCGGTACGGGATCTATGAGATTGAGATGACGCTGGGGCGGGTGAGCGGGGCGTTCGAGGCGTGGACGCGCACCAACCGGAGGTTCCTGACGCTGCTCCGGAAGCAGTTCCTGATCTGGCGGACGCTGTCGGGCGAGGTGAGGGAAGGATACGCGAAGAAGGAGGAGATGACGGCCTGACCCCCATCAGGCGTAGAGACGTTGCATGCAACGTCTCTACGCTCCCTGTGGGGAGGGGTCTTATACGACATGGCGACTGAAACCCAAAAGACACCCAGAAACCCCAACGCGGAGATCGAGGAGTACCGCGACCTGATGGCGACCCCGGCGGCGTTCGAGGAGGGGTTCACGCTCCGGACGATATTAGGCGTGCTGTTCATCTCCGTGGTGATGGTGCCGGGGAACATGTACCTGTCTTTGATGACGGGCGGGTCGCTCGGCGCGGCGGCGGAGTGGGTGACGATCATCCTGTTCATCGAGATCGCCAGGCGGTCGTTCACGACGCTCAGGCGGCAGGAGATATACGTCCTGTTCTACGTGGCGGCGTCGCTGGTGGCGGCGGAGACGGGGACGTTCCAGGGGCTGCTGTGGAACCAGTACCTGGTGCAATCGGAGGCGGCGCAGCAGTTCGGGATCGCGCACCTGATTCCCCGGTGGGTGGCCCCACCGCCGGGGTCGGAGGCGCTGGCGCAGCGGACGTTCCTGCACGGCGACTGGCTCATGCCCATCGGGCTGCTGCTGGCGGGTATGGCGATAGGGCGGGTCTCCTGGTTCACGATGGGCTACGCCCTGTTCAGGCTGACCTCGGACGTGGAGCGTCTGGCGTTTCCGTTTGCGCCGATCAGCGCGCAGGGGGCGCTGGCCCTGGCGGACAGCAGCGCGGGGGAGACGACCTGGCGCTGGCGGGTGTTCAGCACGGGGGCCATGATCGGGGCGGGGTTCGGGGCGCTCTACGTGGGGGTCCCCGCGATCACCGGGGCGATGCTGACGGAGCCGGTTCAGATCTTCCCGATCCCGTTTGCGGACATCACGCGGGACTCGGGCTACGTGCTCCCGGCCACGCCGCTGGGTCTGTCGTTCCACCTGGGGACGGTCATCGGCGGGATGGTGGCCCCGTTCTGGGGGGTGGTGGGGGCGGTAGGCGGGGCGTTGACCTACGTGGCGGCGTGCCCGATCCTCCATCACTACGGCTACCTGCCCCGCTGGCAACTCGGCATGGGGTCCATCGAGACCTACTTCATCAACGGCGTGGACTTCTGGATGAGCTTCGGGATGGGGGTCACGTTCGCCGTGGCCCTGGTCGGGTTCTATCAGGTGTTCGTGGGGGTGAAGAAAAGACAACGCGGAACGCAGAACGCGGAACGCGGAACGCAGAAACCGGAATCCTCCGTTCATCGTTCATCGTTCATCGCTCATCGCTCATCCGTTCCTGAAGGTCGCGGGGACTTTTCGATCTCTCTGATGCTGGGGCTGTTCGCGGCGGTGACGCTGGCGACCATCGGCATCGCCCGGTGGATGATCCCGGAGTTCCCGTTCTTCTATTTCCTGTTCTTCGGGTTCGTGTTCACGCCGGTCATGTCGTTCGTCAACGCCCGGCTGGTCGGGATGGTGGGGCAGACGGTGTCCATCCCGTTCGTGAAGGAGGGGGCGATCTTCCTGAGCGGCTACCGGGGGGTGGATATCTGGTTCGTGCCGTTTCCCCTGGAGAACTACGGGGCCACGGCGCAGAAGTTCCGGGAGATCGAGCTGACGGGGACGCGGTTCACGAGCATCCTGAAGGCGGAGGTCTTCATGGTGCCCATCGTGCTGCTGACGAGTTTCCTCTACTGGTCTTATCTCTGGAGGCTGGCCCCGATCCCGTCCGCGACCTATCCCTACGCCCAGGTGATGTGGCGGCTGCAGGCCTACCAGTCGTGTCTCTGGCTGAGTTCCACGATGCGGGGGGAGCTGAAGGTGGAGGGGAGCAAGGCCACCTGGCAGCCGGCCAACCTGCCCGACTGGACGCGGTGGTACTGGCGGGCCTGCGCCGTGGACAAGGATGGGAACCGGGGCCGGTGGTCGGAGGTGGGGACATTTGAAACGCGAGTAGAAAAACGACCAGAAACAGGGAAGCGGGGAGACGGGGAGAAGGATTTTCCCCCCCTCTCCGACACTCCCCTTCTCCGTTTCGGCAAGGGAGGGGCAGAGGAGCAGGGGCGTTCCAGTCTCCCTGTCCCGGAACTGCTCACGCCGGCGCACGGGGAGGTCGTGGGCACGCTCACGCCGAGGCTGGAGGCGCGCGTCCCCGACGGCGCGCACGGGGTCTTCTTTGAGGTGGACACGGACCCGGCGTTTCTGAGCCGGGGGCGGCAGACGTCGGAGGACAGGCCGCTCCTGTTCCAGGCGCTCAAGCCGGGGGTCATCGGGGCGGGATTGGCCGTGGGCCTGGGGCTGTTCCTCCTGTCCGGGCTGTTCGGCCTGCCCACGCTGCTGGCGTTCGGCTACGTGCGGAGCCTGACGACGATGCCGCACATCATCCTGCCGGAGATCGCCGGGGCGCTGCTGGCGCGGTTCTACTTCTGGAAGAAGTACGGGCGACAGCAGTGGCGGATGTACGCCCTGGTCCTGTCGGTGGGGTTCTCGTCGGGGATGGCGCTGATGGCCATGATCTCCATCGGGGTCGCGCTGATCCAGAAGTCGGTGTCGCCGCTGGTGTTCTGATCGCGAAAGGAGTTACCCATGTCTTCCGCCGAACCCCTGGTCTACCTGAGTGGCGACCTTGTGCCGGCATCGCAGGCGGGGATCAAGATTTACGACGCCGGGATCATCCTGGGCGCGACGGTGACGGATCTGATCCGGACCTTCCGAAAACAGCCCTACCGGCTGGAGGATCACGTGGCGCGGTTCTACCAGTCGTGCAAGTACGCGCAGATCCTGCCGCGCATCCCGCCGGAGGAGGTGGTGGCGATCTCCCGGCGGCTGCTGGGGCACAACGGGGCGCTGCTGAGTGAGAAGGAGGAGATGGCGCTCGTGTTCTTCATCACGCCGGGGGTCTTCCCGGTCTACGCCGGGTCGGCGGGGTTCGCGGGGCAGGGCGCGCCGACGCACTGCATGCACACCTTTCCGCTGCCGTTCCGGCTCTGGCAGGGCTACTTCACGGACGGGGTGCACGTGGTGACGCCGTCCATCCGGCACCTCCCGCCGCAGTGTACGGACCCGAAGATGAAGTGCCGGAGCCGGATGCACTGGTGGCTGGCCGACCGGGAGTCGCACCTGGTGGACCCGAAGGCGGTGTCCCTGCTGCTGGACCTGGACGGAAACGTGACGGAGACGAGCGGGGCGAACTTCCTGATCGCGCGGGAGGGGCGCGTGGTCTCCCCGTCGCCCCGGAACATCCTGCCGGGCGTGAGCCTGATGACGGTGCGGGAGCTGTGCGGGGAGCTGGGCATCCCGTTCGTGGAGCAGGACCTTCAGGTACACGACGTGATCAACGCGGACGAGGCGTTTCTGGCCACGACGCCCTACTGCATGGCCCCGGTGACGCGGATCAACGGCATTCCGATCGGGGACGGGAGGCCGATGGGGCCGGTGTTCAGGCGGCTGATCGAGGCGTGGGGCGCGCGGGTGGGGGTGGACATCGTGGCGCAGGTGATGGGAGAGGCATGATCGAAACAAAACCACAAGCGGTCTCTGAGCCACAGGTGAGCGAGGCCCCCGCCTCCGGCGTCACGCCGAGGGCCGTGGGGATCGGCGCGCTGCTCAGCGTCCTGTTGGCCGCCCTGGCGGTCTGCGGGCACGCGCTGGGCGGGGGGCTTCCGGCGGACGGGGCCGGGACGGGGGCGCTGTCTCTGCTGTTCGCGCTGGTCTGCGGCGCGGGGTTGCTGAGGCGGGCCGGGGTGGTCCGGTCTGGGCTGAGGCCGGCGGAGTTGCTGGTGGTCTTCTCGATGCTGCTGATGGCCTCGGCCCTGCCGGTCAACGGGGTCCTGATCTACCTGCTCCCCCACATGGCCGGCTACGCGCACTATGCCACGCCGGAGAACGCGTGGGGGGGCAGGGTGATCCCAGTGTTGCCCGACGGCCTGGTGATCAAGGACGCCGCCGTGGCGAAGGGGTTCTTTGAAGGGCTGGGGCCGGGGGGAGGGGTCCCCTACGGGGCCTGGGCCGGGCCGCTGTGCGCCTGGGCCGTGTTGCTGGGGGCGTTCTGCTTCACGATGATCTCGCTGATGGTGATCTTCCGGAAGCGGTGGGTGGAGCAGGAGCGGCTCTCGTTTCCGCTGGCCCAGGTCTCGGCCTCGCTCGTGGAACACCCGGCGGGCGAGGGGGCGCTCCTGGGCAACGGGGTCTTCTGGTTCGGGTTCGGGGTGGCTGCTGTCGTGGGGCTGTCCAGCATCGTCAGCCGGTTTCTGCCTTTCATCCCCGCGATCAACCTGGGCTTCGGGATTCGCTTCTACCGCAACTCCATCGGGGTGTCTTTCTCCACGGATTTTCTCGCCCTGGGGATCAGCTATCTGGTCTCGATGGACATTCTGATCAGCGTTCTCCTGTTCACCTTCCTCTCTTACGTCCAGATCTATCTGGTGACGGTCCTGGGCAGCGCGATCCTGGGCAGTCCGCCCTATCTCCCCTACGCGCACTACACCCAGCTCCACCAGGAGGGGATCGGGGCGCTGATCGTGCTGGTGGGGTTCGGGTTTTGTGAGGCGCGCCATCACCTGAAGGACGTGTTCGGAAAGGCGTTCGGGTCGGCCCCGGAGGTGGACGACGGGGATGAACTGATCTCCTACCGGGCGGCGGTCGTGGGGGCGCTGGCGGGCGTGGGGTTCATCTGCTGCTGGCTGGCGATGACGGGCATCTCCTGGTGGGTCGCGCCGGTCTTTACGGGGCTGATGCTGGTGACTTATCTGGGCATCGCGCGCATCCTGGCCGAGGCGGGCGTGGTGATGAAGGCCCCGCTGAGTCCCATGCAGGTCCTGCTCAACGCCGCGGGCACCCGGGCGCTGGGCGGCCCGACCGTGGCGGGGTGCTTCCTGGCCCAGCCCTGGGCCTTCCCGGACGGGGCGCACGCGGCGGCCAGCGTGTCCACGTCGCTGAAGCTGACGCACCGGACGGGGCTGCGCGCCCGGCCTCTCTTCTATGCCCTGGCGCTGGCGCTGGCGCTGGGGGGGGTGACGGCGACGGTCACGCTGCTGCACTATGCCTACACGCTGGGGGCCTACGGGTTTGCTGAAACCGGTTCTGTGATCAAGGCGGTCAATTATCATCTCAGCTACTACGGGGAGGCGATCAAAGACCCCTCTGCGGCGGGGCAGCCGATCCGCCTGCTCTGGTCGGGCGTCGGGGCGGCGGTCATGGGGCTGCTGGTCCTGGCGCGGCAGCGGTTCTTCTGGTGGCCCATCCATCCGATCGGCTACCCCATCGCCACGGTCGTCCCGTCGTGGTGGTTCAGCGCCTTCCTGGCGTGGCTGTTCAAACGGAATGTGCTTAAGTACGGGGGGCCATCCCTCTACGGCCGGACGAGGCCGTTCTTCCTGGGGCTGATCCTGGGGCAGGCGGTGATCACGAGCGCCGGGTCGCTGGTCACGCTGCTGACGGGGCAGGCGT
>CAYRZX010000419.1:0-4293 GCA_964428665.1 uncultured Gemmatimonas sp.
TCCGTCACCTCCGGCAGCTCCAGCCCGAACAGCGCCCCCACCACCGCCAGGGCATCCCCGTCGCTCAGCCCCGGATTCCACTCCACGAGCGTCTCCACGTAGCGGCAGACCGTCCCGTACATCCCGTCGAACCCCCGGTGCCAGATGTAGTGCTTCGGCAGCAACACGTCGATGACCCCCGCCAGCTCCCCCAGGTCATACCCGCACAGCGGCGCAAAGCAGGCGGAGCGCGGCCCCAACCCCAGCTTCACCGGATGGCCCACCGCCCCGTCCACGTCCGCCCGCACCCTCCGGAAGAAGTCCGTCATCGCCTCGGCGCGAAACCGAAACCAGGCCATCAGGTCCGGGTCCGCCCCGAACAGCCGGAACGCCCCCACCAGCCCACCCGGCGCGTGCAGGCGCACCTCGCGCGGGGTCAGCCCGTGCAGCCGGTCCAGCAGCCGGTCCTTCGCCCGCGCCAGCGCAGCATAGTCATAGCCTAATTCTTTGCACTTCCCGGCCACGGACTCCGGCAGATCGTTAAAGAAGAAGGAGCGATGTTTCACGATCTCGTAGCCCCACTCCGGCCCGTCCATGATCGCGCCCGTGGCCATCGGGTAGCGCTCCAGCGTGTCGGCCATCCGGGCGCAAAACGCCGCGCGGCTCTTCGGGTCCGCGAAGATGTGGCCCCCGCCCGGCCCCTGCCCGTGGCTCGCGCCGAAAAGGTAGACCGCCCAGCCCCGGTCTGCCGCAGCCGTCAGCGCCGCCTCCAGCCGCCTCCGCTTTTCAGGGGCCTTCTCGGACGGCGCAGGCGGCGGCTCGGCACCGAACCTCCTGTACACCCCCGGATTCGGGTCGAACGTCGGGACCGTCGGCCAGATGGAGGACGCCTGACTGTCATAGAACGCCATCGGCCCGATGACCAGCCCATCCACCCCGCCCGCCTCCCAGGCGTCGAACAGCCGCTCGTACCCGTCCGCCACCGGCTCCAGATGCCGCATGACATCCATCCAGAGTTTCACAAGCTCTCCTTTCAATGTCAATATAGACGCCAATATAATAGAGATAGAGGCTTCGTGCAAGCTTTCTTCGGAGGGCGCACAGAAACGGAATCTCCTTGACAGCGGCTCTCAGGTGTCTTATCCTTGCTCCGCTCGATTGCCTCTCCACTTCGCACTTCGCACTTCGTACTTCGTACTTCGTACTTCGCACTTCCCTTTTCAGGAGAACCTCCATGTCATCCCCTGACATCCGCCCCTCCGTCAAGACCTGCCCCACCTTCTACACGCCCGACCGGGTCCAGGCCGGCCGCCGCAACGTCCGCCGCTACCCCTGGGCCAAGGAGGTCCTCCGCCGCATCATGGACGGGGAGCCGCACCGCTACATCGTCGGCAGGACCTACGTCTCCGCGCGGGACTACGCCCGGCAGTCCGACGACTTCATATGGACCCTCCAGCCGACCACCCGCATCCCCCGCATCTACCCCCACGAGGCCGTGGCCATCTGCCCCGTCCACGGCCTGAAGGTCCGCGAGAAGAACGGCTTCCACCCCTGGTTCGTGGACCCCATCACCCACCCCTACCAGGTCCAGTGCATGCTCGGCGGCGAGTGGTATCCGAGCAACGACTATCTCAGCGGCGACCTGACCTCCGGCGAGTTCCCCGACGACGGCGACGGCTGCGAGCACCAGGGCCGGCGCTACTACTTCCTGCGGGAGTACGCCCATCAGGCTTACTGCGCCGTCACCGTCCCGGCCCTCCGCTCCCTCTCCCAGGCCTACCTCCTCACCGGCGACCGGGCCTTCGCCCGAAAGGGGGCCGTCCTCCTCGCCCGCCTCGCGGACGAGTACCCGAACGACGAAGACCGCGCCGACCGCCTCTTTTACGCCACCGTCGGGGGCCGGGACCCCCACTACACCTGGAAGACCGGCGGCATGATCACGGACCTGATCTGGGAGACCTTCTGCCTGGAGGCCGCGGTCCTGGCCTACGACGCCCTCTACGATTACCTGGGGGAAGACCCCGACCTCATCCCCTTCCTGCGCGGCAAGGGCATGCCCGTCTCCGACGCCCGCGACCTCCGCGCCTACATCGAACACTACCTCCTCCGCGCCGGCCTGCGGGGCCTCCTGAGCGGGGCCATCCGGGGCAACGAGGGCTTCCACCAGGCCGCGGCCATGGCCTGCGCCCTGGTCCTGGACGACTACGCAGGCCCGTCCCCCAACTCCGCCGACATGGTGGACTACACCTTCCACGGCGCGGGCCACGCCGCCTACCTCCTGGTCAACGGCCTGGCACGCGACGGCGGCGGCCACGAAAGCCCCGGCTACAACCGGATCAAGCTCGACTTCGTCCGCGTGGCCCGCACGATGGAGATGGTCCGCCGCAGGCAGCCCGACCGCTTCCCCTTCGACCGCTACCCCGACATCTTCGCCGGGGCCAAGCCCCGCGCCCTGTTCGACCACTTCATCGACCTGACCCTGCTGGACGCCTTCACCCCCGCCATCGGCGACTCCGGCGGCATCGGCCCCGCCCGCCGCGTCTCTCCCCGTCAGAAATCAACGCTCACGCGGGAGAACCTCTTCGCCTTCGAGCAGTACAACGACCCCCGCTTCGCCTCCGCCTGTCGCGACGCAAAGGGGCAGTTCGTCGAGGGGTCGCTCTTCGACCCCTATCCCGAGGCCGCGCTCAGGAAGGCCGTCGCCCGGCCCGAGGGCCGCATCCCCCGCCGCTCCCGCCTGCTGGACGGCTACGGCGTCGGCGTCCTCTGCTCCGGCGCGGGCCGCCGCGCCAGGGCCGTCAGCCTCAACTACACCTCCCTGATCGGCCACCGGCAGTGCGACAACCTCTCCCTGGAACTCTACGCCAATGGCCTCAACTGCCTCCCCGACCTCGGCTACCCCTTCACCTGGGACTACCGCTGGGAGTGGGACGGCAACCTGATGGCCCACAACACCGTGACCGTGGACGAGTCCCAGCCGCTCTGGAGGGGCGCCAGCGTGGGCGGCGCAGCCCGTCTCCTCGCCGAAAAGGACGGCGTCCACGTCATAACGGCCCAGCACGACCCCTATCCCCATCACGAACAGCACGCCCCCGACCTCCCGAAAGGCGTGGACCTCTACGAGCGCACCGTCGTGCTCGTGGACACCTCTCCCGACCGCTTCTACGTCGTGGACCTGTTCGCCGTGCGGGGCGGGACGCAGCACACCCAGAGCTGGCACGGCCCTCTCGAACCCGTGACCTCCCCCCCGCTCCGGTGGAAGGCCCAGAGGACCGGCTCTTACGCCGGCCCCGACGTCCCCCAGTTTGCGGAGTGGACCGACCGGTGGGGCCGTTTGCGAAAGGACTTTCCGGGCTTTTTAGCGGACATCCGTCGCGCGGCACTCCGCCAGCCCGCGGCCTGGGCGTGGGACCTGAAGCTCGATCAGGGGGACACCGTGCGCCTCCACCTCGTCCCCGTGGGCGGCCCGATGGAGGTCGCGCAGGGCCGGGGCCGGTCCCCCGCCCGGCCCGAGTCCTGGGGCCTGGACTACGTCCTCGCCCGCCGCGAGCGCCCGGACGGCCGCATCTCCCGCTTCCTGAGCGTCATCGAGGTCTATCAAAAAACGCCCACGATCCGATCCCTCGAACTCGTCTCCAGCGCCCCCCTCATCCTCCGCGTGGCGCGCCGGGGCGGCACGGACGAGATCCATCTCCACATCCCCGACGGGAGCAGCCGGGACACGGCCCACCGCCCCCTCGGCGTCCGCGTGCAGACCCGCTCGGGCCGGCGGCTCCTCCGCGACGTGCGGGTCGGCACGCTCTCCAAAAGGGAAGGCCCCGGCTATCTCCACGCTCAGATCGCCTCCGTGGACCACGAGGCCCAGACTCTCTCGATCCCCGATCAGCCGGGCCTCTCAAAGGCGTTCGCCCCCGGCAGGACGGTCCGCATCTACAACGCGCACCGGACGGCCACGTTCCGCATCGCCCGGACGGAGCGAAAGGGCGGCCTCCTCCGCCTCACGCTCGACCGGACCGCGCTCATGGCGCGGGGTCCTGCCGTGGAGACAGGGGATGGGACCGTCACCCTCGCGGCCCACCTCACCTTCGCCAACGGCGTTCGAGAGCCGGACGGGTCCCTGCGGGACTATATGCTGGAGTACAAAGGGGCGTGGCTGGAGGGGTGGATGGTGCGGGGGGCGATCAGAGGAGAGAAAAGTCAGGTCCACCTGATGGAGCCGGTCCCTGCGGAGACCCTCCGGCAGACCTGCGGTGGGAAGGTCATCTCCATCTATCACTACGGCGTCGGGGACAGCGTGGAGGTGGCGTGCGTGGC
>CAYRZX010000419.1:4393-5651 GCA_964428665.1 uncultured Gemmatimonas sp.
CTATTTCCTCAACGGCCCTACCTTATCTTCTCCCAGGTGCTCCTTCAGCCAGGTCCAGAGCGGCACGTCCCCTTCGGCGGGCGAGAAGTGCCCGTTGCAGTTCAGCCCGTCCCCCAAAATCTGCCTCCGGATCGGGTCGCACTGCTCGAACTGCTCCTTCGGGATCTCCATGTCGTCCTTCGTCCGGATCCACCGGTAGCCGTAGCCGTAGAACAGCACCTTCCGCGTCACATTCGACCAGTTCGGGCTGGCCGAGTGCCAGAGCCGGCGGTCGAAGAACACGGCCGTCCCCGGCCTCACGCAGACCGGCATCCCCCCCGGTGGGTCAGACACCCCATCCGTGGGCTTCTCCAGCGTGTCCTGCAGGTGGCTGCCGGGGATCACGTAGAAATTGCCCCGCCCCGGCTCCGACACGTCCGACAGGAAGAACGCGATCTTGAGCGACAGCCGGGGCCGGGGGTGCGACTCCATCTCCACGTTCACCCGCCCGCTGTCCTGGTGCCAGCCCAGCGTCTTCTTGACCCGGGGCGCGTCCAGTGCGATGGGCGGCGTCACCCCGCAGTGGGCGTGGTAGAGGTAGATGTTCCAGCCCAGGATACCCCACACCTTCGGGAACGTCTTCGGCCAGTCCAGCAGGTCGAAGAACGCCCGGTCCTTCCCGATGAAGTTCGGGTAGAACATCGCCTCGTGCGGCTTCAGCCCCGCCGCCCGCCGCTCCGCGTAGAGCCCGTCCAGCACCCCCGACAGCCGGCCTGTCATGTCCGGCGGCAGGGCGTCCTCCACGATCAGGAACCCTTCCTCGTTGAACCTCCGGCGCTCCTCTTCGGTCAGGACATAATTCAAACAGGTGGGATCCATGGGGTCTCCTTTCTTTATTTTGGCAAAAACCTCTGCACCGTCTCAATGAGCTTGCGGATGTCGATCGGCTTGCTGACGTAGGCGTCACACCCCGCCTCCCGCGCCCGCTCCTCCTCCCCCTTCATCGCGTACGACGTGACCGCGACGATCGGAATGTGCTTCGTCTCGTCCTGGGCCTTCAGCCTCCGGGTGACCTCGTAGCCGTCCATCCCCGGCAGTTGCACGTCCATCAGGATCAGGTCCGGCCGGTGCTCCAGGGCCATGGCCAGACCCTCAGCGCCGTCCACCGCCTCCAGCGTCCGGTGGCCCTGCACCTCCATCAGGTCGCGCATGATCATCCGGTTGTTCGCGTTGTCCTCCACGATCAGCACCGTGTAGTCGGGCATGGCCATCTCTCCTT
>CAYRZX010000420.1:0-5640 GCA_964428665.1 uncultured Gemmatimonas sp.
ACGTTTCCGATCCAGAGCGTGAACTTTATGATCGGGTTCAAGTATTTCTGGAAGTGAAACTGCAGACGTGAAACGTGAAACGACAAAAAGGAGGATCGGAAGATGGCCGGGAAAAACATCATGGAGATGCTGAAGGAGGGCGTGGTGCTGTGCGATGGGGGGATGTTCATCGAGGCGAAGAGACGCGGCTACGACGTGCCGGAGCTGATCGTGACGCACCCGGAGGCCCTGCGGCAGATCCACGCGGACTTCTACAACGCGGGCGCGCAGGTGCTGGAGGCGCTGACGTGGTTCACGTCGAACTCGCAGTTGGAGCGCTGGTACGGCTGGAAGGGCCGGCTGGACGAGGTGAACCGGACGGGCATCCGGGTGGCGAAGGAGGCGTCGGGGGGTCAGGCGCCGGTGGGGGGGTGTCTGGTGTCCACCAGGACTGGGTCGTGGAAAGGGGATCCTATTTTTGACCCGGATGACCTATCGTCTCACGACCGGGCGAAGGCGGAGTGGGACGAGCAGATCGCGGTCCTGGTGGACGCGGGGGCGGACTTTCTGATCCCTGAGACGTTTCACCGGCTGGACGAGGTGCGGCTCTGCCTGTCGTGCTGCAAGAAGGCCCCTGTTCCGACGATGGTCTTTTTGGGCATGACGGGGAAGACGCAGGACGGGTTCGGCGCGGCGGAGAGCGCGCGCATCCTGGCAGACGAGGGGGCCGACGTGGTGGGGCTGGTCTGCAACGGCACCCCCGCGGGCATGCTCAAGCTCGTGGTGGAGATGCGGCAGGCGGTGGACGTGCCCGTCGCCTACCAGCCGGCCTGTTACGGGCTAAGGGGAACGGACAGGATGAACACGCAGGTGCCTGTGGAGGAGATGGCGGACTGGGCGGGGAAGGCGAAGGCGGAGGGGATCAACCTGATCGGGACCTGTTGCGGCTCCCGCCCGGACCACACCCGCGCAATGGCGAAGGCGCTGGGGATCAGGAAGGGATGAGCGATATCCGCAGATGTTCGCAGATTGCACAGGTCAAAAACCATATGCGTTCATCCATCACCCCGGACAATTCACAGGATCGTCTCTCCACCTTGTCATCTGCGGATGTCTGATAAGAGCGGACATGGCGATTTACGAGGGCTGGAGGATCGGTCTGGTCCTATGAGGAAAAGGATGATGTCCTGGGGTCGATGGTGGGTTCGATTGGGGAGGATGATCCCTCTGATGGTCCTTCTGGTCGGCCTGGAAGGTCGAGAGGCCGAGGCCAGACCCAAACGGATCTACCAGATCCCGAACGGGAACCTGTACGGTTGCCGGACCTGTCACATAGGTTCCGGAAATACCCGGACTCAGATCAATTTTGCGACGCACGATGGGACGCGCGAGGTCAATGAGGGGGATGCCATCTGCGCCAGCTGCCATTCCGACGTCAGCGGGGGTGGCCCTCGCAATGCCTTTGGGAGGGAGATCGAGCGGGCGTTCCTCACCCGGTCGGGGTGGACCGGAGACGTCGTATGGGGGACGACGCTGGCCAGGCTGGATTCGGACGGCGACGGGGTCCCGAACGGGGAAGAGCTGGGGGACCCGGAGGGGATGTGGTGGCCGGATGACCCGAATCCGGGGCCGGCGTCCCGGATCACCAACCCGGGCGATCAGGGGAGTCGGCGGATAGTCCAGCAGGCGCCCCTGTCGGGAGAGGGGGGGATCAGGGCTCCGATTCAGGCCGATTTCAACGGGGATGGACGGGTGGACTTCAGCGATTTCTTCCGGTTTGCCGAGGGCTTTGGAAAAAGACAGGGCGATCCGGGTTTTGATGCCTTGCTAGACCTGACCGGGGATGGGCAAGTGACCTTCGATGACTTCTTCAGGTTTACGCTGGACTTCAGCAAAGGGGCGGGGTCCAATTAAGGAGGCTGTGCGATGGCAGGTCAACCGAAACGTCCGTCCTGGCTCTCTGAAGGAATCGTGTTTACCGGAAACTGGGAACCGCTGTTCATGCGGAGGCGGGCGGGACGGGCGAGGGTGAACGAGGGCGATCTGTTTCTGGAGGAACACAGCGAGGCCACGGTGAAGGAACTGGCCGAGGCCGGCGTGAACCTGATTATCACCCACTTTGAAAAGGGCGGGTCCTTCAAGGAGGAGGCCGAGGAGGTCGAGTTAACCCGGCTGCTGGCGGAGCGATGCCACCGGTACGGCCTCAAGCTGGGGACCTACATCCGGTACGACACGCTTTTTACGGACATCCTGGGGGACGAGCCTCAGACGGAGGGCTGGGCGCGGGTGATGTGGGACGGCACCCGCCCGACCTATGCCCGGCAGCCGTTCCGGAAACTGGCGTGTCCCACGTGCGAGGAGCACCAGCAGCGGGTCGAGGAGAAGGTGCGCCTGGCCCTGGAGTATGTGAAGGCGGATCTGATCCACTTCGACGGGTTCAATATCGGGATCGAACCGGCCAGCTGCCAGTGCGCGCGCTGCAAGGAGGCGTTTTACCGCTACCTGATAGAGAAGTTCGGCGACGACAGAGAACGGACCAGGGAGCGGTTCGGACACATTCACCTGGACCGCATCGCGCCGCCCGGGTTCCATTCTGTGACGGCCCCGTTCAGACCGAACGATCCGATCATTGACCCGGCCATACAGGAGTGGGTGATGTTCCGATGGGACCTCACGGCGAAGATCCATCACCGGCTGGCGCGCCTGATCCGTTCGATCAACCCGGAGGCAGCAGTGGAGGCGAATGCGGGGTTTTCTGTCCATCGCAACGCCTATGTGTCCCACGGCGGAGACGTCGCCATGTACGCGGACGACAACGATATGATGTGGACCGAGGACTCGCACTGGGCGGGCATGAGGGACGGGGCGCTGGTGTCCCGCATCCGGCACTTCAAATGCACGCGCTCGCTTGGGAATATCACCTTTTCGTACATCCGGGAGGATAGGTCCGAAGGCGACCGCGACCTGCGGCTCTCTTTCGGACAGGCCATGGCCTTCAACAACGGGTCGCTGGGGCACGTGGGGTCCGGCCTGCCCATGCGGGAGCTCTCCTGGTCGCTGATGCGGAGGTGGCTGCGATTTTTCCGGTCCCACGCTGAACTGCTGCAAGGCACAGAGAGCCTTGCGCGGGTGGCTGTGGTGCGGCATCGGGCCTCGCTGGCTTTCGGTGGGGGCGAGGTCTACCGCGGCGAAGGCGTTGCTGAACAGGTCCTCATTCAGGCCCATATCCCGTTCGATATCGTCTTCGATCGGCACCTCGAAGCGCGTGTCGGCCGCTACCACGCAGTCGTCTTGGCCAATGCGATGTGTCTGTCAGATCGGGAGGCGGATGTACTCCGGCGGTATGTGATGCAGGGGGGTGGGCTGGTGGCGACGGAGTTTTCCGGTTTTTGCGACGAGTACCGACGCGAGCGCTCCGATACGGTTCTGCGGCCCCTGATCGGCGAGGGGGCAACTCCGGCCTGGGTGTCCCGGAACGAAGGGATGTTCGGGGACGATTACCGGCTGTACATGCCCGCCGACCGGTTGCAGCCTGTCCGGCAGGCCGTGGGAGACGGCCGGGTGGCCTACATCCCCGGGGCTTCGTACCAGAAACCGAGCACACACATCTGGGCGCTTCCTCCGGATTGGCGAGACCTGGAGCGTGCAGTGCGTTGGGCGGCGGGCGCGCCCATGCCGATCCTGACGGATGCGCCGGAGACGGTGGTGTGCGAGCCGCTGGCGATCCGGAAGGGCCATCGCGTGGTCCATCTACTCAACTATGATCTGGCGCACAAAGCCCCGGTCTTCACCGTGGATGTGGAGATCCCGCAGGATCGTGCGGTCCTCGGCGTGACGCTGCTCGATCCGGACGGGGATAGGCCCCAGGACCTGGCGTATCGCGTCCGGGAGGGCCAGTGTGAGGTCAGCGTGCCGGGCCTGGATATTTACGGGCTGGTGAAGATCGAATTGGGGTAGAGGAGTTCGACTATGTTGTAGGCGTTCAGGTCGGAGCAATTTTATCGGAGCCGTTCATAAAGGAAGGATGTCAGCCGGGGTCTCTCACAAGGAGGTCTTAGCGTGAAATACATATCACGATTTTTCGGGATCGTTCTGTGCCTCTGTCTGCTCGCCGGGCTGGCCTGGTCGCAGACGCTGACGGGCAAGGTCGCCGGTCGGGTGGCGGACGCAAACGGCAAGCCGCTGCCGGGGGTCAATGTGGTAGTTCAGGGGATGAAGCTGGGCGCGGTCTCTGACGCGGACGGTTACTACGTCATCCTCTCGATAGACCCTGGGATCTATGAACTGAAGGCGTCGATCATCGGCTACGAGGCGGTGCGAGAGAGGAATGTACAGGTGGTGTCCGGCAGGACCACGACTAAGAACTTCGCGCTGAAGGAGACGGCGGTGGCCGGGTCGGAGGTAGTGGTACAGGCGCAGCGACCGCTCGTGGAGGTGGACCGGACTTCGAGCGAGAGTAAGATCTCGGCAAAGGAGATCGAGCAGGTCCCGATTCTTCGGACTGCGAAGGAACACCTCCAGTTCGTGGCGGGGGTGGGGACGGGGAGGACAGATAGCCCCGGCAACGGGGTGCGCATCCGCCGGATGAATTATTTTTCGATGGACGCGTCCCAGACCTGGACGCTCGACGGCATGGAATTGGCGAATATGGACCAGGCCGTACACGGTTGGGCCTTCAGCCAGTACAACAACGTCCCTGTGACGTCCATCGGAGAGGTGGGGGTCGTCAAAGGGGGGGCAAACGCTTCGCAGGTCTCCTCGCCCGCCGGCGTGGTGAACATCGTCACCCGTGAAGGGACGCGGGCTCTGCACGGCGGGCTCGACTTCCGTGCTGAGCCGCCGGGCAAGCGACATTTTGGGCCGAACGTCTACGACGCCGTCCCTGGACAGAAGGGGGGGACGAATGGCCTCTGGCGGGACCGGCTGAAGTGGAACGACGCGACCTGGGTGGCCGAGACCGATCCGGTCACCGGGAAGCAGGTCCACGTGAAGCAGGACTATGAGAGCGCCGTCGGACATCTCATGGAGGGGTGGGTCACCGGGCCGCTGGGCCAGAACGCCACGTTCGTCCTGAGCGGGAAGACCAGCCAGGCGAAGGAGATCTTCCCGGCTCCGCGGAAGACTGGTCCACGCCAGTGGAGCATCTTCGGAAAACTCACCTACACGCCGTCTGAAAACATCAGGCTGAAATTCGGCTACAACCAGTCGAACGAACCCAGATACTGGAGTGGAAGCAGTGACATCAGGGGATCGAACGCTAACCTCTTCCTGATCCGGGGTTTTACGGGGTATGAGCAGCAGTGGAGAAATCGGATCGTCTACCTGACGACCACCCACACGCTCAGCCCCAAGACGTTCCAGGAGTTCCAGGTGGGGTTCTTCGGGACAAAGACCGACACCACGGAGAACGTAGACAGGACGACGGACGCCTCCTTCCGGAGAGATAAGAGCGGATTTTTCAACCTGGACCGGCAGCGCAGGAGGATCGTTTTCGACGACAACCGGCGCTACAACTTCCGCTATGACTTCACCAGCCAGGTGACCCGGCGGAACCTGCTCAGGACGGGCATCACCCATCAGGTCTTCCACAGCACCAACTGGGATTACGACCGGCAGAGTCCGACCCGGGCCGTCTTCAAGATTGTCAGTAAGGACAGTAAG
>CAYRZX010000421.1:0-5639 GCA_964428665.1 uncultured Gemmatimonas sp.
GTCTGTCATCTCCGAATTCCCAAACTTCAAAACCGGAAGGCTGCGTAACTAGTGTCATGATAACACGTACTCTCTTGCCCGTCAAGTCGAAAGGATGGCCCGAGGGCATCCATCCTCCCGTCTCGTTTATTGGAGCCGCTCCACTTTCAAATCATCGAACCACGTCGCCCCGCTCCCGTCCTGTCTGAGAATGATGTGAATCCCGCTGCAGTCCGGCGGATGGTGTCCCCGGATCTCCACGCTCACCCGCGTCCAGTCGTTCGTGCCGGTCAGCTTCTCGGAGCAGATGTAGGGATAACGTTCGGGATAATTGTATACGCCCCACCGCAACGCGAGGCACGACCCCCGTCCCCTCACGTCCTCCGTCCTGACGTAGCCCGTGACCCGGAACCCCACGCCCGGCCGCCACGGCTCGGTCCACGCCCCATCCCCCTCCCGGTCGTAGAACCACTCCGACGGCCCCGGCGTCTCCTTCTGAATCTTCAGGGAGAAATGGTCCGACCGCCCGGACGTCCGGTCCCACGACAGCCCCTCCCCGTCCGGGTGCCAGGGCCACGGGTCCGTGTCCCCGTGGCTCGGCTCGTTCAGGCGCAGCCCCTTCTCGAAGCTCGTCTCCCGCTCGTAGACCGGCAACTCCCTGAACCCTTTGTACTCCACCTCCGGCACGGGCCTCACCCTCTCCAGCATCTCCTTCACCTTCCCATCCGGGCAGAGGAGAATTCGGAAACGCTCGCAGATCGGGCCGTAGAGCTCGTCCCGCGCGTAGTGCCCCCCGAAGTGGATGTCGTAGCCCCAGTTGCACACCCCGATGGAGGTCCGGCCCGCCGTCTCCCCCACGAACTGGAACGCCGGGTTATTTCCGGGGTCGAACGCCGCCACGAACAGCCCGTCCCGCTGGAACGCCTTCGGGCCTGGAATGCCCGTGGCCATGTGGTTGATCGGCATCTTCCAGACCGTCCCGTCCGCCTCCTCCGCCAGCAGGTAGAGGTAGCGCTTCCTCCACATGCCCGGAAAGACCACCGTGGGGCCGGGCGTGTCCACGTACCACGGGTCGCAGTACTCGAACCGCGCCCGCTCCGGCCGGTCCAGGGCCTCCGGGCTGTGAATCTCCAGATGGCACGCAAAGTCGTAGACGTAGCTCGACAGCACGGGATCGTACGTCACCGTCACCACGCGCCGGGACGTGGCCACGCCCCCCGGGTCGCGCGTGACGACCGTCATCCTCAGACAGTCGCTCTCCTGCCCCTCCACGACCACGTCCGCCAGCTCGCTCGTCAGGAGCGCCTTGTGCTGAAACACCCAGTAGAGCTGAACCCCCGCGATCAGAGGCCGGCCGCCGGGGCTCAGCTTCAGGTCGCGCAGGTTCACGGGCCTGGGGTTCCCGTCAAAGTAGCGCAGCTCCTGTTCGGGCTGCTCGATGGCCCGATGCTCCAGCCGCGCGATGGGCTCCTCGCCGTCGTAGACCCACTGCTGCCCCGCGCACTCTCCCCCGTGCGTGCGAAACGTGAACCTCGGCCGATGCGCCACGTTATGCCCCTTTCTGACACGCCTGGATGAAGTCGTGATCGTCCGCCACAAACCCGAACATGTGCGCCGTCTTCCACATGGAGTAGGCGTGGTTGCCCAGCGTGGCGACCGACTCCTTCGACTCCACGGCCACCGTGCCCTGTTTGATGCACCCGCACGTGTAGCCCAGCCGGCGCATGTCCACCATCCCGCCGGGGCTGTGCCAGAGGCACCAGTTGATCGCGAACCCGCAGTAGGTCAGGTGCCAGACCCTCCGGTTGCGCAGCAGCGTGTTCAGCTCGTGAGTGGTCACGGCCACCAGGTCGTCCCCCTCCGGCCCAAGTCCCTCCGGAAAGTCCAGCGCCTCGCTCTCCGCCACCTTCGAGAACCCCGGCCCGAACCGCTCGTCCGTGGTCGGTACGTCCGCGTCCTTCGGCCGGATCGCCCCCTCCGGCGGGGCCGGCGCCGGCGTCGTGACCTCCGTCAGCGTCCTCTGATACTGCGGATACCGCTCGGCATAGCCCCGCCCGCTCGCCACGTGGACAATCGTCAGCCCGCAGGCCCGGGCCGCCCTCAGCACCGGCGGCAGGGCCGTCGTGAACGTCTTCACGCAGCGCCCCACGAACTCCTGCGCGTCCCTCCGGACCTGCTGGGGGACGCCCGCCCCCCAGGCCGGCCCGCCGGGAAACCCGATGTTCCAGAGATGCATCAGCACGAGCGCCGCCTGCTCCTTCGGGACGAGGCAGACGCGCTGCGCCCACCCCAGGATGCCCTCCGTCGCCCGCTCCCCCTGGCTGTAGTCGCAGGGGAACTGGCGATAGTACCACGTGGGAAGTTCAAGGATTTTACTCATGGATAGACTCCTTTAAAAAACTCGGTTATATGCGGGCCTGATCCCTCGCCCGGAACCCCGGCAGCAGCGCCGTGACCCCCGCGATGCTCAGGGCCGAGACCGCGCAGCTCACCCCCACGGCCATCGGAGCGCCCCAGGCCGCAGACAGCGCGCCGACCTGCAGCCGGCCCAGCGGCCCCCCTCCGATGGCCACGACGAGCGCCCCCAGCGCGCGGTCCCGCATCTCGTCGTTCGACGACATCAGCACGATGGAGCTCTGCATCACCCCGAAGGCCGCGTGCCCGAACCCGGAGGCGATCAGCAGCGCCACGGACAGGGGGAAGGACCTGGAGGCGGCGAAGGCGACCATGACCGCCGACTGGAACAGCGACCCCCCGGCGAACACCAGGCCGCTGTGGCGGAAACGCTTGAGCCAGTTGACCAGCAGGATGCCGCAGAACGACCCGACCCCGTTGGACGCGCCCAGCGCGCCCAGCCCCACCGGCCCCTGCTTCAGGATGTCGCGCGCGAACACCGGCAGGAGCGTCTGATAGGGAAACATGAGCGCATTCATCAGCACCGTGACCAGAAGGACGCCCAGGATCGGCTGGTTGCCCCGGACGTAGCGCAGCCCCTCGGCCACATTCGCCCACGGAGACACCGCCCCTGCGCGGGGGGCCTGTGGCCGGGGGGAGAGCCGCATCAGGAAGAAAAACCCCAGGCCGTGGATGCCGAGGATGACCAGAAAGCAGCCGAACACCCCCAGCGCCGCGATCAGCACCCCGCCCGTGAACGGCCCCAGCACCCGCGTGGCGTTCGCCGCGAAATTCTCCACCATCATGCCGTCCACGATCCGCGACCTGCCCACCATGTCCGGCAGGAGAGAGCGCCGCGCCGGCCAGTCCTGCGCCCATCCGACCCCCAGCAGGAACTCCCCCACCGCGATGTGCCAGAAGGCGAGATGCCCCGTCCACAGGAGCGCCGCAAAGGCGCAGAAGACGGAGAAGTACAGGACCTGCGCGCTTAAGATGACCGCCCGCCGGTTGAACCGCCCCGTGACGAGCCCCGCCATAAACCCGAAGAGCAGAAGAGGGGCGGACCGGTAGAAGCCCACCAGGGCGACCTGCCACGCGGAGTCCGTCAGCTCCAGCACCAGCCAGCCGACCGCGACCTGCTCCATCCAGTTCGCCTGCCACCAGAGGGCGTTGCCGATCAGCAGCCGGCGATAGTCCGGCACGGCCATCGGGGCCAGGGTGCCCCGGAAAAGGGGATGCGCTTTGGCTTCCATCCTGTATCGAAGGTCAGTGAAGAGAACGAGAGACCTGAAATCTACCCACTCGGACGGCGCAACTCAAGCCTTTTCTTTCGGCCCTCCCGAAAAGGCCCGGAGGCCCTGATCGAAACGGGACGACCATAACGTGGGGGAATTTCCCTTGACGCGGCTCGGAATGGGTCTTATATTCAGTCAGTTACGCGAGAGGGATCTGTGGTCGGGATTTCACCCCATACCTCGGGGGAAGAGGCTCTTGAGCGGAGCTGCCGGGAGGTCGTCTATACGGCCCCCCGGCTGTTCCTTTTTGAGATGGACCCGACAGTACAGGCCAGATTTTGCACGCACCCACAAACTTTACACATTGTCTAACAATGACTTAGGATTCAATTGTGCGCGTGCGCGCACAATTGGATGACCGGAGGTGAAGCCGATGGATAACCAATTTATCCAGTCCAACCCGAAAGTGATGATGGGGAAGCCGGCCGTGGCCGGAACCCGCATCACCGTAGAACTCATCCTTGAAAAACTGGCAGCCGGAGAGACGATCGAACAGTTGCTTGAAGCCCATCCCCGCCTGACACGACAGGCCGTCCTGGCGGCGCTGGCCTTCGCCGCCGAGGCGCTGAAGGCGGACGTCGTCTATCCGGCGTCTGAGACGGTGTCATGAATCTGCTGGCCGATGAGAGCGTGGACGGGCAGGTCGTCGAACGTCTGCGTCAGGACGGTCACCAGGTGCTCTATGTCGCTGAGTTGCAATCTGGAATCGATGAACACTCCATACGGAGGACTTTCACATGAATGTTATCTCAACCCTCAAGCAAAGCCAGCAAGAGAAGGAAGCCGTCGGAGCGAAAGATATGCTCCTGAAGCTGATTCAGTCTGATCAATACGTGGGTGATGTCTATTCGATTGGGTATGAGTTTGCAAACGTCCAGATACACGATTTTCATAGAAAAAAGGTGGGAGGCATACCAAGCCTTTGTTTCCTCGTGGCAACGCGGATCAAGCCCGACGCAAATGAGGTTGATTATCAACGTGAGGATAGCTCCGTTATTCTTCTTCGCGTCATGGACGCAGCCCCTCTCCCTGGACATGCGGAGGCAGAAAGAGTTCGAGTTGAAACTGCTCAGAAAGTTTCGGGAGAACCTAACCTCAACTGGGACGAAAGCGAGAGCATGGATGCGACAACAGCGAACCTGTTATCATTTGCTGGTGTAGAGTGTCGCGTAATAGGGACGTTCTTTGTTGACAAATCTGAACGCCTGGACAGGCTCGTTTTAAAATTTGGGAGCGATCTCTCGAACTATTATCCCAATCAAGGCTTGAAGGTTTATAAGCCAAATCGAGAGGCACTATCTGTCATCGTCAACTATGTGGATACAGACCGTATAGATGAAACTCAATCACAAGAACGAGTTAGGATAGGCGAAGTGCGCTATGCGTCAACAAACCGTTCATTTCAGGGTGTTTCCAACATTGAGGTTCGCATTTCGCCCATTGATCTACTTGGTCAGAAAACCGCGCTGTTTGGGATGACCAGGACCGGCAAGTCGAACACCACAAAAATCATCATCCAATCCGTTTTCAATCTACGTTTTGCCAAAGACAGGCCACGAGCAATTGGACAACTCGTATTTGATCCTAACGGAGAGTACGCTAACGAAAACGAACAGGACGCAAATCGTAACAGAATTCCCTCAGCGATAAAAAATGTTTGGGGTCCGAACGGAAAACAAGAGGATGTTGTTACTTATGGCATACTTCCTCATCCGGACGATCCTCGTCGCAAACTCATGCGCTTGAATTTTTTTGAAGATGCAAACCTTCAAGCGGGCAAGCAAATAATCAACGAGGCATTAGTGGACGATACTACGCAGTTCGTCTCGAATTTTCGACAGGTTAGATTCATACAACCCGACTCTGAGGATAGGTCAGCGACAACTCGCTTTACGCGGCGGGCACTTGCATATAGGACACGAGTTACGCAGTTTGTGAATATTTGAGTTTTGGAATTCGGAGATGACAGAC
>CAYRZX010000422.1:0-5614 GCA_964428665.1 uncultured Gemmatimonas sp.
CCATCCTCTTGAGCCGTCAGAACATCCACGCCTCTCAAGCGCAAACCGGCCGTGATCGCTCGATGAACGTGCTCGTCCATATACAGCGCCACGCTCACGACAGAAGGCCCTGAGATCGAAACCTGGCCGCGAGAGAGGATGGGCCGGCGTTCCGGCGCGCCTCTTCCGCATACTGCCAGCGGCGCTCGATGTCAGCGTCCAGTTCTTCCTTGTGATCCCAGTAGTACGCCAGCGCAGAATGGATCTGACCCAGCGTCAGGTAGGGGTGCTGAAAATGCAGTTCCTCCGGGCTCCAGCCGTGAGCCATCTGGGCCATGACGAGTTCCACGACTTTCATGGTCGTGCCCGCGATGATCGGCGTTCCCTGGGTGTCGATCTGCACGTGTTCGTAGGTGGTGCTGGTAGTCGATGCCGTACTCATCAGGTGCGCCTCCTTTCGGCTGCCTGCTGAAATGTACCTGCGCTTAGCGCGATTATCAAGCAAAAATATGATCGTAGGCCATGACAGGACATCGGGAGGAATTGTGTCCACGTGGACACAATTGTCAGAAGAGAGATGTCTAAGTTTTTGTATAACAACGTCTTAAATTTTGAACCCGGGTTCACAATTGTGCGCGTGCGCGCACAATTTGGGCCATGCCTGTCGTCCATCATCCGCGCGGCTGGGCGCGCCTGGCTTCGACCCAGGCGGCGTGGAAGGCGGCCATCGAATCGAAACGCCATTTCCGATTTTCCAAACAGGCCCGGCGCATGACCTCATAGAGGGCGTCGGTCCCCCGGAAGGGTTCGCGCTCCAGCGTGCCGTCGGAGAGAAACACGGAGACCGTGCGGCCCATCGTGAACACGTTCGTGCGTTCGTCAATGGCGGCCCCGAGCCGGAACTCCTCAGGAGCCATGAAGCGCGTGGACCCGAACATCCGGCCCATCTCGTTCGTGAAGGGCCCCTCGTGGTAGTTGTCCAGGTCGACCAGGTGGACCTCCCGGCGCTCGAAGTCGTAGATCAGACTGCCATCGTAGAAGTCGACCGCGATCCAGCCCAGCTTTGCGAGCTGGTGATGGACCTCGAAGATGGCGTCGAGCGCCTGAAGGATCTCATCCGGGGGGAGGCTCCGAAACCGCTGATGAAGGGAGCGCGGGTTGTCGCGGTTCTCCCGGCTGACGTGCAGCAGTTCGCCGTCCACCCACTCGTAGACGAGGAGCGGGCCGTGCGGGGATTCAATCACGTTGTGGAGGCGGGGGAACGCAGGGTGGGCGCAGGTATCGGACAATCGGGCGGCGTTCCGGAGCAGGGCCACGCGGTCGGGATACGGCGAGAAGGGGTGAGGGTCATCGGGCCGGCCTGCGGTCTTGACGAAGAAGCGCCCGTCGCCGACGCGCACTCCGTAAGAGATGTTCCCCGAATCCTGGATGGGCTCGCCGAAGACGGCGAAGACCTCGCCGGCGACCTTCACGTAGGCCCCCGGCGTCTTCTCGATGCGCGGGACGTCAAGCAGGGGATGAGGCATGTCGGCTGTCCTTGAAGTAACCGATCTGAAAGCTCACACGACCCTTCGGGCGGGCCTTTTTTCAAGACCCTGCCTCTCTTCCCAGCAGCCGGGCGATCGCCACCCCGTTCTGAAATCCTTCATCCTCAGAGATCTCTTCCACGCTCCAGCAGAGCGCGAGGATGAGGTCCACAAACCCGCAGGATCTGATCCTCTGTTCGCACTCCCCCAATTCCGAGCTGAGGATTTCGACTCTCTCGTCGATTCTCCGTTCCTTCTCGCGCAACGGCATGTCCCGGGGTAACTGGTTGTGGAGGTACCTCCCGACCTCCAGGCAGGGGTCTCCGATGACGCCCTTGGGGTCTATGGCGGTCCATCCCCGCTCTTCGTCGTAGAGGATGTTCTCGTGGTGCAGGTCGCCGTGTAAGAGCACGGCTTTTCGCCCGGAATCCTGGATACCCTTGAAGGCCTGCTCGGCCTGATCGAGCAGAACCACGGGCAGCGGGCCACCCTCAGGCCCGAAGGCCTCCCTCGTCCGGCGGAATGCCTTTGTCGTCCACTGAGCAAATGTCGGCAGGTAGTGCTCCTCCGGCGCCGGGACGGGAAGCTCTTTCATGAGGCGGGCGGCTATCTGCGCCTCCTGCCGATTGTTCCCCAGGTTCTTCAACATCCGCCCCGGCGTGATCCTTTTCAGAAGGATTGCGCCGAGCCGGAGGTCCGCATCCAGGCACCGGACCATCCGCCTGCCATTGTAAATCTGAAGCGCCTCGATCTCGGTCTCCATCTCCCGATGCGGCACGCCGATCTTGAGGACCACCTCTTCACCGGTCTCCGTTTTGGCGAACGTCACATAATTGATGGAGAGGTCCTCCATCGGAGCGCCGAGGGTCAGTCTCCATCGAGCCCTGCATTCTTCCAGAATGTCTGGAAATCTGGGGATCCAATCCCTGCCCCGATCTCCAAAGTTCTTCAGAACGTTCTTCTTGAAGCCGTTCGGCAGTTCGGTCATTGTTGTTACGCGAGGTTTCCTTCCGCGCGCGAGTTGCAGCCGACCATCGTCACCAGCTGGGATCCGGACGCAACCTCCACGCTCCTCAAGGGCGTCGATCGCCTCCTGGATACCTGATGTGGGAGAATCCGGGTCGAACGCTTCTGTGATCGCCTCTTCATTTCGCGTTGGTGTGTCCATGTGTGCGCATCTAACTGATCCGTTTGATCAGATGAATGTTACGAGCCGCCTCCCGGAAACCTACTGCCTTGTGGAACGCCTCGCTCATCGTATCATCGAGGTCACAGTCGCTGGCAATCTCCGAATAGCCCTGCGACCTTGCGTGCGCTTCCAGGGTCTCGATCAGAAGTCTTCCAACTCCTTTGCCGCGTTCCTCGGGAACGACAAATATCCCTTCGACATACCAGACCGGCGAGCGCTCAGCCCCCCCGACGTAGTCGCTGCGCAGTTCAGCATCCAGAAAGCCGATGTGACGCCCCTCCTCCGAGACGGCCAGGAAGCTTATCGCCGTCCCTTCGGCGCTCTTCTTCTGATAGCGGACAAAGTCGGCCTGATCCTTCTCATCGGTGTGGTGGTCCCAGAGTTGTTGACGCATTGCAGACCAGGTCCGAAATGTTCTCTCAGCCAGGGCTTCGACCTTCACGTCTGCCTCCTTTCCGGAATTCCACGTCGGGACGCGAACATCCGGTCGGTTCTGAGAATCAGGTCGCGCACAAACAGCGCATTCGTCCGGAGGTTCTCGGCAATGGGCTCGTTGTCTTCATCGACCCGTTTGGGATCACTCGGTGAGTAGAAGAATGCAGAGATGCCCTTCTCCTCAAATGCGCGCGCGTCGAGACAGCCCAGATCCCTGTCGATGTCCCAGTCCACCTCATACGAATACTGCCGCCCTCTGTGCGCGTCCAGGGTCTCTTTGACGATGTCGTCAAAGTCCTCCGTGCAGCGCACGTGGACCACTCTGGGGGGCTGGGTGATGCCGTCCAGGGTGATACAGGCCCTCATCCTTTCCAGCGACCTCTCCCGTTCGCGCCGGTTGAGATAGGTCCTTGCTCCAATGAGGTTAAACTCCTCGCCTCCTGTCGACAGAAAGAGAATCGTGTGATCGGTCTCGACGGCACTGAGATGTTCGGCAAGCAGGAGGAGCACCGCACATGCGCCACCATTGTCGTAAAGTCCGTTCTGATCGTCATAGACAGTATCGTGATGGGCACAGACGACGATTTCGTTCGCCGTCCTTCCCGCCCTGGTCGCTATGACGTTCGCACTCCGCGCCCCAAAGCGGAGTTCCATCCTGGTTGTCAGGCGTATCATGGCTTGTTCATCAGAAAGTCTCTGCAGGTCTCTTTGCTCCATACAGATATAGGCGACATCTTCCATGGGATAGGGGAGAACAAGATGGTCATCAAAGTTCCCGATCAGGTAGACGACCCTGTGTTCCACCTCGCCGTCGAGGATCGCCCACCTGCTGAACTCCCGTTCGGTCCCCAATCCCCAGAAGTTCATCCTGCCTCTTGGGACCACAGTCCCTTCGACGTCAACACCCTTTATCCCTCCGCACCAGGTGACGGCGCGCGCCGGGAGCCTTTCGCCGTTGACAAGATTCACGACCTTTGGGGGTTCAGGCACTGACCATCCCACAAACGTGTAGTCCTGAACTTCCGTGGCGCAGCCGATCCCTTCAAATCTTTTTGCAAGACTCCGCGCAACGGCGTCGCACGCGGAGGTCCCGGAAAGGCGTGGCGCTGCCCGGAGTTCATTCAGGATGTCGTTCAAGGGAATCGGCATGGTATCCTCAATTGGTCAGAGGGTTCTTGACATTCGGCCAAAGCTGGTATACCAGTATCTCCAACCGACGGACTGATAGATCAGCCGCGCAGGGTTATATATTTCCGTAGCTGTCCATCCACCCCGGGCCCCCTGACGCACAGCTTCTTCTATTCCAAGATGGTGGAGCACCTTCCCGATGCCCCTTCTGCGATAGCTGGGGATCACTTCGGGACCGACCATGGCCAAAATCCGTCCCTCGTCCCGGAAAACGCTCACCTCAAAGGTCCAGCCGATCACAAGGCCGTTGACAAAACCGACAAATGCGCAGTTGGAATCCGCATCGAAAGGGTCTACTTCCAGGCCCGTATCGAGCCGTTGAAGTCTTACCTTTTGGCCCCGGTCCACTCGCTCAATCGTGACGCCCTCCTTGCGCAGTTGCTCAATCTTTTCCTGGATCTCCGGCTGCAAACGAAAGCCCTCCAGGGATCCTCCCAGAAAAACGCCGTACGCCTCGTTGGGATAGGCAGGTTTCCAGTCCTGCCCCCAGGCAAACCCCTCGCCCAGCAAAGAGAGATGAATGGGGCATTCGACTTCCATCGAACTGCCCCGGCCTGGGGCTGCCACGACCCTCGGAAGTCGCAGTTTCCGAAAATGCTCCAGGGTGTGCTCGAGAAGGCGATCTGCAGCCTCTCGCCCTCGGGCGTTTCGCTGTACATAGGCGGACAGGATATTGCCAGTACGTTTCTCGCTGTTTACAGAACTGACAAGGATGCCTTCGACCTTCCCCCCTTCTTCTGCCAGAAAGATGCCGTCCTTGGTCACTTCTCCTGCCCAACTGCTCGCGTCATCACGGCAGCCCAATCCCCACCTGAGGTTCTCGATGAAATACTCAGGAGAGATCGGTGGGGTGTTTAAGGTCTGGTAACCATCAGGCCGGTGAACATAAGGCATGTGCTCGTAAATACCCCACCAGAACTCAACGCAGGAGTTCAGCAAACTTTCCCTGAATCGGATTACTTTCATTCTTCTCATCCCTCAGGTTTCAAAACAGCGCTTGAACAAGAGTATCCTCATTGACCTGTACGACCTCACCTGTTAGAGACGAAACGCGGTTCAAACGATAGGGGTTACCGAGCAGACTCCCAAGGATAAGAAGGCCATATTCAAGATAACCCAGCTCTCTGCCGTATCCCTCCAAGACATAACGGCGGAATCCAGGCAATTGTATGTAAGGAAAGTCAAATTCCTCTACTTTCCCAAAATCCTCGATTGGGCATGTAACCTGAGCAATATCCAGATCGACAAGCCCCACGATCTTCCAGCCCAAGGACTCCTTGTCTTTGCCTACCATTAT
>CAYRZX010000423.1:0-5611 GCA_964428665.1 uncultured Gemmatimonas sp.
GAACACGTCAGGACAGCTCCGGGCAGGGGTCGCCAGGGCAGACATCACCAGCACGGAAGCAGGTCCGGCCAACGACCCGCTGTATGTCAAGGCGCTGGCGCTGAGGGATGACGCCACGGCGGTGGTCCTGGTCACCGTGGACGCCGTGGCCATAGAGGAGATCGGCCACATCAAAAACGGCTATCTGGCCCGCGTGCGCGCGCAGCTTCAGAAGGAGCTGGGCATCCCGCCTGAGAACGTCCTGATCGCCGCCAGCCACTGCCACGGCGTCGTGTGCGCGGATGTCGAAGGACGGACCGTCCAGGCCGTGAGAGAGGCGTGGCAGAACGTGATTCCCGTGAAGGCCGGCGCCGGCGTCGGCCACGAGGACAGGATCATGGAGAACCGCAGGATCAGGCTGAAAAGCGGCAGGGAGGCGGACGTCCGGCGCGCCTATTCGCTCCCCCCTGACGAAGAGGTCGCCGGGGTCGGGCCGGTGGACCCGCAGATCGGCCTCCTCCGGCTGGACAGGCAGGACGGAGGGACCCTGGCGGTCGTCTACAACTTCGCGTGTCACCCCATCCAGGGCGTCCCGGGCGGCGGAAACACGGCCGATCTCGTCGGTTTTGCCTCCAGAGTGATCGAAGACAACCTGAGCGACGGCGCGATGGCCTTTTTTCTGCAAGGGTGCGCCGGGGACATCAACCCGATCTGGTATAAGGATGACGACCATCCCCACGACGCGGAGCCGCTGGGAAATCTGCTGGGCCTCAGCGCCCTTCATGCCTTGAGAAAAATCCAGAGCCGGGAGAGTGGGGAGCTGAAAATCCTCCGCGAGACCGTCTCACTTCCGAGGGCCGACCTGGCGTCGCACATCGAGTCCCTGAAGGCCGAGCAGGCCCGGCTGCTCCAGTCCCTGAAAGGGACGAGCCTCAACCTGAAGACCTTTCTCCCCCTGATCGTGAAGTACAACCTCTCCCGCGAGTATCCGTCCTGCTACTCGCACCGGTACCTGCACGACCGGACGATGGGGAGAGAGGACCTGGACCGGCTGGACGCCGAAAACAGGAGCCACATCGAGCAATACATACACAACATCCACGTCATGGAGCAACTGACGAGAGTCCAGGTGAACCTGAACCTGTTGAAGAAACATCATGCGAGGAACGCCGCCGCTGGGGGGAAGCCGATGGAGGTCGAGGTGCTGGGGCTGAGGATCGGAGACTTCGTGCTGGTCACCTTTCCGGGGGAGCTGTCCGTGCAGATCGGGCTCAACATCAAGAAGAGGTCCCCCCATCCCCTCACCTTTATTGCGGGCGTGACCAACGGGTATATCTATTACGCCCCCACGGCGGAGCAACTGAACAACCGGGGCGGCGCTCAGGAGGACAGCGATTGCATGTTGGCGCCGGAATGGCAGATGATCTATGAGGACAGAGCAGCAGAGATATTGAGGAAGTTATAGAGATGGAGAACGATCCCATGGACCTTTATGAAAAATACCGCCTCACGCGCGTCATCAACGCCTGCGGCAAGATGACCGCCCTGGCCGGCGCGGCCGTGCTCCCCGAGGTCGTCGAGGCCGTGAACGCCGCCCTCCCCTGCTTCTTCGACCTGGACCAGCTCCAGGAGCGCGCGGGCGAGGTCATCGCAAGGGCCACCGGCGCCCAGTGGGGCTGCGTGACCGCCTGCACCGCCGCCGGGCTGACCCTCGGCGTGGCCGCCTGCATGACCGGGAGCGACCCCGGAAAGGTCGCGCAGCTCCCGGACCCGACCGGCCTGAAGGACGAGGTCGTCCTCCAGAAGGGCCACGCCGTGAACTTCGGCGCGCCCGTCACGCAGATGATCCGGCTCGCCGGCGCGCGCCCGGTGGAGGTCGGCACCGTCAACGGGACCTCGGAGCACCACCTCCGACACGCCCTCGGCGACCAGACCGCCGCCGTCATGGTCGTCGTCTCCCACCACACCGTGCGCTTCGGCTGTCTCCCCCTGAAGCGCGTCGTGGAGATCGCCCACGAGCGGGGCATCCCCGTGATCGTGGACGGCGCGGCGCAGGAGGCCATGATCAAACAGATCATCTCCGCCGGCGCGGACCTGGCCGTCTGCTCCGGGCACAAGTACCTCTCCGGCGCCACGGCGGGCATCGTCTGCGGAAGGGAGGACCTGGTGCGGGCGGTCTACCTTCAGAACCGGGGGATCGGCCGCCCGATGAAGGTGGGCAAGGAGGGCATCGTGGGCGTGATGGCCGCGCTCGAACATCGGATGCGGCTGGACATCGAGGCGTGGGAGGCCGGGCAGGACCGGAAGATGCGCCGCGTCATCGAGCGCCTGAGCGGCATCGAGGGCGTCGCCCTGAGCGTGGACCCGGACCCCAACGGCAACCCCTTCAGCCGGGCGCGGGTGACCGTGGACCCGGCGCGGGCGGGCCTCACCGCGGCGGCCCTCAGCCGGGCGATGGCGGACGGGGACCCCTCCATCCGGCTGCGCGCGCACCACGTGGACGAGGGCTATTTCAACGTGGACGCCATCGAGATGACGGACGAGGAGATCGACCTGACCTGCGACCGGCTCAGGAAGTTTCTGACCGCATCCCCCCAGGACAAGGCCCGGCTCGCGGAGCGCTACGGCAGGGGCCGGGCCACGTCGCCGAAGCTGGCGTGGTTGCAATAAACAGACCTATCCCCCCGGCCCCCTTCCCTGAAGGGAAGGGGGAGCAAGCTTTTCTCTCCCCTCTCCTTTAGGAGAGGGGACGGGGGAGAGGTCTTCACTCCCCTTTTCTCCACACCTCCAGCGGGTGCCTGCGGTCCTTCATCGGAAGCGCCACCCGCCGCCCCCCCTCCCGGTGCGACTGGTAGATCCCCAGGACCATCTCGAACGCCCGGCGCCCCTCCTCCCCGCTGTTGGGCGGCTCCTCCCCGGTCTCGACGGCCTGAACCAGCCTCTTATACATGGTGTGGATCGGCTCCTCAACCCCCACATCCGTCGTGTCCACCGGCCTCCAGTCCACAAGCTGCGCGGGCGTCCCCTCCATCGGGCGCGGGAGGCGCCAGAGGTTCTCCTTTAACGCCCCCGTGCCCCGGAACGCCAGCTGCCCCTCCGTCCCCAGAATATCCACCCCATAGTTGGCGCCCATCCCCTTCTGGTAGTCCAGAAAGTGAATCTCGCCCAGGACCCCTCCCGGGAAGCCGTAATATCCGACCGCGC
The DNA here is from genome assembly GCA_964428665.1 of uncultured Gemmatimonas sp. GTDB lineage: Bacteria > Latescibacterota > UBA2968 > SICM01 > SICM01 > SICM01. The sequence goes on from CAYRZX010000423.1 coordinate 3,184, forward strand.
GCGACCCCATCACCGGCCCCGAGTCCCTGTCCCTCGGCGACATCTCCTTCGCCTCCATGATGTCCTTCGGGCCCGCCAGCCGCCCCTGGTAATAGACCGCCCCCGAGACCCACTCCGCGAACCCCCCGAAGCAGATCATCATGTCCGTCACGTGCGTGCCCATCTCCATGAACTCGTTGCCGCTCTGCCTGGCCGCCTTGTTCCGTCCCCGGATCAACACCACCTCCCCGATCAGCCCCTCCTTCACGAGCGCCTGCGCCTTCCGGATGCCGGGGTTCACGTGATTCTGCTGGTGGATCGCCAGCTTCGCGCCGGACGCCTTCGCCGCCCCCACCATCTCGTCCGCCTCCGCGAGGTCGATGGCCATCGGCTTCTCGCACAGCACGGAGATGCCCCGCCGGAGGGCCGCGACCGTGGGCGCGCAATGTCCGCGCGTCTGCGTGGCCACGGTCACGATGTCCGGCCTCACCCCGTCGTACATCTTCTCAAAGTCCGTGTAGCGCGCCTTCACCCCGAACGCCTCCCCCGCCCGGCCCAGCGCCTCCGGGAACAGGTCGCAGAGCGCAGCGGCCTCGAACTCCGGCATGGCCCTCAGCGCCTCCAGATGGTGCCGCCCCATGCCCCCGCACCCCACCAGCCCGACTCGATACGTCTTTGAACTGGACATATCTCCTGTCTCCTGTCTCCTGTCTCCTATATTCTTCTTCTCTCCGTGCTCTCTGTGTTCTCTGTGGTGAGTTTTTTCTTCCTGAATATACGGAGGGGAAAGGGAGACGTCCAGGGATATGTTTGGAATACCAGAAGTGTAACAAAACATGACACAGGTGTAATCACCCGTACGTTCATGTAACAAATATGACCATCCTGATCCAGCTCGCAAATTCGCGCTATTTTTGACTAAGATATTGTGAAATTTAAGTATATATAAAACTTAAACCCCAGGCACATCCTTTGCATAACAGCATTGAGAGGGCAACCTGGGCGGCATTCCGACCTTGCTCCTTCCCATTTCCCTTATTATCTTACGTATCACGTTGAAGATTGAAGAGGAAAACCAGACATGGACAGACCCCAGATCGATCTCACCGGCGCCAGAGTCCTCCTCGTGGACGACACGCCCGCCAACCTCAAGCTCCTGCGCCAGGCCCTCGAACCCGAGGGCTACCGCATCCTCATCGCCCCCAGCGGCGAGGCCGCCCTCAAGATCGCCCGCTCTGCGCAGCCCGACCTGATCCTCCTCGACGTGCAGATGCCCGGCCTGGACGGCTTCGAGACCTGCCGTTGCCTCAAACAGGACCCCGCCACGCAGGACATCCCGGTCATCTTCGTCACCGCCAGGGCCGAGACCGAGGCCATCGTGGAGGGCTTCCGCGCCGGCGGTATCGACTACATCGTCAAACCCTTTCAGAGCGAGGAGGTCCTGGCCCGCGTCCGGACCCACCTGAAGATCGACCGTCTGACCCGGCATCTGGAGACAGCCAACCGGCAGATTCAGGAGGCCACCGAGCGCAAGTCCCGGTTCCTGGCCAGCATGTCCCACGAGCTGCGCACCCCCATGAACGCCATCATCGGATTCACCAACCTGGTCCTGCGGCACTCAGGAGAGGTCCTGCCGGAGCGCCAGCGGGACAATCTGAGCAAGGTGAAAGAGAGCGCGAACCATCTGTTGAACCTGATCAACGACATCCTGGACCTGTCCAGGATCGAGGCCGGGCGGATGGAGGTCAACCCGGCGCGATTTGACGTGAAAGGGTTGATCGCCTCCTGCTGTGACACGGTCAGCCCCCTGGTCAGGCCGGGCGTGACCTTGAGCTATGAGGTCTCGGACGAGGTCGGCCAGGCGCACACGGACGGGGCGAGGCTGCGGCAGATCGTGATGAACCTGCTGAGCAATGCGCTGAAGTTCACGGAGAAGGGGGAAGTCAAGGTGCGAGTGACGCGACTGCCGACCGTCGACCGTCGACCGTCGACCAACGACCGGGGACCGGAGACTGAAGACCGGGCTTCCCCGTCTCCGGTCCTCCGTCCTCCGTCGGCTTTTCTACCTTCGTCCGTCGTCGGTCGTCCGTCAGGGGATGGGTTCCTGGAGGTGGCCGTATCCGACACCGGCGTCGGCATTCCGCCGGAGGCGCTGGACTACATCTTCGAGGAGTTCCAGCAGGTGAAAGGGTCGGACCCGCAGCACAGAGGCACAGGGCTGGGCTTGCCGATCACGAAGGGATTTGCTGAGTTGCTAGGGGGGTCGATCTCCGTCGAAAGCGAGGTGGGCAAGGGGAGCACGTTTACGGTCAGAATCCCGTTGGAGTACAGGGAAAAGTAAGGCGATGAGATAAAGCGCGGGGATTCATCCCCGCGCAAGGGGTTTTGGGGAAGGGGTTTGTGTTATCGTAGCACGGCGATTCATCGCCGTGATGAAAGGGTCCACGTT
>CAYRZX010000424.1:0-5569 GCA_964428665.1 uncultured Gemmatimonas sp.
GCCACGGAGTGGATCTTCGTGGCCGAGAGCGCCTCGTCCAGCGTCAGGTCCGGCAAAATCGTCGGCAGCCGTCGCGCCAGCATCGTCTTCCCCGAGCCGGGCGGACCCACCATCAGAATGTTGTGCCCCCCGCCGGCCGCCACCTCCAGCGCCCGCTTGACGTGCTCCTGCCCCTTCACGTCCTGAAAATCGACCCGGTGGTCCGCCCCCCTCCGGAACAGCTCGCCGATGTCCGTCACAAACGGCGCGATCCGGCAGAGCCCCTCCAGAAAGTCGATCACGTGCGTCAGGTCCGCCGCCGGATAGACCTCCAGCCCCTCGGCCATCGCCGCCTCGCTGGCGTTGGCCTCCGGCACGATGACCCCCCGCAGCCCGGCGTCCCGCGCGGCCACGGCCATCGACAGCACCCCGCGCACGGGCCGGAGCGCCCCGTCCAGCGACAGCTCCCCGACCAGCGCGTGCCGGTCCAGCAGACCCGTCCGGACCTGGTTCGACGCCACCAGGACCCCCACGGCCATCGGCAGGTCGAAGGCGGACCCCTCCTTCCGCACGTCCGCCGGCGCCAGGTTCACGGTCACGTGCCGGTTGGGGAAGAACCGCCCCGCGTTCTTGATGGCCGCCGTCACCCGGTCCCGGCTCTCCCGCACCGCGTTGTCGGGCAGCCCCACCACGAAGAACGCCGGGAGTTTTCGGGCGATGTCCGTCTCGATCGTCACGATGTAGGCGTCCACGCCCAGCGTGGCGCAGCTCATCACCCGCGAGGTCACGGCCCCTTCTCCACAAAAAAACAAACCCTGATGCCTCACCTGCACTCAGGGCTGATTGTGCAACGAGCGTGCCACCCGCAAAGTCAGGGCGTGACGCGATCCGGTCTTATAAGGCTTGTTAATTTTTTATCATGGACCCCTGCCCCTTGTAAATTTTTTTCATAACCGGAAATCCCTTTGATTCCCCCCCGGAAATTCTATATATTCGTTTCGTCTTTCTCTGTGTTCTCTGTGTTCTCTGTGGTGAACCACTTCTTATCGTCAACATCTGTCGCGTGAACGTCCTCAACGAACGCCTCACCCCCCGGGTCGGCGCCCTGGCCTTTTTGACCGCCGTCCTCTGGGGGGGGAATTCGCTCTCCATCAAGATCGCCCTGGCCGGCATACCGCCCATCGCCCTGGCCGGCGTCCGGTTCATCGTGGGCGGCCTGTCCGTCCTGGCGTGGGCTTCACTCAACCGCATCCCGCTCCGGATGCAGCCGGAGGACCGCCGGGGCCTCCTCGGTCTGGCCCTGATCTTTCTGACCCAGATCCTCCTGCTCAACGAGGGCACGCACCGCACCCTGGCCAGCCGCTCCACGGTGCTGGTCTCCACCTACCCCTTCTTCACCGCCCTCTTCGCCCACCTCTTCATCCCGGGAGACCGGCTCAGCCGCCTCAAGGCGCTCGGCATGGCCCTCTCCTTCTCCGGCGTCGTCCTCACCTTCGCCGAGACCCTGATGCTCCGCGAGTTCCGCCACCTCTCCGGAGACCTCATGATGGTGGGCAGCGCCGTCCTTCTGGGGGCCCGGCAGGTCTACACGAAACGGCTCACCCAGGGCATCCACCCCTGCAAGGTCATCGTCTGGCAGGCCGCGCTCAGCCTGCCCGTCTTCGTCCTGCTCAGCGCGCTGTTCGAGCGGGGGGCCTCCTATCGCCTCGACCCCGCCATCGTCGGGGCCATCCTCTACCAGGGCATCGTCGTGGCCGGATTCTGCTTTATCGTGCTGATCTCCCTGATCCGCCGCTACAGCGCCAGCCGCCTCGGCGTGTTCGGGTTCGCCACCCCCGTCGTCGGCGTCCTGATGAGCGCCCTCCTGCTCGGCGAGGGCATCTCGGCCACCCTCCTGACGAGCATGGTCCTGGTGGGCGCGGGCATCGCCGTGGCCAATCAGGAGACGTGAATCAGTCCCCGAGACAGATCCCCAACCCCCTGGCCGTCCGGATCAGATTGTTGTCCAGATTGACCGATTTATACTGGCGGGTGGCCTCGGTCAGAGGGACGCTGACGATGTCCTGGTTCTGCAGCGCGACCATGTGCCCGAACTTCCCCTCTGCCACCAGGTCCACGGCGGCCACGCCGTACTGCGTGGCCAGAATGCGGTCCATCGGGCAGGGGGTCCCGCCCCGCTGGAGATGGCCCAGGACAGTGGTCCTGGTCTCGTGGCCGGTGGCCTCCTGGACCTGCCGGGCCAGCCATCGCCCGACCCCGCCCAGGATGGGCTGCCGCCGGCCCACGATGTTGCTCTCCTGGGCGATGGGCGCCCCCTCCCTGGGATAGGCCCCCTCGGCCACCACGACGATCGAGAACTGGATGCCCCGGTGATTCCGCGCCTCCACCCGCTCCACGACCCTGGCGATGTCGTAGGGGATCTCCGGGATCAGGATGACGTCCGCGCCGCCCGCGATCCCGGCGGCCAGGGCGATCCACCCGGCGTCCCGGCCCATGACCTCCAGGATCATCACCCGGTCGTGGCTCTCGGCCGTGGAGTGGAGCTTGTCCACGGCCTCGGTGGCCGTCTCCACGGCGGTCTGGTAGCCGAAGGTCATGTCCGTGGACCAGAGGTCGTTGTCGATGGTCTTGGGCACGCCCACGATAGGGAGGCCCTTCTCAAACAGCTTCTGAGAGATGGCCTGGGACCCCTCGCCCCCGATGGTGATGACGGCGTCCACCCCCAGGTCCCTGAGCCGCCGGATCATCAGGTCCGAGCGATCCTCAAGGGTCCACTGGCCGTCCGGCCCCTTCACGGGGAAGTCGAACGGCCCCCCCCGGTTGGTCGTGCCCAGGATGGTGCCGCCCCTGACCAGGAGCCCGCCCACGCGCTGCATCGTGAGGGGGATGATCTCCATGGGGTCGGACAGGACGCCGTTGTAAGCGTCCGCGCTGCCGACCACCTCCCAGTCGTAGCCGAGGACCGCGCGCTTGACGACGGCCCGGATGACGGCGTTGAGGCCCGGCGCATCGCCGCCGCTGGTGACGACCATGATCTTTTTGACAGTGCCCATGGGACCCTCCGCGAAGGGGTGAACGAGGGGACAGAACGATGAAGGGGTGGTTCAGAGCCATCCACAGAATACGTCGATCACCGGGAAATGTCAACAACAATGGCAAAGGAGGTTCCTATGGAATATCGCACACTGGGAAAGACCGGCATCCGGGTCTCCGAGATCGGCCTGGGCTGCTGGGCCATCGGCGGCGCCTCGTTCCGGGGCGGGCAGCCCACCGGGTGGGCCGGCGCGGACATCGCGCAGTCCCTGGAGGCCGTGCGGCGGGCCTGGGAACTCGGCGTGACCCTCTACGACACCGCCGACGCCTACGGCCGGGGCAAGAGCGAGGTCCTGGTCGGCCTGGGCCTGCTGGGGCGCAAGCCGGAGGCCGTCATCGCCACGAAGGTCGGAAACAGCCTGGCCCAGCCGGGGCAGAACTTCTCGCCCGAGTACATCCGGGGCGCGCTGGACGCCAGCCTGACCCGCCTCGAGGTGGACCGCATCGACCTCTACCAGCTCCACGGCCCCCCCCTCGACGCCATGACGGACGACCTGTTCGGGCTGATGAACGACCTGAAGGCCTCCGGCAAGGTCCGGGCCTGGGGCGCCTCCGTCGGGTCCGCCGCCGAGGGGATGCGGGCCATCGAGGGGGGCGCCGAGGCCCTCCAGATCGCCTACAACATCCTCCAGCAGGAGACCGGAGACGCCCTCTTCCCCGTGGCCCGGCAGAAGGGCGTGGGCGTCCTCGTGCGCGTCCCCCTGGCCTCGGGATGGTTGACGGGCAAATATGATGCGAACACAGCCTTCCCCTCCGACGACCACCGGAGCGCGCGCTACACGCCGGAGCGCGTCCGGGAGACGGCTCAGAAGGTGGCCCACCTCGACTTTTTGCGCGAGGAGGCCGACTCCCTGGCCGAGGCCGCCCTCCGGTTCACGCTGGCGCACCCGGCGGTCTCGACCGTCATCCCCGGCGCCAAGACCCCCGCGCAGGTCATCGAAAACGTGAAGGCGTCCAGCAGGCCCCTCTCGGAGTCGGCCCTCCGCCGCATCAGGGAATTGTTCGGGAAAAGCTGACCCCTCCCCCATCCCCTCCCCGACACGGGGAGGGGAGAAGGCTCTCACGCCTTAAGGAGTCGCAATGACTCACATCTCGATTGAAAGTGAACATTTCCTCCTCAACGGCGAGCCTACCTATAAAGGCCGCTCTTTCCGGGGTCTCCGCATCGAGGGCCTGCTCCTGAACAGCCGGATGGTCCAGGCGGCATTCGACGACGCCAACCCCGACACCCGGCCCCGCTGGGCCTACCCCGACACGGGCGTCTACGACCCGGAGCGCAACGTGCAGGAGTTCCTAAAGGCCCTCCCGGCCTACCGGGCGCACGGCCTGCTATCGGTGACCGTGAACTTCCAGGGCGGCAGCCCGGAGGGCTACAGCAAGGCCCAGCCCTGGGACAACAGCGGCTTCACCGCCGACGGGGCCTTCAAGCCGGCCTACCTGGACCGGATGAGACGCATCCTCGACCGGACCGACGAACTCGGCCTGGCCGTCATCCTGGGCGTCTTCTACTTCGGCCAGGACGAGCGCCTCCGGGACGAGACCGCCATCATCCGCGCCCTCGACAACGCCGTGACCTGGGTGCTGGAGGGCGGCTATCGCCACGTCCTCCTGGAGGTCAACAACGAGTGCAACGTGAAGAAGTACGAGCACGAGATCCTCACCCCGCCCCGCGTGCACGAGCTGATCGAGCGGGCGAAGGGGATCACGCGAAACGGCCGGCGCCTGCTGGTGGGCACCAGCTACGGGGGCGGGTTCATCCCCCTGGAGAACGTCGTCCGCGCCTCCGACTTCCTCCTCCTGCACGGCAACGGCGTGACCGACCCCCGGCGCATCGCCGACATGGTGGACCGGACCCGCGCCGTCCCCGGCTACCGCCCGATGCCCATCCTGTTCAACGAGGACGACCACTTCGACTTCGACCGGCCCGAGAACAACTTCCTGGCCGCCCTCTCGCGCGGGGCCTCCTGGGGCTACTTCGACCCCGGCCAGAACAACTACCTGGACGGCTACCAGTCCCCGCCCGTCAACTGGGGCCTCTCCACGGACCGCAAACGCGACTTCTTCAACCTCGTCAGGGAGATGACAGGGAGTTGACCTCAGACCTATCCCCCCATCCCCGCAACCTGTCGCTCCCATGAGGTCGCGACCACCACCCTCTTTCCTAAAGGAAAGGGGGAGCAGCCTTGGCAAAACGACAAAGGGCGCGACAGGGATGCGGAACGCGACCTCAATGGGAGCGTTAGGAGGGGTGGGAAACCCTCACCGCAGGCGTCCGGCAGAAGCAACCCACCCGCCGGGGGCACAAATTTTGGTGCGACCACTGAACGTCAAGGTTGCGTCGCGCCAAGCCTCCCCGGCGCTTGAGGGGCGTGCTTCTTTTGTCCAACTTTTCTTGCACGAGCAAGAAAAGTTGGAAAACAATCGGAGGATACCATGCCCAACCGTCCAAACCTCCTCCTGATCATGTCTGATCAACATAACCCCCATGTCCTCGGCT
>CAYRZX010000425.1:0-5508 GCA_964428665.1 uncultured Gemmatimonas sp.
GCGGCCAAGCAGTACTGGTTCAAGTCCGCGCCGGGGCACGAGGGGGTGCACGGGCTGCACACGGGCGTGTTCCTGAACGGGGAGAGCCAGGCGTTCGTGGGGAGCGCGTGCACGCTGGAGATTCTGAACGAAAACGGGGGGCTTGTCAGGCGCCTGCCGGTGTTCTGGGGGCCGGGCGTGGGGTTCGGGCTGGTGGACGGGCCGGAGGGGGGCGTCAACCTGCTGATCGCCCGCCACCCGACGGACATGCACACGCTGGCCGTGGTGAACAACCGGGGGCTGGACGCGACGCCCCGGGGCTTCTATGGGGTCCCGGAGGGGCACACGAATGTCAGCGTGTGGGGGTGCATGTATCGCCGGCACGTCTTCGTGGAGGACCTGGACGGGGACGGCCAGAAGGAGGTAGCGGGGGAGATCGACGGGACGTGGAACCGGGTCGGCGTGTGGGCCGGAGACGGGACGCCGCTTTACAACGTCCACCTGGGGCCGGGGGAGTTCAGGCCGCCGCCGAGGCCGTGCCCCCAGAAGAATGTGCGCGACCTCGACGTGGCGGACCTGGGTGGGGATGGGAGGCAGGAGATCGTCGCGGCGCTGTCGGGCGGTCTGGTCCTGGCCCTCAATCACCGGTGCGAGAGGGTCTGGGCCAGGCGGCTGCCCAGCCCTCCGACGGTCCTGGCGTGCGTCCGGTCGGACGCCGGGGCGTGGGTGGCCGCGGGCTGCGAGGATGGGACGCTGGTGGCGCTGGACGGCAGGGGCGAGGTCAGGGGGAGGGGGAGCGTGAGGGGGAGGCCGACGTGCATCGGGGTTCTGGCCGGAGGGGTGGTCACGGGGACGGAGGAGGGGGAGGTCAGGGGGTGGACGATCCGGTAGGGAGGAAATGAATTTCCTCCCTACGAAGAGAAAGCCCGGCAAAGCCGGGCTAAGAGAAGCCTGAAGGGGCGGGTTTCAAACCCGCCCCTTCAGCGGACTTGGCATTCGTAGCGCGGGAATTCATTCCCGCGCCTGTGAAAGGACATCCGACATGGAAGACACACCCAATCCCTACCAGCAGCGCGGGGAGGTCGTCGGGCGGTGGGTCCGGGACCGGCAGGGTCTCCTGCGCAAGGAGACCGAGGACTATCTCCGGGGGGTCATCCTCGACTACGAGCCGAGGCAGAAGGCCCACTGGCATCGCGACTATTCCTCCGTGGACGCCTTTCAGAGGTCCGTGGAGGCCAACCGGGGGCGCTGGCGCGAGGCGGTGGGCGTCTTTGAGGCGGACGGGACGTCGCTCAACCCGGCCCTGGACCTGTGGTACGAGGACGACCGGCTCACGGCCTGGTGGGTGACCGTGGGCCTGCTGGGGGGGGCGAGGGGGCTGCGGGGGCGGGGCATCCTGGCGCTCCCCAAGGGCCGGAAAGGCCCTGCGCCGCTGGTGATCGCGCAGCACGGCATCGGGTCGTCGCCGGAGCGGGTCTTCGGGCTGGACGACCCGTCGGACATCTACAAGGGCTACGGGCGATGGCTGGCGGAGGAGGGGTTCGCGGTGATCGCGCCGATGAACGTCACGGAGGGGCCGCCCCGCGCCCGGATGGAGCGGCTATGCAAGCTGCTGGGCCGGACGCTGTGGGGGCTGGAGATCCACCGGACGCGGCGGCTGCTCGACTATCTGGAGACCCGGACTGAGGTCGATATGAGCCGGACGGCGATGTACGGGATCAGCCTGGGCGGGGCCTACACGATGTTCACGACGCCGCTGGAGCCGCGCATCGGGGCTGCGGTGGTCTGCGCGTGGTTCAACCACCGGCGGAACAAGATGGCCGTGGACGACCCGCGCTACTCCTGCTTCCTGTCCGTGAACGAGGAGCACATCTGGATTCCGGGCTGGCTGAGGGAGTTCACGGACAGCGACCTTGTCTCGCTGATCTGCCCGAGGCCGCTGCTGGTGGAGCAGGGGAAGGCGGACGGGATCGGGTGGTGGCCGATGATGATGGAGGAATACGAGGCGTCGTGCGAGCACTACCGGAAGCTGGGCCTGGCGGACCGGGTCGAGATCGACCTGCACGAGGGGGGGCACGAGATCGTCATGGGGAAGAGCCTGGCGTTTTTGAAGAAGTGGCTGAAGCCGTAGGAGAGGAAGGAAGAAATAGGCGCGAAGGGACGGGGAGGAGACCGTAAATCCAAAGTTCCGACCGGGGCCGTCAGGCTCACGCAGACCTCAGTATCTGCGTGAGCCTTTGTTTTTTAAGGGCTTGTCCATTTCTGCCCTCGTGGGATCGCGTGGCCGATAGGCCAGGTGGAATAAGTACACTTGACAATGTTGTGCAAAATATCTATATTTTACATAAAAATCATTATAAATATAAAATAACTGTAATTCAGATACAGGAGGGGAAACCGTCATGGAGACCGCGAATGTAACCCCGAAGTCCGCCCGCAAAGGGACGCCCTTTGCTCAAAAGGTCAGCGCCCTGCTCGTTCTGATGGGCCTGTGCGGAGGGCTTCTAACATCTGCGCATCCAGGCCTTACTCAGGAGGTCCGGACGTTCACCGGGCACACGGGCGAGGTCTACGCCGTGGCGTTCAGCCGGGACGGCAGGCAGGCGCTGTCCGGCTCCGGGGACAGGACCGCCAGGCTGTGGGAGGTCTCGACGGGTCAGGTGGTCCGGACGTTCACCGGGCACACAGACCGGGTCTGGTCCGCCGCGTTCAGCCCGGACGGCAGATACGTGGCCACCGGCTCCGGGGACAGGACCGCCAGGCTGTGGGACATTTCGACGGGTCAGGTGGTCCGCACGCTCACGGGGCACGCGCGGGAGGTCGCCAGCGTGGCGTTCAGCCCGGACAGCCTGTACGTGGCCACCGGCTCCGGGGACAGGACCGTCAAGCTGTGGGAGGTCTCGACGGGCCGGGAGGTGCGCACGCTCACCGGGCACACCGGGGAGGTCTGGTCCGTGGCGTTCAGCCCGGACAGCAAGTTCCTGCTGTCCGGGTCGTGGGACAGGACGATGAAGCTGTGGGAGGTCTCGACGGGGAACCTGTTCCACACGTTCACCGGGCACACGGGCGAGGTCTATTCGGTGGCGTTCAGCGTGGACGGGGCGCAGGCGCTCTCCGGCTCCGGGGACAACACGGTGAAGCTGTGGGACACCTTTTCGACGGGGCAGGCGGTCCGGACGTTCACCGGGCACACCGCGTCGGTCTGGTCCGTGGCGTTCAGCCCGAGCAGGCGATACGTCCTGGCCGGGTCGAGCGACAGGACGATGAGGCTGTGGGAGGTCTCGACGGGCCGCGAGGTCCGGGTGTTCGCCGGGCACGTCCGGGAGGTCTACGCGGTGGCGTTCAGCCCGGACAGCAAGCACGTGCTGTCCGGTTCAGGGGACAGGGACCTCAGGCTATGGGAGGCGGTGACGGTCAGCGAACTCCGCACGTTCAACGGGCACACGGGGGACGTGTATTCGGTGGCGATGAGCCGAGACGGCCAGCAGGCGCTGTCCGGCTCCGGGGACAGGACCGTCAGGCTGTGGGGTAACACAGAGACGGCTCGCACGCTCAACGGGCACACGGGAGACGTGTATTCGGTGGCGATCAGCCGGGATGGGCGCTACGCGTTGTCTGGCTCCGGGGACAGTACGATGAAGCTCTGGGAGACGGCGACGGGCCGGGAGGTCCGCACCTTCTCCGGGCACGCGGACAGGGTCTGGTCCGTGGCGTTCAGCCCGGATGGGCGGTACGTGCTGTCCGGCTCCGGGGACAGGACCGTCAGGCTGTGGGAAATGGCGACGGGGCAGCTGGTCCGCACCTTCTCCGGGCACGCGCGGGAGGTCGCCAGCGTGGCGTTCAGCCCGGACACCATGTATGTCCTGACCGGCTCCGGGGACAGTACGATGAAGCTCTGGGAGATGGCGACGGGCCGCGAGGTGCGCACGTTCACCGGCCACACCGCGCCGGTCTGGTCCGTGGCGTTCAGCCCGGACGGTCGCTATGCGGTCTCAGGGTCCTGGGACAAGACCGTGAAGCTGTGGGAGGTCTCGACAGGACAACTGGTCCGCACCTTCTCCGGGCACACGGGCGAGGTCTACGCGGTGGCGTTCAGCCTGGACGGCAAGCACGTGCTGTCTGCCTCGGCGGACACCCTGGTGAAGCTGTGGGATGCCTGGACGGGCCGGGAGGTCCGCGTCTTCTCCGGACACACTGGCCCGGTCTGGTCCGGGGCGTTCAGCTGGGATGGGGGATTCCTGTTGTCCGGCTCGGCGGACAAGACTATGAAGTTGTGGGAGATAGGGACCATCTCCGAGCCTGTGAGACTGGCCTCGGACTTCGACGGGAACGACAAGGTGGACTTTGAAGATTTCTTTCTGTTTGCCGCGGGGTTTGGGACGAAACAGGGGGAATCGGGGTACGATGCGAGGTTCGATCTGAACCGGAACGGCCAGGTGGACCTGGACGATTTCTTCATGTTCGCCGGGGAGTTCGGGAGGACGGCGCAATAGAACGATACGCGAAGGGGATATCGCACTGAGACGAGGGGGCACGGCGCGCCGTGCCCCCTCAGTGTTACATCTTCACCCAGTTGCCACTCCTGTCGGAGGCGACCACAGCGTCCAGGATGCGGAGGACGCGGAGGCCGTCGGAGAGGGGGATGGGCGAAGGGCCGGCCGAAAGGGTTGCCCCGACGAAGGCGGCCATCTCCCGGCCGCACATCTCGCGGAGGCTGTCACCGGGCACGCGGAGAACGGTGGGGTGCGCGTATTCGGGGATGACCTTGCTCTGGACGGTCACGAGGTCGCCGTACCAGTCCCCCCGGATGTGGCCCTTTGTCCCGAAGATGTCCACGTAGTCGTAGGAGGTGTGCACGGCCTGGGAGATGGAGAAGGTGGCCACGGCCCCCCGCCTCAGGCGCACGGTGTAGGCCGAGGTCTCATCCGTCCCCCCGGCGTTCCAGCGGACGGCGCCGGAGACGGCCGCCGGGTCGTCGCCGGTGAACCAGAGGACCTGGTCGGTCACGTGGGAGCCCAGGAACAGGAGTTCGCCTCCCCCCTCGGCGTAGGGCCCGGCGAGCCATCCGCCCAGCGGGGCGCCCCCCTTTCCGGCGGCGATGAAGGCGATGTCCCCCACGACGCCCCGGTCCAGGAGCGATTTCACGAACATCCGGCTGAGGGAGTAGCGCATGCAGTAGCCGACCGTTGCCACGACGCCCCGTCTCTGCGCGGCCTCGGCCACCTGTGCGCCCTCCATCGCGTTGAGGCCCATCGGCTTTTCGAGAAAGAGGTGTTTACCCGCGTCGAGGGCGGTCAGGGCCACGGACTTGAGGTGGCGATGGGGGACGGCCACGATCACCGCGTCCACTTCTTTGTCTTGAATGAGTTCTTCGACGCTGCCGTATACCCTCTCGATCCGGCACTCGTCGGCGACCTGCCGGGCCCTGCCGGGGTCCACGTCGGCGCACGCCACGAGGCGCGCGGACGGGATGCGGGCGAGGCCGGGGGCCAGGTTGGCGCGGGTCTGATTGCCGCAGCCGATGAGGCC
>CAYRZX010000426.1:0-1060 GCA_964428665.1 uncultured Gemmatimonas sp.
TGAAGAAGCTTTACCGATCTGTGGAAGACAAGAAAATAGCGGGCATCTGTGGCGGGATTGGTAACGAGGAAGGCATGAACTTCGCCATTTTTGACATCGACGGCACGTTGATCAACACCAATAGAGTCGATGGAGAATGCTACGCCCGCGTCACTTTTGCGACACCAGAACGCGAGGAGATAGAAGAAATCACAACTCAATGTAGTCCCCGGCCTGGACCTGTGCAATCCGGGATTTCAGCTTATCTTCCAGGGTTTTGACAACGCTCAACCGGTTGGAAGGAAACACGATCACGGCCAATCTCCGTCCGGCCAGATTTTGCTGGTAACGCAGGTTCTTATCTCCTGAGAGAAAGACATCGAAAGTGGACTCGGCCAGGGCCAGGAGAGGGCCGTTCTTAATGCCTCCCCAGCCCATCTCCTGGACGGTCTGAGCCTCATGCTCCGCCAGGACCCTCTTGAGATAGCGCGGAAGGCTCTCGTCGACGAGGATTTTCACCGGGATGGAACTCCCTCTATCACACGGGATGAGGCAACTTCAAGAACCTGCATGACCTGATCATGGCTGACCGTTGGGAAATTCTCAAGAAACTCGGGCACACTGCACCCATCCGCCAGGTAGTCAAAGAGGGTTTGAACGGGCACACGGGTTCCACAGAAAACAGGAACCCCGCTCATGATCTCCGGGTCCGAATGGATCGGGAGGTTATGCTCAAGTGTCTTTGTCTCGCTCATGGCAATCTCCTGTTAAATTTCAGACAGGTTTACCTCCGACATCCTAAAAATACCAAATAGAGGACGGTATATCAAGCATTCTGAGAATGCCGGGGCGACCGTTGCCAGCCGCCCCGTCTCTTTTTCATCCCTGTCAACCTTTGCCATCGTCTGTCTGCCTCTCCGTTCTTGTCAATGGCGACGCAGCCCTAAACGAAAAAACTCCCCACGTGGGGAGTTTTCGTATTATATTCTTGTGCAACGTGTTATATGGTGGCGCCCGTCGGAATCGAACCAACGACACACGGATTTTCAGTCCGTTGCTCTACCAACTGAGCTAGGGCGCC
>CAYRZX010000426.1:1160-5407 GCA_964428665.1 uncultured Gemmatimonas sp.
TGCGCCTCCTGTACGACGAAGGCACCCTCCTGATCAAGGACCCGCCGCCCGATTTTGAGCCTCCCTCCGGGTTCGCGTGGGATGGGCGCGTGGACGCCTGGCGCGCGCAGGCCCACCACTACCGGGCCGCCGTGGAGGCGCTCAAGCGCCGGGGCGCCCCCCCGGAGGACACGGTCCCGCGCTACAGCCGGCTGACCCTCTCCCTGCGCGACCCGCCCGACCCGCACCCGCACCAGCAGGAGGCGTTCGACGCGTGGGTCGAGCGGGGCTGCCGGGGCGTGGTGGTGCTCCCCACAGGCTCCGGCAAGTCCCACGTGGCCCTGATGGCCCTGGCCCACGTGCGCCGCAGCGCCCTGGTGGTGGCCCCCACCATCGACCTGATGAACCAGTGGTACGACCTGCTCACGAAGGCGTTCGACCGGGAGGTGGGCATCCTGGGCGGAGGATATCACGAGGTGCGGGACCTGACCGTCACCACCTACGACAGCGCCTACATGCACATGGACCGCTACGGCAACGCCTTCGGGCTGGCCGTCTTCGACGAGGTCCACCACCTCCCCGGCGAGTTCTACAGCCACGCCGCCGAGATGGCCATCGCCCCGTACCGCCTGGGGCTGACGGCCACCCCCGAGCGGGCCGACGGCCGCCACCTCCTCCTGGACGCGCTGGTCGGCCCGCTCGTCTACGCGCGGGGCATCCGGGACCTCTCCGGCGACTACCTGGCCGAGTACACGACCGAGCGGATGGAGGTCTCCATGGTCGCCGAGGAGCGGGCCGTCTATGAGGCCGCTCACGCGGAGTACCGGGAATTTCTGGAGTCTCACCGGCTGTCCGTGGGCACGGCGGACGGCTGGAAGCGGTTCGTCATGCTCTCCGCCCAGTCGTCGGCGGGCCGGCGGGCGATGCTGGCCTACCAGCGCTACCGCCGCGTGGCCCTGGGCACGGCGGCCAAGCTCCGCGTCCTGGAGGACCTCCTCAAGAGGCACCCCCGCGACCGGGTGCTGATCTTCACGAACGACAATGAGACGGCCTACGCGATCTCGCAGGAGTTCCTGGTCCCGGCGATCACGCATCAGACGCGCACAAAGGAGAGGAAGGCCATCCTGGAGGGGTTCAACCGGGGGAACTACCTGACCGTCGTGACCTCGAAGGTCCTGAACGAAGGCGTGAACATCCCGGAGGCCAACGTGGCGGTGGTCCTGTCCGGGAGCGGGAGCATCCGGGAGCACGTGCAGCGCCTCGGCCGCATCCTCCGCCGGCGGGAGGGGAAACAGGCCGTGCTCTACGAGGTCGTGTCCAGAAACACGGTGGAGGACCAGATCAGCCGGCGGCGGCGGAGACACGAGGCCTACGACGGCGAGCAGCCGTCAGGCATCAGCCGTCGCCCATAGTCGCCCCCAGCGCCCGCATCATCCCCCTCGCCTTGTGCAGGGTCTCCTCATACTCCGCGTCGGGGTCGGAGTCGGCCACGATGCCCCCGCCCGCGTGGAAGCAGACCCGGTCTCCCCTGACGATCAGCGTCCGGATGAGGATGTTCAGGTCCGCGTCCCCGGAGAAGCTGAAGTAGCCGAGGGACCCCGTGTAGGGCCCCCGGCTCACGGGCTCCAGCTCGTCGATGATCTCCATCGCCCGCAGCTTGGGCGCGCCCGTGATGGACCCGCCCGGAAAAGTCGCCCGGAGGAGGTCCGCCACGCCCCGGCCCGGGGCGAGTTCTCCGGTGACCGTGGCCACGAGGTGGAAGACGCTGGCGTAGGGCTCCAGGGCAATCAACTCCGGGACGCGAACGGACCCGAACCGGCAGACGCGCCCCAGGTCGTTCCGCTCCAGGTCCACGATCATGACGAGTTCGGCCCGGTCCTTCTCGCTCTGGAGCAGCTCGGCGGTCAGGCGACAGTCCTCCTCCCCGGTCTCCCCGCGAGGGCGCGTCCCCTTGATGGGCCGGGTCTCCACGGTGCGATCTCTCCCATACACCCGCAGAAACCGTTCTGGAGAGGAGCTGAGGATCTGCGCGTCGCCCAGGTCCAGGTAGGCGGAGAAGGGCGCGGGGCTGCGTTGCCGGAGCCGGAGGTAGAGGGCGAGGGGGTCCGTGGGCAGCCGGGCGAGGAACCGCTGCGAGAGGTTGACCTGGTAGACGTCCCCGGCCGCGATGTAGTCCTTCACCCGCCGGACGGCATCCGTATATTCCCCCCGCGAAAAGCTCGACGTGAGGGGGATGCCCCCCTGGACGCGCGAGGCGTCTTCGGGCGTCTCTTTCGTCGCCGCGGCGATGGCCTCGACCTGGCGGCTCAGGTGGCGGACCGCGTCCCCGAAGGGCCCGCAGACGCAGACGCGCCCGGCCTCGTGGTCGAACGCGATGGCCGCGCCGTGGAAGGCGACGTGCAGGTCCGGCAGGCCGAGGTCGTCCGGGGGGCGGGCCGGAAGCCGCTCATAGCGCCGGCCCAGGTCGTAGCCCAGGTATCCGACGCCCCCGCCGCAGAAGGGGATTCCTTCCGAAGGGGCGTCGGCGCGATGGGCCTTCAGGACCTCCGCGAGGACGTCGAGCGGGTCCCGGTCGATCCGCCGGACCTCTCCCCCCCGGATCAGCTCCGTGCGCCCCTCGCGGGATCGCAGGACCAGAAAAGGGGCGGCGCCCACGAACGAGAAGCGCCCGATGCGCCCGGAGGGGAGGCTGCTGTCCAGCCAGAAGGGATACGGCTCCCGGGCGAGACGCCGGAACAGGGCCGCCGGCTCCACCCGGCGGTCGAGGAAGGTCACGGCGCTCAAGGCCGTCACCGGGACAGGCCGCCCGGCAGCCAGATGCCGCCGTCCACCCGAAAGCGGCCCGCGGTGATGTAGTCCGCCGCGTCCGAGGCCAGGAACGCCGCCATCTTGCCGAGCTCGTCCGGCCGCCCCAGCCGCCCCAGCGGGAGCCTCTTCCCCCCCTCCTGAAGCTGCTCCTCCGTGGCGAACTGCCGCTCCCCCGGCGTGTCCGTCCATCCCGGCTCGATCACATTCACGCAGATGCGGTGCGGGGCCAGCTCCGCCGCCATTGTGAAGGCCATCTGATTGATGCCCGCCTTGGCCGTGTTGTAGGCGAGCGAGGTGGGGAAGGGGATGAACGAGAGCACCGAGCTGATGATGAGGATCTTGCCCCCCTGTTTCCGCTCCGCCATGTGGCGGGCCACGGCCTGGCTGCACCGGAACACGCCCCAGAGGGAGACGGCCCAGGTGGCCTCCACGTCCTCATCCGTCAGGTCCAGGAACGGCTTTCGGATGCTCCGGTAGGCGTTGTTGACCAGGATGTCCACCTTCCCGAACCGCTCCAGCGCCGCGCGCACCAGGCGGTCCACGGCGGGCCGCTCCCCCACGTTCGCCTGCACGGCCACCGCCCTGCGCCCCAGTCTCTCCACCTGGCCCACGACCTCCGCCGCGTCCTCCGCGTGGGCGTTGTAGTTCACGACGATGTCCGCCCCGGCCTTCGCCATCTCCAGGGCGCACCCGCGCCCGATGCCGCGCGACGCGCCGGTGATCAGGGCCACGCGGCCTGATAGGTCGATCATAACCGCTCTCCTTTTGATGTCCCAAAACCCTTATTTCACCGCTCCAACTGCACAGTCCCAGCCTGGTAGTCGCACGTGAAATGAAACCGGTTGATCAGATCACGACCCAGGATTGAAGGAAGTCTGAGGATACGTGAGACCTCATCAGGAGGCAGCTGTGTCAGGCTGTGTTGTACAACCCAAATATCCTGTCGTAGCGCCACATCTCCTTCGTCCGACGCCAATGTAATCTCAACGTCCCGGATCAAGAATGAACGCACGCTGCCTCCGATGCCGACGATGGGCAACGATGCCGGTTCCAGGGCCTGACCTCCGATGCCCAGGAGTTTCACGTCGCGGTCCAGGAGGGTTGTACGGGATGCGCCGGTATCCGCCAGCAACCAGACCAGTCCTTGACAATGGGCTGATCGCAAGTGGACTGAAAAATACGGCGCATCCCCGATAAAACGGCCTCGAATGATCACAGCACCATCTCCAGCGGCTCACGGGTGATGAATTCCACACATGTATGGGCGGGGTCTGACAACCCGGACAGCAGGCTATCCAGATCAGGGGCGCTGGCAATCACCCTACCCTCCCTGACCGCGACCCACTGGTCGGTGTATTGCGTCAGGAGCGCGTCCAGATTGCTGTTAATCCACGTGTGATCGGCTTCAAATGCGAGCAGCATGTTGGTCAGTTGTTCACTCATCTTTGGCTGTCCTCCTT
>CAYRZX010000427.1:0-5387 GCA_964428665.1 uncultured Gemmatimonas sp.
TATGCCCGACCTCAAAGTGCTCATCGTGGACGACGAGCCCAGCCTTCTGGAGAGCATCCGCATCGGCCTGGACCTGAAAGGCTACGCCGTCTCCATGGCCTCGTCCGGCGAGGAGGCCGTCCGGCAATGCCAGGAGACGCCTTTCGACGTCGTGCTCCTGGACATGAAGATGCCCCGGATGGGCGGCCTCGACGTCCTGAAGCGCATCAAGGAGACCTCTCCGCGCCTGATCGTCATGATGCTCACCGCGCACGGCAGCATCGAGGACGCCGTCGAGGCCGTGCGCCTGGGGGCTTACGATTTTCTGCTGAAGCCCTCGTCGCCGAACGCCATCGACCTTCGCATCCAGAAGGCCGTCGAACACCGGGACCTCTCTGCCGAAAACCTCCTGCTCCGTTCGCAGCTCCGGGAAAAATACAGGTTCGACGAGATCGTCGGGAACAGCCCGGCCATGCAGGAGGTCTACGCCCTGATGGAGCGGGTCTGCGGAACCGAGAGCACCGTGCTGATCACCGGCGAGACCGGGACCGGCAAGGAACTCGTCGCGCGGGCCCTCCACTACAACGGCCCCCGCTCGGACAAGCGGTTCTACGCCCTCCACTGCGCGGCGATCCCGGAGGAGTTGCTGGAGAGCGAGCTGTTCGGGCACGAGAAAGGGGCCTTCACCAGTGCGTTCTCTCAAAAGATCGGGGTGTTCGAGGCCGCCAGAGAGGGGACGCTCTTCCTGGACGAGATCGGGGAGATGAGCCAGGCCGCCCAGGTCCGGCTGCTGCGGGTGCTTCAGGAGAGGGAGTTTTTTCGAGTGGGGTCTACGACCCCCATCAAGGCGGACGTGCGGCTGATCACCGCGACCAACCGACATCTCCGCCGGGAGGTTCAGGAGGGGAAGTTCCGGCAGGACCTCTACTACCGCCTCAACGTGTTCGAGATTCACGTCCCCCCCCTTCGGGAGCGGCGGGACGACATCCCCCTCCTGATCCATCACTTCCTGCGCAAATACCGCCATCTGCCGACGCGCGAGACCGCGCGAATCTCCGACGAGGCGATGCGCATCCTCGAACGCCACTCCTGGCCCGGCAACATCCGGGAGCTGGAAAACGCCCTCCAGCGGGCCTTGTCCCTCTGCCAGAACGGGGAGATCACCCCCAGAGACCTGCCCTCCTCCGTCCGGGAGACAGACCTCAGCGCCTCGGAGACAGACGACCTGATCACCTTTCCCGGCCCCCTTCGAGAGGCCCGGCAGGCCTTCGAGAGGAGATTCATCGAACACCTCCTCAGGCAGACGCAGGGAAACATCTCGATGGCCTCCCGAAAGGCCGGCATCGCTTATCAGAACTTCCATCAGAAGCTCAAGAAGTATCGCATCGACGCGAAAAAATTCGCCTCCGGATGAGCCCCCATGGCCGACGAGGATGCCCAGCAAGCGCCGCCCGAACCGAAGGCCGGCCTCCCCCTCCCCCTGATCATCGGGGTGGGCGCGGTCCTCCTGCTGGCCGCCTTCTACTTCTTCTTCCTCCGCTCCGAACCGGTCGAGGATGAGGAGACCGCCCAGGTGGAACACAAAGAGGAGGAGGCCGAGATGATCTACGAAGGCGTCGAGCAGCTCGTCATCAACCCGAAAGACGCCCAGTTCAGCAAGTATCTGACGATCAAGATAGACCTCCGCGTGGCCAGCGAGGAGATCCTGGACGCCCTCAAGGAGAAGCCCCTCTACAGGACCCAGATCGCCGACGCCCTCGTCGAACTCCTCAGCAACAGGACCGTCGAAGACCTCGAAGGCCCCACCGCCAAAGACGACCTCAAGAAAGAGATCCTCCAGCGCCTCAACGCCCTGCTCGGCCCCGCCCTCCTGAAGGGGAAGGAGACCGTCACCCCGGCCTTCCTGGACCTCTACTACGTCAATTACCTTATTCAATAAAATAGCGCGCCTCTCGTCCTGATCGGCGCGCTCGATGAGATCGGAGCGATACGCTGTGTCAATTCGTCTCGTCTCCTGTCCTCAGTATCGACCCCTCTTCAAAATCCCTTTGTGATCCCCGTCACACATCCAGAAAATAACGATGAAGTCAGAACGATGAACGATGAACAAAGACAACGATGAAGTCAGAACGATGAACGATGAACGAAAAACAAAACGATTTATGCTTTTACTTCAGCGTTCATCGTTCCGCGTTCCGCGTTGCCTTTTCCGTTCCGCGTTCCGCGTTCTGCGTTGCCTTTTCATCGTTCTGCATTCTGACTTCCGCCTTCAGTACGTCGCCCTCCCCCCGCTGATGTCGTAGCACTGTCCCGTGACGAACGCAGCCTCGTCCGAGGCCAGGAAGTTGACCACGTTGGCCACCTCCTCCGGCCTCCCGAACCGGCCCATCGGCACCCGGCTCTTCATGTACTCGACGGTCTCCTGCGAGACCTGTTTCAGGATGTCCGTCTCGATCACCGCCGGGGCCACGCAGTTGACATGAATGCCGAAGGTCGCCACCTCCTTCGCCAGACACTTTGTCAGACATATAATCCCTGCCTTAGAGGTGGAATAGGGGATCATGTTCGGGTTCCCTTCCTTCCCCGCGACCGACGCGATGGACACGATCTTCCCATAGCGCCGCTGGATCATGTGCGGGATCACCGCCCGGCAGCAGAGGAAGACCCCTTTCAGGTTCACGTCCATCACGCTGTCCCAGTCCTGGTCCGTGACCTCCTGGATCGGGGCCGTGCGCCCCCCGATGCCCGCGTTGTTGACCAGGATGTCGGCGCGCCCGAACGTGCCCAGCACCTTCCTGACCATCCCCTCCGTGTCCGCGCCGCTGGACACGTCCACCCGCACGGACAGGGCCTGCCGGCCCAGGGCGCAGACCTCGCCCGCCACCTTCTCTGCCCCCGCGAAGTTCAGGTCCGCGACCGCCACGTGCGCCCCGGACTGCGCCAGCCGCAGCGCAATCGCCCGCCCGATCCCCTGCCCGGCCCCGGTCACAATCGCGATCTTATCGTCCAAACGTAGCATGAGAGATAGCTCCTTTCGATTCCGTTTGACAAACCCGCCGGGATCGGGTATCATTCAAAGAGGCGTCTGAGCGATTTCCGGCCTGAAGGAGGGGACAAGGATGAGCGTGTGCATCTCGGTCGACTACTACACCGACCCGATGTGCTCCTGGTCATGGGCGCTTCAGCCGGTCCTGGAGCGCATCTGGCGGGACTACAGGGATCGCGTCCGAATCCGGTACAGGATGTTGCCCATTTATGAGGACATCAGCCGGCATACCGACCCGAGGCACGGCGCCTGGGGGAGCGTCAGGGACCTGGCCGATCACTGGCGGGAGGTCGCGCGGCAGACCGGGGCCTGGATCGACCCCGGCCTCTGGCTGGAGGACCCCCCCGCGACCTGCTGGACCGCCTGTCGGGCCTACCACGCCGCGGCCCGGCAGGGCGAGGTCGTGGGAGAGCGGTTCCTGCTGATGATGCGGGAGGCGCTCCTGAAGCGCCGGATAAACATCGCCCGGACGGACAGGCTGGCCGAGCTGACGCGAGAGGCGGCCGGTCGGATGTGTCTCGACCCGGACCGCCTCCTCAGAGATGTGGAAGACCCCTGGACGCGGGAGGCCGTCTCGGAGGACCGCCGCGCGGCGGCCGAGGAGGGCATTCACGAGCGCCCCACCCTCGTCTTCGAGGGGGGGCACCGCCTTGTCTTCGGCCCTTACCGGCTGTTTGCGGGCGTGATCGACGTGCTCCTCGAAGAAAAGGCCCAGAACCGGATCACCAGATGAACATCACCGTCAACGGCGAAGAGCGCGCCTTCCCCGAAGGCGTCAGCGTCGCGGAGCTTCTGAAGGCCCTGAACATCCCGAAGGTCGGGGTGGCCGTCGCCGTCAACTTCGAGGTGGTCCAGAGGCAGGCCCTGGAGGCGACGCGCATTCGGGAGGGGGACAGGGTCGAGATCATTCGCGCCGTGCAGGGCGGATGAAACAGCGTGAAAGGAGTCGATGAAATCATGGCCGATGAACTCATCCTGGGAGGAAAGACCTTCACCTCCCGGCTGATCGTGGGGACCGGAAAGGGCGTCCCGTTCCCCCTGGTCGGAAAAGCCATCGAGGCGAGCGGGGCGCAGATCGTGACCGTGGCCGTGAGGCGGGTGGACCTCAACGACACCTCCGAGGATTCGCTCCTGCGCCACGTCAGCCCCAGGCGCTACGCCTTCCTGCCCAACACGGCGGGATGCTACACGGCGAAGGATGCCGTGCTGACCTGCGAGCTGGCGCGGGAGGCGCTCGACACGAGCTTCGTCAAGCTGGAGGTGATCGGAGACCCGAAGACCCTGTTCCCCGACACCGCCGAACTCGTCGTGGCCGCGAAAGAGCTGGTGGCCAAGGGATTCACCGTCCTCCCCTACTCGAACGACGACCCGGTGGTGGCCAAAAAACTGGAGGACGCCGGCTGCGCGGCTGTGATGCCCCTGGGCGCCCCCATCGGGTCCGGCCTGGGCATCCGAAACCCCTATAACATCCAGATCATCATGGAGACGGTGAAAATCCCGGTGATCGTGGATGCGGGCGTGGGCACCGCCTCGGACGCGGCGATCGCCCTGGAGCTGGGGTGCGATGCCGTCCTGATGAACACCGGCATCTTCGGCGCCAGAGACCCGGTGAAAATGGCCACGGCCATGCGACACGCCGTGGAGGCGGGGCGACTGGCCTACCAGGCCGGCCGCATCCCGAAAAAACTCTACGCCACCGCGTCGAGCCCGCTGGAGGGCACGATAGAACGCGCCGCGTAAGTTATCGCCTTTTCCCGAACTGCTCTGCGAACAGGAAAAAATCGTCGAAGTTCACGCGCCCGTCCCGGCTCAGGTCGAACCTCGCCTCCTGCGACCCGAAGGCCGCGGCGAACAGAAAGAAATCGTCGAAATCCACCCCGCCGTCGCCGTTGAAGTCTGCGGGGAGCGGTTGCGTAGGGGCGCGATTCATCGCGCCCTTCTGAATGAACCCCGACGTCAGCCGGAGCCTCCCCGTCGAGAGGCCGGTCTGAACACCTGAGCCAAGCGAGGTGGAGCGCAGACGCAGACGGCCCGGCCCGGCCATCGCCCCCCCGCCCGCATCCAGCAGGGCGCGGGTGATGCGAATCTTCGGGGCGACCTGCGCGTCAGCGCCGGCGAACAGCAGGATCAACAGCCCTGCATACAGCTTCGGGAGTCTCATAGTGCGCCCTCACAGGTTTGTCTCACCCCTATATCATACCCATTTATATCCCCCCTCTGCAACAGAAAAATAGGCCGTTTGACAACCTTCCTTATTCCCTTGACACCCTGTACCCCCTTTGGTATATTTTTCCCAAGCTTGAACCTTGACCACTGACCACTGACCACTGACCACTGACCACTGACCACTGACCACTGACCA
>CAYRZX010000428.1:0-5324 GCA_964428665.1 uncultured Gemmatimonas sp.
ATAATGCGGGTTCAGCCTGAAACCTGTTGCGCGCAGTGCGGCCTCCCCATTCGCGGGGGCCGGTCCCACGACGCCCCGGCCTTCTGCTGCTACGGGTGCGCCCTGGTCTTCCGGGTGACCGGCGAGGCCGCGGAGGGGAGCCCTCAGGGCCTCTACATCCGCCTGGGCCTGGGCATCTTCTTCGCCATGAACGTCATGACGTTCAGCCTGCCCGCCTACGCCCCCCTCTTCTACCCGTCCACCCAGAGCGGCCACGCCTCCCTCCTCAGACTCCTTCAACTCCTCCTGACCGCGCCCGTCTTCCTCTGCCTCGGCCTGCCCCTGCTGGCGCAGGCCGCGCGCGACCTGAGGGGAGGGCGTATCAGCGCCGACGCCCTGATCGCCGCCGGGACCCTGGCCGCCCTCGTCGTCTCCGTCGCCCATACGCTTCGGGGGGACGGCCCCGTCTACTACGACACCGCGACGATGCTCCTCGTCCTGGTCACGCTGGGCCGCTACCTGGAGGCCAGGGCCAGGGCGGGGACCTTCGGGGCCTTAAAGGCCCTGCTCGACCGGGCGGAGAAGACCTGCCTCGTCCTGCGGGAAGGGCGGGAGGAGCGGGTCCCCGTCCAGGCGGTCCGGGTCGGAGACCTCGTCCGGGTCGCGCCGGGGGAGAGGGCGCCCGTGGACGGCGTCGTCGTCGAGGGAGAGGGGGGATTCGACACCTCCGCGATCACCGGTGAGAGCCGGCCCGTCCACCGGAGGACGGGCGACCCCGTCGTCTCGGGGAGCCTCAGCCTCGACGGATCCCTCCTCCTGCGAGCCACGGCCGTGGGGCAGGACACGGCATTCGCCCGGCTGGTGGCCCTGCTCGAAGGGGCGCGCGCCTCCCGCATGCCCGTCCAGAAACTTGTGGACCGGGTCTCCGCCGTCTTCACGCCCGTCGTCATCCTGATCGCCGCCGCATCATTCGCCCTTCACCTCCCCCGCGCCGGGGCCGGTCCCGCATCCCTCATCGCCCTCTCCGTCCTGGTCATCGCCTGCCCCTGCGCCCTCGGCATCGCCACGCCCCTGGCCGTCTGGTCCGCCTTCGGGCTGGCCGCGCGCCGGGGCGTGCTCATCCGGTCGGGCGAGGCCGTCGAGAGGCTGGCCCGGGTGCGCCGCGCCTTCTTCGACAAGACGGGCACCCTGACGACCGGGGCCTTCCGCGTGACGGGCGTGAGCGTGCCCGGCCCTCACTTCAAAGACGATGAGATCCTCCTGCGGGCCGCCGCCGTGTCCTCCCGCTCCTCCCACCCCATCGGCAGGGCCCTGCGTCGCCACGTCGCGGAAGAGACCACCTCGCCAGTCACCGGCCTGCGCCTGCTGCCCGGCCTGGGCGCCTTCGGGCGCATCGGCCACGGCCCGGAGACCTTCGTCGGCAGCCGGCGACTGATGGAGCAGATGGGGCAACGCCTCGGCGAGGGACTCGACCGGGAGCGGAGGCAAAGAGAGCAGGCCGGAGAGACCACCGTCTGCGTCGCGTGGGAGGGGGAGGTCCGGGGCCTCATCGGCCTCTCGGAGTCCCTCCGGCCCGAGGCCGCGGAGGCCCTCGCCGCCCTGCGGGGGGCGGGCGTGAGCGTCACGGTGCTCACCGGCGACGCAGAGCCCGCCGGGCGCGCGGTCGGGGAGGCGCTCGGCGCGGAGGTCAGGGCCGGACTCCTGCCGGAGGAGAAGGTGGAGGCCGTCCGGACGGGGCGAAAAGAGGGCCTCGTCGCCATGGTGGGCGACGGCATCAACGACGCCCCGGCCCTCAGCGCCGCGGACGTGGGCGTCGCCCTGGGGTGCGGGACCGACCTGGCCCGCGAGGCCGCGGACGTCAACGTCATCGGAGACGACCTCCGGGCCGTGCCGTGGGTCCTGGACCTGGCCCGCCGGACGCGGGGGACCATCCGCGGGAACCTCTTCTGGGCCTTCTTCTACAACGTCGCCGGGATCGGCCTGGCCGCCGCCGGAAAACTGAACCCCATCCTGGCCGCCGGGGCGATGATCCTCAGCAGCCTCTTCGTCGTCTACAACTCCCGCCGTCTGACAGCGGATATTTCGCGATGATCAACTACGCCCTCCTCTTCCTCACCGGCCTCCTCGGCAGCCTCGGCCACTGCGTCGGCATGTGCGGCGGATTCGTCCTGGCCTGCGCCCTCCACGCCCCTCAGACGCAGGGGGTGCGCAGCCAAATCCTCCCCCCCCTCGCCTACAACCTGGGCCGGGTCTACACCTACGCCCTGCTCGGCGGGCTGGCCGGGGCCTTCGGAGGATGGATCGCCCTCTCCTCGCGCGCCACGGCCGTCCGCGCCGCCGTCCCGGTCCTGGCCGGCCTTGCAACGGTCGTCCTGGGCCTCTCCCGGATGGGGCTGATCCCATCGCCCGGGGCGGTCCGCGCCCTGACCCCCTTCAGCCGCCTGGCGCGGTTCCTGAGCGGGCTGGTCCGGGGCGGGAGCCTCTCCCACCTCTTCGCCTTCGGCCTCTTCAACGGCCTCCTGCCCTGCGGCCTCTCCTACGCCGTCGCCCTCACGGCCGCCGGGGCCGGAAGCTTCGTGGACGGATTCCTGACCATGGCCGTCTTCGGCCTCGGCACCGTCCCGGCCCTGTTCGCCCTGGGGATCTCCTCGTCGCTCGCCAGAGGCCACCTCCGGGGGCCCCTCTTCCGGGTCGCCGGCGCGCTCATCGTAACCCTCGGCGTCCTCTCCATCCTGCGAGGGTTGAACCTGCCCGATCACACAGCATCTCCCGCCTGCTGCGCGCCCCCCCCTCCCTGACCCTGCCTGTTTATCTTGTCCCCGTCCCGCGCTTTGTGTATATTCTTCTCAGCCGTTCACCGTTTTTCCCTTCTTTTTTCTCTGCGCCCCCTGCGCTCTCTGCGGTGAACGCCTTTATCATTTCTGACGAGGAGACATCGCCATGGACAAACCGGCGCTGCTAGGCGGGACCCCCGTGAGGACCGCCCCTTACCCCGCCTGGCCCCAGTCCGACGGGCGGGACATGAAGTACCTCAACGAGGTCCTGGAGACGAGCAGGTGGGGCGGGACCATTCACGGCCCCAAGGTCACGGCCTTCTGCCAGACCTGGGCGCGCTACAGCGACGCGCGGTTCGGGGTCGGCCTGACGAGCTGCACGGCGGGGATGGAGCTGGCCCTGCGGGCCTTCGACATCGGGCCGGGCGACGAGGTCATCGTCCCCTCCTACACCTTCATCGCCACCGCCGTCGCCCCCCTGACCGCCGGCGCGGACGTGGTCTTCGTGGACATAGACCCGAAGACCTTCTGCATCCCGCCGGAGGCCGTGGAGGCCGCGATCACCCCCCGCACGAAGGCCCTCATCCCGGTCCACTTTGCGGGACACACCTGCGACGTCGAGGGACTCCAGAAGGTCGCCCGCAGACACAACCTCAAGATCGTCTGGGACTGCGCTCACGCCCACACCACCGAGTGGCGGGGCAAAAAAGTAGGCGGCCTAAAGCAGGTCGCCTCCTACAGCTTCAACCACGCCAAGAACCTCACCTGCGGGGAGGGCGGCCTGGTCACCACCGACGACCCCGACCTGGCGGACCTCCTCCGATACACCCTCTCCACCTTCGGGCGCCAGAAGGACCGGCCCTGGTACGAGCACCACCGCCTCGGCTTTGCGCACCCCCTCATCGAGTTCCAGGCCGCCGTCCTGATGGGGCAGTTCGAGCGCCTCGAGGAGCAGAGCCGGCGCCGGGAGGAGAACGCCCGCGCCCTGTCGCGGGGCCTGTCCGAGATCGGCGGGCTCGACCCGCCCTACATCGCCCCCGACGCCACCCGGCACGGCTGGCACATCTTCATGGCCACCTACCGCCCCGAGGCGTTCGACGACCTGCCCAAGGGGACCTTCCTCAAGGCCATGAACGCCGAGGGCATCCCCTGCGGCGGGGGCTATCAGTTCCCCCTCTACGGCAACCCCATGTTCGACCGGGGGACGGGCCGCGTGAACGGCGGCCACGCCAAGTTCCGGGCGATGCCCTGTCCCGCCGCCGAGTGGGCGTGCAAAGAGGGCGCGGTCCTCTTCTCCCAGTCCACGCTCCTGGCCGGCCCGGACGACATGAACGACATCGTGACCGCCGTGGCCAGGGTCAAGAAGCACGCGAAGGAACTCCTGAGCGCAGGATAAAAGTAGGGGCACGGCATGCCGTGCCCCTGCGAAAACCCCCTCCCTCTGCCGTCTGTTCTACCCCACGCTCCTCGGCAGGAGCAGCTCCTTCGCCGTCAGCAGGCCGGCCGGCGCGTCCAGGACGCGGGGGACCGCGTTGAGCAGGGCGGCCACCGTGGCCGGGTCCCCTGCCGTGCCCCCGCGGATCACCAGATGGACCGCCGGCGTCCCCTCCACCAGAACCTCGTCGCGGGCGTTCGGGGCGTTCAGGCGCATCGTCAGGTCCATCTCGATCACCCTCTGCCCCCCCTGAAGCCCCGCCGCGGTCTGGTGCAGGCCCGCGACCTGTCCCGGCGCCACCTCGACGTGCTCCGTGCGGATGGCCTCCTGCGACACCACCGGGTCCAGAGTCTCGGTCACCGCCTCCAGCGACCACCCCAGGCAGTGGGCGATCAGCGCCACGGACTCCACGAGGCCCACGTGCCCGATCTTCCCCTCCTGCGCCAGGGCCTCGAACGCCTCCGGCGTCATCCCCGACCCGATCTTTTTCTGAAGCGGACCCCGCCGCGTCGCAGCGTCCACGACCCGCGTCACGACCACCCGCCGCACGTCGGACACCACCCCGCTGACCGCGACCGGCAGCGCGTCCATGACAAACCCAGGGTTCACCCCCGTCCCGAACACCGTCACCCCCTTCCGGCCCGCCAGACCGTTCAGCTCCCCGGACAGGCCAGGGTTCTGGAGATAAGGAAAGGCCAGCTCCTCGCAGGACGACACGACATTCGCGCCGGCCTCGGCGATCTCCGCAAGCTGCGGATACACGGCCTTGAACGACGACCCCGTCGTGTGGACGACGACCTGGGCCCCTGCCAGGGCATCCGGCCTGTCCGTGACGGCGATGCCCACCTTCCCCCCCCCGATCAACTCACCTAAATCCCGCCCGATCTTGTGAGGGTCCCGGTCCAGCGCCCCCACCACCTCCAGCGACCTCCGGCTCAAAGCCGCCCTGGCCACGGCCGCGCCGATGACCCCGATGCCGTACAGCGCCACCTTCACCCTCCCGGCCCGCCCCGTCCCCGCCGAAACATACTTCAGTTGTCTCTGCACGATTCCTCCCTGTTGATCATTCGTCCGACGCCCGCGCCTCGAACACGCTCAGCGACGCCCCCGTCCCCTTCAGATGCCCCGTGTCGTTC
>CAYRZX010000429.1:0-5302 GCA_964428665.1 uncultured Gemmatimonas sp.
GAACCTAAATCCAAGCAGAAACCGTCACTTGTGGTAATCTAACATTGTCAAGTTAGATGTACTACCCTTTCGGCGAATTCGGGAGAGATAGATGACTCCGACGGAAGGCGCAAACAATACAGGGAGATATGGAAATGAAATTCACACGTATTACCGTCAATTCCGACCAGATGGGCGGCGTGCCCTGCATCCGCAGTCTGCGCATTCCGGTGGCCACGGTCGTCGGAATGATAGCAGAGGGCATGAGCGAAGAAGAAATTTTACAGGCATACCCGGACCTGGAACAGGAGGACATCCCTGAAGCCTTACACTACGCTGCCGAGGCTGTGCGGGAGCGACAGTTGCCCCTGGTGGTTGAACCGTGAGGTTTCTGGTGAAGAACTAAAGTCCCTTCCCCCCACGAATTTCCCCTCCGAAATTTTAATCCCCCGCAAATTTTTACTATCCTTTTGCCGCCAGGCGCGTCTATTCTCATGAAGGGACTCAGAGGAGCCAGTTGGAATGGACGATGAGACGCCCGACGATGACATCTTGATCCGCGATTACCTGCAAGGCGACTCCCTGGCCCTCGCCCGACTCTGGCTGCGGTATGACCGGCTGGTCTACGGCCTCGCGCACGGCATCGTCTGTAGCCGGGAGGCCGCCGAAGACATCCGGCAGGAGGTGTTCCTCAAGATATACGCCCAACTGCAACAGTTACGCGAACCGGCCAAATTCGCAAGCTGGCTGAGGAGCATCACCTATAACACCTGCAAATCCTGGTTGCGCCACCAGAAATTTATAGACGCGTTCGAGTTGTCCATAGACGCCGACCAGCCGAGCGATTCGACTGAACCGGATCTGATCTTGCGGGAGCAGCGCACCCTGCTGCGGCAGATCATCGACCGGCTCCCCGAAGACTACCGGACGGTCGTCGAACTCCACTACTTTGAGGAGCAGCCCGTCGCGGAGATCGCCCGGTTCCTGGACCTGCCGGAGACCACGATCAAATGGCGACTCCACAGGGCGCGCGAGACCCTTCAGCGCACCGCCAGGATCAACGGTTATCTCGAATGAACCGACCCCTCCCCCGGCCCCTCCCCCAGAGGGAGAGGGGAGCAAAAGTAGTCTTGTGCAAGGAGACATTCCCATGCAACCAGACGCCAACGGCCTGAAGAAGTCTATGCAGATCGTCACCCTGACGAAGCTGTTACAGGACCTCCATCAGGAGTTGAAGACCTGCACGGAACACAAAAGGCGTTCGGGAGGGGTAGAAGGGGATGTGGCAGACCCTATCCTGCTCGGCGATTTCATTGTGGATGCTTATAACGGCTACCTGTCCACTGCAAGGTCCGCTTTTGACGACCCTGTGATCCAGGCCATGTCCCAGATCGAAAGGTTGGGAGAAGGGGATGATGACCCGCGCAAAATGAAGCTCAATCACGACACCCGGCTTGCCAAAATGCACGAGGTGGCGTTCGCAACCCGGCAGTTGTTGATCTGCATGGAGGACGCGAAAAAATCGGAAAAAATCAGAACAGAAAGTGAGATTTCAGGTGCGATCACCCTGCTTGAAAATCTTGGCGAACAGATCGACAGTATTGCGGACCTGCCCGTCAAGATGGGCGCGGCTAAGGTCCTCCACAAAGAAGACCTGGACGACATGAGACATCTTCCTCGCCCTCTGGCCGAGGAGTATAACCGCTGCCTGACCATCGTCCTGGAAACCACAGACGACCCTGTTATTTCAAAACTGTTCCACCCTGTCGATTACGGCAAGGAGGACGAAAAATCCTTTCTGCACAAGATCGCGGAAATCAAACTGGCGCAATCGGGCCTGTTGAGTTATCTGAAAAGCCGGAAGACCTGGGAGACGATCTTTCCAGAGAAGGTTGTGGCTGCCTTTAAGGGCAAAGTGAGGACTGAAAACCATCCCGTGTTTTCGGATCGCGTCAAAAAAGTGATGGAGATGTCCCGTATGGAGTCTATGCGGCTGGGACACAACTATATCGGGTCGGAACACCAGATGCTGGGGATCATCCGGGAGGGAAACGGCAAGGCGGTCGCGGTGATGAAAACTTTGGGGCTTGATCTGGAAGCGGTGAAGAAGTCCATAGACGACTATGTAGGCGCATCGGGAGACCCGACGAGAAAAGTAGTAGAACCTCCATTTACGCCCCGGGCCAAGAAGCTTCTCGAAACGGCGGCAAATGAGGCCAGAGATCTGAAATCTCAGGTCGTGGGGACCGAGCATCTTGTGCTGGGCATGCTCAACAAGGACAGGGATGGCGTTCCTGCGCAGATTCTGAACGCCTACGGGGTCGATTATAAAAAATTCAGGGAGGGACTGGTCAGGGTGCTTGAAGGGCAGAGCGAGGCTTCAAACTGACGGGTCCTTCTTGACGGCAACCTCTTTTGTCCATAGATTAAGGGAGCCATGAAAAGCTCCCTTTTTATTTTTGCCCTCCTGGCGCTCCTGGCGGTTGAGGTCCTTCCCGCCTCCGCCGCCGACCTGTCCGCCTACGCCGGCCCCGAGGCCTGCCGGCCCTGCCATCAGGCCGCCTACGAGAAGTGGCGGGGGTCCTTCCACAGCCAGGCGATGGGCGTCCCCTCTCCCGCCACCGTCAAAGGCGACTTCGAGAAGGACAACGCCTACACCTACGCCGACAACACCTCCCGCGCGGAGGTCCGCGACGGCCGCTACTGGATGACCACGAACGGCCCCGACGGCAAACCCGCCACTTACGAAATCGTCCACACCCTCGGCGCGCGGCAACAGCAGACCTATCTCGTGCGGATGCCGGGCGGCCGCCTCCAGGTCCTCCCGACGATCTACGACATCACCCGCGGACGCTGGTTCGACACCGCCGAGGGCGTCATCCGCACAGACCGCCCTCTCCGGCCCGACGACTACTACTACTGGTCCAACCCCGGCCGCGCCTGGAACAGCCAGTGCGCCGAGTGCCACGCCACCGGCGTGGACAACCGCTACGACCAGGCCTCAGACGCCTATGACACGCGGGTCGCGGCCTTCACCATCACCTGCGAGGCGTGCCACGGCCCCGCCGCCCGCCACGTCGCCGCCCGCGCAAAGGGAGACACGACAGACCCCGCCGGAAAGCTGACCCCCCTCCGCCGCCTCTCCCCCTCGAAGTCCATCGAGCTGTGCGCCGCCTGCCACGCCAAGAAACACGTCATGAAGGCCGGCTTTGAGCCGGGCGGCGACTTCTTGGCGCACTTCGACCCCGTCCTCCTGGACGACGACCTGAACTTCTATCCCGACGGCCGGGACAAACTCCTCGTCTTCGCCTACCACCCCTTCTCCGAGGGCCGGCCCCACCGGGAGGGGGGCCTCGTCTGCGCGGACTGTCACGACCCCCACGGCTCCGGCCACGTCGCCGACCTCCGCCTCCCCCCCGAGGACCCCGGCCTCTGCGCCGGGTGTCACGCCTCGATCGCGGACCGCCCGGAGCCCCACACCCATCACCCCGCCGGCAGCGCCGGAAGCCACTGCGTCCGATGTCACATGCCGCCGGGCGAAAACGAGACCCTCACCGTCACGGACCACCGGATGACCGTGCCCGCGCCCCGGAACACCGTCCGCTTCGGGACCCCCAACGCCTGCAACCAGGCCGGCTGCCACGCGGACCGGACCCCGGACTGGGCGTCCCGGCAGGCGGAACGTTGGTACGGAACCTATCAGACCCCCTACGTGCAGAGGGCGGAGGCGATCTCGCGGGGCCGGGCGGGCGACCCCTGGGCAGCAGGCCCCCTGACCCGGATTCTGACGGACCCCCGCGAGGGACCCTTCCTGCGCGCGGCAGCCGCCTCCCTCCTGGGTCGGATCGGGGAAACGCACGGGCCGGACGCCCTGAGCGCCCCTCTGCGCGATACCTCTTCAATCCGAAATCCAAAATCCGAAATCCGAAATCCCCTGAGCGCCCTCCTCTCTGCCCTGCGCGACCCTCACCCCTCCGTCCGGGCCAGAGCGGCCACGGCCCTGGGCCAGGCCAGTGCGCTGCGCGCCCTCCGGCCCCTGCTCGACGCCCTGCGCGACCCTGCGGTGGCCGTCCGCATCCGGGCGACCTTCTCCCTGACGGCCCTCGGCCACATCCCCTCCCCCTCGGACACGGCCGCCCATCGGGCCTTTGCCGAGCACGAGGCGTGGGTGAACGGGATCCTGGCGGACAACCCAACCGCGCGCGTGACCCTGGGCAAGGCATACGAGGGGAGAAAGGACTTCCAATCCGCGCTGCGCGAGTACCGGGCCGCCCTCCGCCTCAACCCGAGCGAGGCCGAGGCAGGGGCCCGCGCAGAGGCCGTTGAGGGGGAGATCGAAAAACACCGCCGGGCCACGGCCATGCTGTCCGCCGGCCCTGCGGGCGGGAGGACCCACGCCGCCCTCGGCGTCATGGCGGAGAGGTGGGGGGACTACGGGAGGGCGGTCGAACACCTGACGGAGGCCCTGCGCCGGGGGATGGGGGCGGAGGCCGTCCTCGTGAGCCTGGGGGACGCCTGCCGTGGGCTGGGGAGGAGGGAAGAAGCGGTCCGGGCCTACCAGCAGGCCCTGGCGCTCGCCCCCCTGTCGCCGGGGGCCATTCGGGGCCTGGCCCTGATCGCCTACGCAGAGGGCCGGGAGGAGGAGGGGAGGGGATACGAGGAGAGATACCGGAAGGCAGTAAGGTAGGGGCGACCCGGTGGGTCGCCCCTACCGCCCCTTCTTCACGTCGATGACCGACGAATCCGCCGAGCCGGTCTTCAGCCGCCGCAGGTAGGTGATCTCCGTGGTGGGGCCGTTCAGGACGAGGACGTCGTCCCCCACGCCCCACGTCATGTGGTATTCATCGCCGGGCGCGTGCCGCAACTCCCGCCTCCGGGGGTCATCGATCATCTCTTTCGGGATGCCCGACCGCTGATCCATCGCCTTCGAGGTCTTGACAACGAACCGGATGCGCCGCTCCTTCGTGTCGTAGGTCACGTCCCCGGCCTCGTAAAAAATCGCCTCCATGGGCGGCACGAGGGTCGTCCAGGAATAGGTGAACCGGTCCAGCATCAGAATGGCCGTCCAGTCCCCCCTATCCACCCCCAGCAGATCGACCACCTGCCACGTGCCGTAGGGCAGGTCCGCCGTGGCCCGGACCGGAGGAGAGTCCTCCGTCTTCTTATCGGCGCAGGCTGAGAGCGATAGAAGGGCGACCAGGCAGAAACTTTTTCGCATCAAGACCCGCAGAGAAGAAGAGACCCTCACGACAGACCCTCCTTTGAAAGTCAGAAGTCAGAAGTCAGAAGTCAGAAGTCAGAAGTCAGAAGTCAGAAGTCAGAA
>CAYRZX010000430.1:0-5294 GCA_964428665.1 uncultured Gemmatimonas sp.
CCCCTCCGCCTACCAGCCGGCCGCGCCGGACCGCAAGGACTACGGCATCGGCCTCATCGGCTGCGGGGGGATCGCGCGCGGGGCGCACCTGCCCGCCTACCAGAAGTTCGGTTACAGGGTGGTTGCCGCGTGTGACCTGGTCGAGGAGAATCTGAATCAGGCGCAGAGACAGTTCAGCATTCCGCACATCACGACGCGCCTCCACGACCTCCTGAACGACCCGGAGGTCCAGGTCATCGACCTGGCCGTCCACGGAGGCCAGCGTCTCCCCATCGTCGAGCAGATCTGCGCGGCCCGTCCGCCGCACCTGCTCGGCGTCCTCAGCCAGAAACCGTTCGCGATGACCTGGGGCGACGCCGTGCGGATGGTCCAGCTCTGCCGCCAGAAAGACCTCCCCCTGATGGTCAACCAGCAGGCCCGCTGGGCGCCTGCCCACCGGGCGCTGAAAATCCTGATCGAGCGCGGCGTCTTCGGCCACGTCTACTGCGTCACCCATTTCCATCGGTCCTTCCAGGACCACCCCGGCTCCTGGTACGCCGCCCTCCAGAACTTTAACATCGTGGACCACGGCATTCACTACATCGACCTCTGCCGCTATTTCACCGGCCTGAACCCGATTCGCGTCAAGGCCGCGGCCACCGCGCAGCCCGGCCAGGCCGCCGTCTCGCCCATGTGTCATACGATCCTGATGGAATTTCCGCCTGAGGCGCAGGTCATGGCCGTGAGCCACTTCAACAACATCGTCCGCACGCCGCCCCTGCACCGCTACGAATGGTTCATCGACGGGACGGAGGCCGGCGCGATGGCCTCGCGCAGCGACCTCGTCGTCTCGTTCAAGGACCATCCGGATCACAGCCAGACACTCCGCCTCCAGGGCAGCTGGTTCCCCGACGCCTTCGGGGGCTCCATGGGAGAGCTGATGGCCGCCCTGAACGAAGGCCGCGAGCCCCAGACCAGCGGACGGGACAACCTCAACTCGATTCAGATCGCCTACGCCGCCGTCGAAAGCGCGGCGACCGGAAAGACCGTGGAGTTAAAAACCCAAGGAGGTCTGTAGCATGGCCCAAAAATCGCCTGGAAACGCCGTCAACCTGGCGCTGGTCGGCTGCGGGGGCATCGCCGGGGCGCATCTCCGCAGCTATGAGGAACTCTGGAACAGGGGGGAGCGCCGCTTCCGCATCGTCGCCACGGTGGACGAAATCCCGGAACGCGCCCGGAACTACGCCGAACGCATCCGGTCCCTCACCGGGGAGACCGTCAACGCCCACAAAAGTCTCGACGACCTGCTCAATGGAGAGCGCCGCCTGAACGGGGCCGACATCTGCAGCCCGCACGGCCTGCACCACGTCCACGCCTGCCAGCTCCTCGGCCACGGCCTCCACGTCCTGGTCGAGAAGCCCATCGGCGTCACCGTCAGGGCCACCCAAAAGATCATCGCCACCGCGAAGAAGGGCCGGCGCATCGCCGCCACCGCCGAGCAGTGCCGGCGCAGCCTCGGCCAGCGCGCCATCCGGTGGGCCCTCCGCGAGAGCGGGATGATGGGCGAGCCCCGCTTCTGGTTCGCCGTCAGCGCCGGGTGGAGCGACCCGAAACAGGTCCCCAACTGGCACTGGCGGGTGGACCGCCACCTGGGCGGGTGCGGCATGGTTATGGACAGCGGCGCGCACTGGGTGGACTCCATGCGCTACTTCTTCGGCGAGGTGGAGAGCGTCTACGCCCGCGTCGAGCAGGTCGAGAAACGCCCGCACAAAAAGGGGGGCAAGACCGTCCTGGACGCGCGGGAGGACTTCTGGACGAGCATCTTCAACTTCAAGAGCGGCGTCATCGGTACCTGGGCCTGGACCATCAGCGCCCCCGGCAAAGGGTTCACGCAGCTCACCTTCAACAGCAGCAAGGGCGCCATCGTGGACTCCGACATCTTCCACCCCGCGGCCTTTCAGGCCCGCGGCGAGTGCCAGCTCGTGGACGGCACCACCTACAGCATGCCGAAGCTCCAGCGGATGTACCTCAGGACCCTCAGCAAAAAGGAGAAGGACCGCCTCTTCCCCTACGGCATCACGAACGGCATGACCCTGGAGCTGTGGGACTTCATCGACGCCCTCAGCACGGGCCGGAACGTGGAGATCGACGCCGAGGAGGGGCTGCGCAGCAAGTCCGTCAGCGAGGCCGTCTACGAGTCCGGCAAGACGGGCCAGGTCGTGAAGGTCGCCGACGTGCTCAGCGGCAGGCTTAACGCCTACCAGCGCGACGTGGACCGGCACTGGAAGCTGTAGCCGCAAAAAATGTAGGGGCACGGCAATGCCGTGCCCCTACAGATCCATCCTATTCCCCCGCGTTGTTCACCGCCCATTCAGCCACGCCACCAGCAGGTCCACCTCGCGCAGGCCGTAGTCCCGGATCCCCTGCGGCTCGATCGCCCGGTGGGTCAGCCCGGCCCAGGCCAGGATCTCCGGCACGGTCGGATGCGGGACCGCGACGCGGATGAAGTCCCCCTTTGACGCCACCGGCCCCAGCCTCAGCCGGGCCGTCACCGAGTCCGCCTGCGCCCGCGGAACGCGGACGACCATCAGGTTCCGATTCTTCTGAAAGACCCGCCACGCGGCCTCCCGCGTGACCGGCCCTGCGGGCAGTCCCACACGCGCGCCCACCTGCGCCGCGTCCGCGCCGGTTTTGGCCTTCAGCAGCGCCGACAGCCCCCGGCTCAGATCGCCCGCGCTCACGGAGTCCTTCAGCGCCCCCACCACCTCGGCCATGTCCTCCCCCTTCTCCATCGGCCTCAGGTCGGCCAGCCGCATCCGTCCCCCCCTCGGCTTGACCCACGCGAACCTCCCCCGCTGGAGCCGGCGCTCCGTCTGCGTCAGGTCCACGTACTGCCCCACGATCTCCCCCCCGGGCTCGAGCACGTGGACCTCCACATAGCCCTCGGTGCTCATGTACCCCGGATAGTTTACCGCCCCGGTGTTGACGCAGACCGCGCTCCCGTCCTCGAACCCCTCCGGGACCCAGACCCGGAAGTTGTGCGTGGTGCCCGACAGCACCAGGTCCGCCCTGTGCAACAGGGTGCGGCGCTGCTCGGGGTTCAGTTCGTCGTCCCAGTACCCCTTGATCGAGTGCGCCCCCACCACGATGAGGTCCTTCTCCCCCTTCTCAATAGAGGTCAGTGTCCGCGTCAACCACGCCCGGCTCTCCTCCGGGAACGCGACATTTGGGTCCTTCGGCGAGTCCGAGAAGTGCATCTGGATCAGGTGGACCGTGTAGCCTTTGTGCCGGACCTTCGCGTAGTATTCGCACCCGTTCTCCCGCACGACCACCTCGGCATTGGCCCGGAGGTCCACCAGACTGAGAATGGGCGCTCCCCCCCCGTAATCGCTCTGCCGGTGAGTCGGGCTGTAGTACTCGTTCTCCCCGTCCGCCACGTTCGGGTAGAAGTGCGTCCGCCACCAGCGGTCCCCCTGAATCCAGGGGATGAACGAGTTCTCCCACCCGTTTTTGAGATGGTCCCCCATGCCGATCACGAACGCCGCCCGCCCCTCCTCGACCCACGCCGCCATCCGGGCGCACTCCACGCTGCTCAACGGCGAATCCCCCTTGTTGTCGCTCATGATCGCGAAGTGCAGCCCCGCCCGCCGGTCCAGGTCCCGGATCGTGGCGACCCACGGCAGCCCCTGGCCGGACGCCGGGCTGTATGACGCCGTCAGGAGCAGCGCCCATCCTGCCAGGCAACCAAACGCACTCAAACATCTTCTCATCATCGATGGCCCCCTTTCATAAAATTTTATATAGTTGTTTCTGAATCGTTTATGAACAATTTTCTCCTGACGATTCATTTTTCGAGCTTGACATATTGCAACATATATACTATATTATAGCTGCCCAAACGAACACTTATTTTCCAAAGGGGTGATTTTATGTCGCGTAGGACCGAAGATCGCAAAATCCCGTTCAACTGCTATCTGACCCTCTCTCAGCTTGAGGAGTTAGAGGCCGTGTCGGAAGAAGTGGGGAAGCCCAAAGCCGAACTGGTCCGGGAGGCGATAGCAGAATATCTGGTTCGGCAGGCTCACGAGAAAAAGCAACTGAAGCTCCCTATTCAGTCATAGCGTCTGCTATAGTCTCTACGTTTTCAACCGCACTCATACAGGAGTTAATTCTATGAAACAGCTTGCCCTTTCTTTCCATCTCCAGGAAGGCAGAGCGCCATATACGATGACGAAAGCGAAATATGGCACTTTTCAGGACAGCAAGTCCGCGCCGATCCATCGCTGGTTTCAGTATCCGGCAGGTTTTTCTTACAAAGCTGTAGAGGAGATCATTCATCAGGACAACCTTCGTCCGGGCAAGGTCCTCTATGACCCCTTCATGGGCACAGGGACCACGCTCGTGGCTGCCAAACTCAAGGGCATTGAGTCTTATGGCGTGGAAGCCCATCCCTTCGTCTTTGAGGTTGCGGCGACCAAGCTCTCCTGGGAGTATGACTACAACGAACTCAACAGCAAGATCAAAGAAGTGCTTAAAGAAGTCAAAGAAAAAATACGGCGGTCAAATCTGTCCCGAGTAGACCTTGCAGAGTATCCTGAGTTAGTCAGAAAATGTTTCTCGGATGACAACCTCGCCCGACTCCATCTTATAAAAAGCAGCGTTGTCTCTCAAAAAGAACCCTATCTCTCGTTCTTCAAAGTGGCTTTAACCTGCGCCCTGAGAATCGCATCCGGGGCTGCTACGGGATGGCCTTACATAGCCCCCAAGAAAAAAATCCAAGAGGTGGACGGGCTGGTCGCATTCCAGAGAATCCTGGACATGATGTATGGGGACCTCTACGAATGCGCCCGCCAGCCAGAGATTGCGGAGGCCCATCCCCTCAAGGGCGACAGCAGGAACACGAAGGGCCTGATTGAAGACAAAATCTTTGATTCCGTCTTTACCTCCCCCCCCTATCTCAACAACTACGACTATGCGGACAGGACCCGGCTTGAGACCTATTTTTGGGAGTTTGCGAAGACGTGGGGAGAGATTACGGAAAAAGTAAGGACAAAACTCATCATTTCAGCCACGACCCAAATCAACAGAAACGAATTTAACGGCACGCCTGTCAACGACGCCATCAAGGAGGCCGATAAGTCCGTTTATACAGACCTTGCCGATAAAGTCGTGAACCTCTCCCGAATAAGGCTTACAAAGGGTGGGAAGAAAGATTATGACCTGATGGTGGCGGGTTACTTCAACGATATGTTCCGGGTCTTGCAGGACGTATACAGGACCATGAAGAAAAAGGCCAAATTCCATCTGGTCCTGGG
>CAYRZX010000431.1:0-5239 GCA_964428665.1 uncultured Gemmatimonas sp.
GTCCTGCGGCGGTGTCCGAGGCCGATGGAGGCGCTGGTGGCGGGGGAGACGCCGGCGGTCATCCTGCGGGGGGCTTACCCCCCGGCCCACTGCGCGGCGCTGGTGGAGCGGTTCTACGCGCGGGGGCTGCTCTATGACCCGCGAAAGGGGGAGGACGGGACGCCGCGCCGGGTGGACATCGGGACCAGCCTGGGCACGCACAGCGCAGACCCGGCGAAGTTCTTCGCCCACGCCGCGGGGACGCGCGCGCTCTTCGAGACGCTGTTCGAGGGCTACGAGGACCCGGTGCGGACGATCTACGAGGCGCTGGCCCGGATGGCCCCGGACAAACGAGTGATGACCGCGCGGGAGCCGGACGGGCGGGTCTACGGGCCGGCCATTTTCAGGACCTACCACGCGGGGGTGGGGCACAATCCGCACTTCGACTCCGTGTCCAGGCGGTCGAAGCTTTTCAACTATGCGGTCTCCCGGTTCCGGCAGCAGTGCGCGGGGGTGCTCTGCTTCCAGAACAGCGACGACGGCGGAGAGGGCCGGGACTCCTACCTCTACAATGCGCCGTGGACGCCGGCCCTCCAGGGGCGCCTCGCGGCAGGGACGTTCCACCAGTACGCGGCGGAGCGGGGTCTCGCCCCGGCGCAGGTCCACCTGGAGCCGGGGGACCTCTACTTCTTCTTCACGGAGAACATCCACGAGGTGCCCCCGGTCACGGGGGAGAGGCCGCGCATCGTGCTGGCCGCCTTCGTGGGGCTGTCGCCGGAAGATGAGGAGATTTTTGTCTGGTCGTGAGGGGAGGGGACCGGCCGTGAAAGAGCCTCGCGAAAACAGGATCACCCTCCGGTCCGTGCTGCTGGGGACGCTCACCGCAGGAGGACTGGCCCTCTTCGGGAACGTCTCGGAGGTCGTCTGGCGGGTGGGGTCGCTGGTCAAGGAGCAGTACCCCCTCATCCTGATCGTCACGCTCCTGGCCTGGGTGGGGATCAACGCCCTGCTGACGCGCGTGGCCCCCCGCGCTCGCCTGTCCACCACGGAGCTGATGGTGATCCTGGGCATGGCCTGGATCGCGGGGATGATGCCGGGCGTGGGCTGGATGGGCTACCTGATCGGGGCCCTGCCCGCGCCCCATTTTTTTGCCACGCCGGAGAACCGGTGGGCCGAGACGTTCATGGACGCCCTGCCGGACTGGGCGTTCCCGGCGCCGGCGCCCTACGTGGTGGACCGTTTCTACTTCGGCCTCCAGCCGGGGGAGGGGGTCCCCTGGTCGGCGTGGGTCCTGCCGGTCTGGTGGTGGATGTCCGTGTCGCTGGCGATGACCGGGGCGGGGCTGTGCATCTCGGTCCTGTTCCACCGGCAGTGGGCGGACGCGGAGCGGCTGACCTACCCGCTCGTGGGGTTTGCGGCGGACATGGCCGGGACGGAGGAGGGGCGCGCGATCCCGAGGGTCTTCCGGAGCCCGGTCTTCTGGGCGGGGTTCGCGTGGACCGCCGGGGTGATCTTCTGGAACATGATCACGTTCTTCTTCCCCGGCGTGCCGCGCAGCGAGCTGTTCGACGCCTATCCGCGGCGGGCGATGACGCTGGCGCGGGACTTCCCGGAGGTCTACTACCGCGTCAATCCGCTGGTCATCGGGCTGGGCTACCTGTGCGACCTGGACCTCCTGCTCAGCTTCTGGGTCTTCAACGCCTTCGCCGTATTCAAGGTGGGTCTGATCCAGCGGACCGGGCTGGTGCTGGGCGCGCCCGGCCAGCCGTCCACGGGGACGGAGCTGATCAACTTGGAGAGCCACGGGGCGATGACGGCGCTGGTGATCTGGTCGGTCTGGATGGCCCGCCGGCACCTCCGCGAGACGTGGCGGCAGGCCCGGTCCGGCGAGCGAGGGGGGGAGGCGATGACCTGCCGGGCGGCGTGGGCCGGGCTGGGGGGCTGCGCGGCCTATGTGTTCGGGTGGCTCGTGGCCGTGGGGATGAGTCCGGGGATGGCCGCCGGGCAGATGGCGCTGATGTTCGTGGGGTATTTCGCGGTGATGAAGTACATCGCAGCGAGCGGGTTCGGCTACCTGTTTCCGGTGGGGGAGAAGGGGGGGTGGTTCCTGAAGACGGTGATGGGGACGTCGGCGATGACGGTCGGAAACCTGACCGGTCTGGAGCTGGTCAACAGCGGGGCGTTCTACGGGGCCGGGAGAATGCAGACGCTGCAGACCCTGCCGCACCACCTGAAGGCGCTGGAGGGGGCGCGGGAGGGGCGGCGCTGGGCCGTCGGGACGGTCTGGGTGGCGTTCGGGGTGGGGTTCGTGGTCTCCGCAGTGGCGATCATCTATTTCTGCTATGCGCGGTCCGCGCTCTACCTGCGGAGCTGGACGCTGTGGGAGGGGCCGCTGGGCATCTTTGAGGACATCTCCAGGTCCGCGGGCGAGGCGCAGCGGACGGTGTTCGACTCGCAGAAGCTAAGCGTCTGGCTGGCGGGCGCGGCCGGGGCGGGTCTGCTGGCGCTGCTGCGGACGCGGCTGACGTGGTGGCCGCTCCACCCCCTGGGCCTGGCGTTCCAGTACACCTCCGGGCCGCGCTACTACGCCTTCAGCATCTTCTGGGTCTGGCTGGCCAAGTTCCTGATCCTTCGATACGGGGACATCCGGCTCTACCACCGGGCCAAGCCGTTTTTCTACGGGACGGTGGCGGGCTACGCGGTGGGGGTGGTGGCCACGATGGTGGTGGATCTGATCTGGTTTCCGGGGGAAGGGCATGGATTTCATAACTGGTAGAATGTCATGACCCGACGTGCATTCATCATCGGCCTGGCCGCGTGCGTCTGGGTCAACCTCTGGCCGACCTACTCCAGCCTGATCGCGCACTCCTCGCGGGCGGACTTCGCCCACCTCTCGGAGGCCTTTCTCGTCCCCTTCGTCTGCCTGCTCGCCCTCAATCTCCGGCTGGAGCGCCGGGGGCGTGGCCTCACCCCGTCGGAGCTGCTGACGATCTGCTGCATGGGGATGGTGGCGGCGACGATGCAGGGGGAGTGGCTCTCCGGCTATTTGTTAGGGGTGATCACGGCCCCCACCTACTTTGCGACGACGGAGAACCGGTGGGAGGAGCTGCTGCTCCAGCACATCCCGGCCTGGAGCATCGTGGCGGACCGGCGGGCCACCGCCGGGTTCTACGAGGGGCTGCCGGAAGGAGGGGGCATCCCCTGGGGGGCCTGGGGCGCGCCGCTCTTCTGGTGGGGCGGTTTTTTAGGGGCGGTGATGCTGGCCAACTTCTGCCTGGTCGTCCTGCTCCGAAAGCAGTGGATGGAGAACGAGCGGCTGGCGTTTCCAATTGCGGCGGTGGTGCTGGAGCTGACCGGGGTGGCCGGGTCGGAGGGGACGCTGGCGAGGCTGATCCGGTCC
Organism: uncultured Gemmatimonas sp.; assembly: GCA_964428665.1. Classification (GTDB taxonomy): domain Bacteria; phylum Latescibacterota; class UBA2968; order SICM01; family SICM01; genus SICM01. The sequence goes on from CAYRZX010000431.1 coordinate 3,380, forward strand.
GGGTTCTTCCGGGGCGGTTTCCTGACGGTCCTGGGGGTCTTCTGCTGGAACATTGCCACCTGGTTTGTCAGGGCGATCCCACCGCTAACCGTTCCGATGAACACGATCAACAGCCGGGTCATCCGGGTCGGGAGGGGGTTTCCGAGCTTCCGGTTCTCCATCCATCCGATGACGATGGCCTTCGGGTATTTCACCAAATCGGACGTGCTGCTGAGCATCGGCGTCTTCCACCTGCTGGCCATCCTCCAGACGGGCCTCATGAATCGGTTCGGGTTCGGGGTCGGGGAGTCGGACCCCTGGTGCTCCTTCGACGCGGCGGTGGGCTGGCAGAGTTTTGGCGGGATGGCGGTGTTCGTGGGCTGGGGGCTCTATGTCGCCCGGTCTCACCTGAGGGGGGTGTTTCGGAAGGCGTTCACGGGGAGGGGAGAAGTTGACGACTCCGGGGAGTTGATCTCCTACCGGGCGGCGGTCTATCTGCTGATCGGCTGCGGGGCCTACGCGGTCCTGTTCCTGCGCCTGGCCGGGATGGGGTGGGGGCCGCTGCTAACCTTCTGGTTCGCCACGGGGGTGCTGTATCTGGGCCTGGCGCGCATCATCGCGGAGAGCGGGCTGGTCTACCTGCGGGGGCCGATCACGGCGCAGGCGTTCGCCTGGCAGGTGTTCGGGATTGCGGGCATGGGGCCGGCCAGCGCGGCCGGGCTGGGGCTGACCTACACCTTTTTCTGCGACGCCAAGACCTTCGGGATCACGGCGCTGGCGCACATCCCCCGGCTGGGCGTGGCGATGGACACCCGGCGTCGCCGGCTCCTGGCCCCGGCGGTGCTGCTGGGGGGCCTGGTCGGGGCCGCGGCGGTCGTCGGATACATCCTTCACGAGGGCTACCACACGGTGGGGAGCTACAACTTCGGGGTGGTCAGTTTCAACGGGTCGAGCGACGGGGCGGTGGGGATCTGGAGGCTCACGGCCAGCCGCATCCTGCAGGGGACAGCCGGGACGGACTGGTACCGGGTGAGGGCCCTCGGGGCCGGCGCGGCATTCACGGGCCTCCTGTTCTACCTGAGGTACCGGTTCCCCGGGTTTCCGGTCCATCCCATCGGGTTCACGATCTCGGCCTCCGGGGTGCTGAGCAGCAGCGTGTCGTCCATCCTCTTAGTCTGGCTGGTCAAGACGCTCTTGCTGAAGTTCGGGGGGCTGGACTACTACCGGCGCACGGCGCCGCTGTTCCTGGGGATGCTGATGGGCTACCTGGCGGGCGTGGGGCTGGGCGTGGTCGTGGACGTGATCTGGTTCAACGGGGACGGGCATCCGCTGAATGACTGGTGAGGGCGGCCTTCACGAAGGCCCGGAAGAGGGCCCGGCTGGCGAGCTGCTCCCGCTCGCCGAAGTCGGCGAGGCGCTCCGGGTGCCACTGCACGCCGAGCAGATAGCGGTCGTCTTCAGGCTCAAACCCTTCGATCAGGGCATCCCCCACCTCGCTCGCGGCGGTGGCGCGCAGGCCGGGGGCCAGCAGGTCCCGGCTGACGCCCTGGTGGTGCCGGCTGTTGACGTAGAGATGGGCCTGGCAGTCGAGGGCCTGGCTCAGGCGGGTCTCGGGGAGGACCTGGACGGCGTGGTAGCCCGATGTCCCGTCCCGCCGGGTGTTGTGCTCGCGGGCGGGCACGTCGGCGATGAGTCCGCCCCCCAGGGCCACGTTGAGGACCTGAAAGCCCCGGCAGATGGCCAGGATGGGTTTCTGCGTGGGGAGATAGTGGCGCAGGAGTCTCAGTTCGACTTCGTCCCGGGGCTCGTCCGGGTAGAGCCATCCTCTGAGCGCGATCTCATACTCCGCGCTCCCCGGCCGGGCGTAGTGGCGCGGGTGGA
>CAYRZX010000432.1:0-5237 GCA_964428665.1 uncultured Gemmatimonas sp.
CCGACCCTCGGAATCGACCTCAACAGCCCCTGCGTGTACGGATGCCTCGGGTCTCTGAACAGCGTCCGCGTGTCCGCGGACTCGACGACCTTCCCGAGATACATTACGGCCACGCGGTCGGCAACGCTGGCGATCACGCCCAGGTCGTGCGTGATCAGCAGGATCGACATCTCCCCCTCGGCCTGGAGGCGACGCATCAGGCCGAGAATCTGGGCCTGCACCGTGACATCCAGCGCGGTCGTCGGCTCGTCCGCGATCAGGAGACTGGGGCCGCACGCCAGCGACATGGCGATCATGGCCCGCTGCCGCATCCCCCCGCTCAACTCGTGAGGATAGGCGTCCACCTGCCTCTCGGGCCGGGGCAGGCGCACCCTGCGCAGGGCCTCCACCGCCCTCTCACGGGCCTCCCTCCGGCGCACGCCCTGGTGGAGCGCAATGGCCTCTCCGATCTGGTCTCCGACCGTGTGGACCGGGCTCAGGGAGGTCATCGGCTCCTGAAAGATCATGGAGATCTCGTTGCCCCGGATGCCCCGCATCTCCGCCCCCTTCGGGTCGAGCCGGGCCAGGTCGATCGGGCCCGAATTTCGATAAAACAGGATCTCCCCCCCTGCAAGCCTCCCCGGCGGGCTCTGGACCAGGCGCATGATGGAGAATGCCATCACGCTCTTCCCGCACCCGCTCTCCCCCACCACCCCGACGGTCTCCCGCCGCCCGATGGACAGGGAGACCCCGTCCACGGCCCGCACCACCCCGTCGTCCGTGAAGAAGTGGGTCTTGAGGTCCCGGATGTCCAGCAGAGGCGCGCCCTGTCTTTCACCTGCTCGCATACGGATCCGCCGCGTCCCGGAGCCCGTCCCCCAGGAAATTGAACGCCAGCACCGCCGCCACGATGCACCCCCCTGGCAGGAGCAGCCAGGGATACAGGCTCAGCGCATGGATGTTCATCGCCTCCGACAGGAGCAGCCCCCAGCTCGTCATGGGAGGCTTGATCCCCAGCCCCAGAAAACTGAGCGTGCTCTCCCCCAGGATGAAGCCGGGGACGGCCAGCGTGGCGATCACGATGATGTGGCTGAACATGGACGGGAGGATGTGCCGGAAGATGATCCGCCGGTCCGTCGCCCCCGCGACCCGGGCGGCCATCACGAAGTCCGCGTCCCGGATCGCCAGGGTCTTGCCCCGGATCTCCCGCCCCAGCCCGGCCCACCCGATGAACGACAGCACCACCGTGATCCCCATGAACACCCGGTCCGAGGGCCACTCGGGGGGCACCGCCGCGCTCAGGGCCATCCAGAGCGGGATGTGCGGGAACACGGCGATCAGCTCGATCCAGCGCTGGATGAGGTGGTCCACCCATCCCCCGTAGTATCCCGAGATCACGCCGAAGGCCGAGCCCAGCGCAATGCTGATCAGCACGCCCAGAAACCCCACGGTCAGCGACGTCCGCCCCCCCACCAGGATGCGGGACAGGAGGTCCCGCCCCAGGCGGTCCGTCCCCAGCAGAAACATCGGGTTCCCCTTCCCCGTCCCGAACAGATGGACCTCGGTCCTGAACAGCCCGTAGAAGGAGTAGGCGTCCCCTCGCACGAACAGGGTGATGGGACACCGCCTCCCGGCGTCCTCCGCATACCTTTTGATGCCCGTCCGGCGGTCCAGGCTCCCCTTGATGCCGTACACAAAGGGACGGAGGTGGAACCCCTCGTTCGAGAAGAAGTGGATGCGCTGCGCCGGGGCGTGGACGAACTCGTAATATCGGCGGTCCACCGCGTGGGGGGCCAGGAACTCCCCCAGCAGGACGCAGACGTAGAGCACGAGCACGACCCACCCGCCGATCACGCCCGCCCGGTGCTTCCTGAATCGCCGCCAGATCAGCCGGCGCTGGGAGTAGGAGCCCGTTGGGGCAGGGGACTCCCGGCCCCCTGGAGAGGAGGCCCTGGCAGAGGTCATTTCCAGAACGCTATTCATACCGGATCCTCGGGTCCAGCCAGGCCAGCGCGATGTCCGCCAGCAGGTTTCCGGCGAGCACGAGCGTCGCCGCGATCAGGATGAACCCCCCGGCCAGAAACATGTCCTGCGAGGTCAGCGCGGTGTAGAACAGGGGCCCCGCCGTCGGCAGCCCCAGCACGATCCCCACCACCACGGCCCCGGAGATCAGGCCGGGCAACTGCAGGCCGAGCCGGCTGACGAGCGGGTTGATCGCGATGCGCACCCCGTACTTGGCGATCACCCTCCACTCCCTCAGCCCCTTGGCCCGCGCGGTCACGATGTGCTGCTGCCCCAGGACGTCCAGGAGGTTGCCCCGCATGATGCGGATGACGCTCGCCGTCCCCTCCGTCCCGATCACCACCACCGGCGCCCAGATGTGCGCGAGCAGGTCCTTCGCCTTGTCTATGGACCAGGGGGCGCCGATGTATTCGGGCGAGAGCAGACCGCCCACTGACCTGGCCTCGAAGACGGTCGCCTGGATGAACATGAGGACCAGGGCCAGCAGGAAACTGGGCGTGGCCAGCCCTATGAAGCCCAGAAACGTGAAGCCGTAGTCCCCGGCCGAGTAGGGCCGCGTCGCCGAATAGACCCCGATGGGGACGGCGATGACCCACGTCAGGACGAGCGCCGAGAGCGTCAGCGCCAGTGTCAGCCCCAGCCGGTCCCAGAGCAGCTCCAGGACGCCCATCTTGTAGGTGAAGGACTCGCCGAAGTCCCCGTGCAGCGCGATCCTGCCGATCCACCGGAAGTACTGGACATAGACCGGATCGTCCAGCCCGTAGCGCTCCCGCAGCGCCCGGACCTGCTCCACCGCGCTCTCCGACCCCTGCTCCCCCTGCCCCGCCAGCTGCGCCATGAACGACGTCAGCATGTCCCCCGGCGGCAGCTGGATGATCACAAAGCTGACGATGGAGATCAGGACCAGCGTGGGGACCATGTGAAGGATGCGGCGGAGGATGTAAGAGGTCATGGAATTATATCTTGCAGGGGCGGTTCGCGAACCGCCCCTGCCCTAATCGTGTTTAATGTATACCTGTTCGTGCGCCACCGACCTCCCCCACCCCCGGTGCACGTCCGCTGAACTCCCGTCCTCCGGCACGTTTCCGAGGCGGGCGCTGGCCCCCCAGACGTGATACGCGGACCCCACCACGATCACCGGAATGTTTTCCGTGTGCAGGTCCCGCGCCCTGATCATGTACTCCCGCGCCCTCGCCGTGTCCACCGTGGTCAGCGCCATCTCGATGCAGCGCGTGGCCTCCCGGAGCCACTCCGGACCCTCTTTAGAGGCGTTCCGGTGCCAGAAGGGCGATGTCGGCGAGGCGATGGCCCAGTCGTTCAGTCGCCCCAGCGGGTCCTCCGGCCCCTCCAGGCCCCAGTGATGGATGTCGAACTCCCCGTTGAGCCGGCGCGGCCAGATGATGTCCCGCAGCGCCCCGTTCAGGTTTGCCTTGACCCCCACCTCCCTCCACTGCTCCGCCACCAGCTCGCAGACATCCCGGCCAAAATCGGGCGCCATCACGTCGATGTTCAGCTCGAAGCGGGAGCCGTCCTTCAGCTCGCGGAAGCCGTCCCCGTCCCCGTCCCGGTACCCGGCCTCGTCCAGCAGCGCGCGCGCCCTCTCCGGGTCGAACTCCGAATATTTCTGGTAGGCCTCCTCCGAAAAATAGGGGTTCGACGGCCCGAACGAGTATCCGGAGGGCTCCAGCAGGCCGTGATAGAGGGTCTGGTTGATCTCCTCCCTGTTGATGGCGTGCGACAGGGCGACCCGGACCCGGATGTCACGGAAGGCCTCCCGCAGGGCCGGCTTCGGGCAGTCCCAGTTGAGGTAGAGGGCCGGCCCCGAAAAAGGCCCGGAGATGTAGAGCCTGAACCGCCCCTTCTGCTCCTCCGCCCTGAGCGTGGGGTACATATCGATGCGCGAGTAGCGCCCGAACAGGTCCAGCTCCCCGTTCATGAACTTCAACTGAATGACCTGCGGGTCCTGCACCACGGTGAACACCAGATCATCCGCGTACGGGAGCTGGTTCCCCGCGCTGTCCACTTTCCAGTAGTAAGGGTTCCGCTCGTAGACCAGCCGCTGCCCGCGCACCCACTCCTTCGCGACCCACGCAGACAGCCTGGGGATGCCCGGCGTCATCAACAGCATGGCGCCCGTCGTCCTCCGCCGGAAGTCCGCGTAGCTGGCCCCCGCGCTGTACTTCGGGTGCCACCTGGACAGGACGTGCCTGGGATACGCAAAATTGTCCGTGTTGGCCAGGGCGTGCAGGACGCGCCCCAGCGGCCTGGGCGAGGAGACGCGGAGCGTCCGGTCGTCCACCTTCTCCAGGCGGATCGGCCTGCCGTCCACGACCCAGATCGTGGGCGGGACAGGCATGTCCTCCGCCCGCGCCTCGTCGTTGAACGTCATGTCATAATAATAGAACAGGATATCATCCACCGTGAACGGCGCGCCGTCGGACCACCGGAGTCCATTCCTGAGCCTGAAGAGGGCCGTCCTCCCCTCGTCCAGGAACTGGTAGCCTTCAACCAGATTGCACTCGACGCCGCGAGGGAGCGGGCGCTCGAACCCCATCAGCGACTCGCTCAGGATCTTGGACACGCCGGCGGACTGGATGATGTCTCCGGTCAGCGCGTGACGGAGGGTCCCCCCGTACTTCCCGACCTCCTCAAACGGGACGACGACCAGCGGGTCCTCCGGCAGGCGCTCTGAGACAGGAGGAAGCTCTCCCCTCTTGAACCGCTCGGCCAGCATCGGCGCCTCTCTGAAGGCCCGGCTGGCGAGGATGGGAGGGGCGAGCTGTCGGGGGGCCTTCGTCTGCTGCCGGGACACCGTCTCCGCAAAGACCTCCGCCGTCTTCTTCTGCGGGTCCAGGTCCGGGTCGCCGGGCATGCAACCCGGTAAGACCACAATGCACAATGCAAAATGCAAAATCAGCAGTCCACGAAATTGGCGGCTGCGGCCCAGGATCGGTCGGTTTACCCGTTTTTCGTAGGGGCGAGGCGTTGCCTCGCCCGGCGATTCTGTCATATCAGACCGACGGGCGACCCGCCGGGTCGCCCCTACTATAAAACGATGTATCGCCTGATTCCTGGGCAGTTTGCGCCAATTTTGTGATGGACTGAAAATGCAAAATGCTCGACCACCGGTCGCTGTCATCGCACGTAGCCCGGATACGTCCTCCCCTTCACGTGAAAGTAATCAGGGCTCTCCCCCTGACCCGTGTACCGGGACTTCGCGGACATGTAGGACAGCG